>NZ_JBVJWV010000010.1:58306-240384 GCF_055602105.1 Streptomyces sp. NPDC037421
TTCTGTATGGGGGGGTGGGGGGGGTCACCCACAAGCGGGGACGGCTCCGGGCCGTACCCCCCCCCCCCCCCCCCCGTTCGGGGGGGGGGGGCCCCCCCCCCCCCCCCCCCGGACGCCCCCTAGGGGCGGCCCGAGTGGAGGGCCGCCAGGCCGCGGGCGTGGTCGAATGCCGCCGCGGCATCCCGCTCGTCGGTCCAGGGCGCCGCTCCGCACCACCCGCCGATGAGCCGGAACTGCGCCAGGGCCTCCGCGTACCGCCCCGTCTTCACGAGTGCGGCGGCGTACAGGTGCCGTACCGAGGGAAGCCGGCGGTCCTCCGGGGCGGCCTGCGCCAGGTCGGCCTGAACGCGGGCGAGCATGGACTTGGTGGCCCAGGTGCGGTACGCGGCCTCGCCGTCCTGGAGGGTGGCTTCGTACACGGCATGCAGGTAGATGCCCGAGATCAGGCTCCCGGCCGGGGCGGACGCCGTCGCCTGCTTGGCGAACTTGAACATCAGCTGGTGGGAGCCGTGCCACTTCGCGCACCAGTACTGGAGGGCGTGCCAGTGCGCGTCGTAGTGCTGCGGCGCGCGGCTCGTGACCTCGCTCCACAGGCGGCGGAACTCGTCGTGGGAGAGCCCCAGTCCACGCGCGGCGGCGACCATCGTGACCCACGGGGACGGATCGCCCGGCGCCAGCCTGGCCGCCTCCTGGGCGGCGTACATGGCGGTCGGCAGCAGCTCGCCGAACAGCGCCATCTGCTCGCGGGAGGTCTGACTGACGTCCTTCTCGCCGCGCGCCGCCCAGGCGCGGAGCAGCAGGGCGTGGGCGTGTACGACGACGGCGTCCGCGTCGTGCGGCCGCCTGGCGCGCCAGATCCGCAGCCAGCGCTCGTCCTCCACGGCCAGATCCGCGAACGCCTCGACGAGCCGCCAGCGCTCCGCCCAGTCCTGGCGTTCGGCGGTGTCCGCGAGAAGCCCGGCCGCGGGTTCCCACTCGCCGTCGAGGGCGGCCTCGACGGCGAGGCGCAGCGCGGGCTCGTCCCCGGGCGGGCCGGAGCGCCGGCTGTCGAGCTGCTCGCGGGGGACGAGGCCGTAGGCGGAGGCGTCGAAGTGCCGGGCCTTGCGGTTGCGGATGGCGAGGCGGGTGGTGTGGACGAGCGCCCAGAGGAGGACGGCCAGACCGACGGCGGTGATGATGTTGGTGAGCACGAAGCGTAATCATCCCTGGTCGGGGTCACGACAAGCGAACGCTGCGGCTAAGTACCGGACTCGTTTTCGGCCCCGGGTCCATCCGTCCTCTCCGGCGTCCGCGGTCATGGTGAGCAGGGCGTGACACGGTGACGGCAAGGGGCGCGGCTCGCCTGATGAAGTCTCAATTGCTCGCTTAATCCTTGGAAGATGCCGTAGGCGCTGGATTATCCAGCGGTTAAAGTGCGCATCTGCGGATTGCATTGAGCGCGGGTCGGATCCCTGTGCAGTGTGCGGAGCGTGGCTCACGAGGGCTTTCACTACCGGGGAACAGGGCCAGGGCCGCATCGCAACCAGGTCGACGCCGCGTCGGCAGGGGATGAGCGGACGACCGGCAAACACCCGGTCCGTACATCCGCCGGCCATCGGTCGGCGCGAGGCGTCTGCGCAGCACCCGTCGTCCACACCCGGCCGAACCCGCACCCTCCGCGGCAGGCCCCGGCGCCGAGCCCCGCTCACCGGTGTCTCGTCCCACGCGGAGTGCGCCGGCGGTCTCGTCTCCGGCGGCGGGGTCGACCAGACCATCGGCACCGAGAGCACGCGCAACGGCAACCACGTGCTGGGCATGGCTCCCAGCCCCGACGGCCTCGGCGAGTACACCGAGTCGCCCGGGGTGGTAGGCACCGACGTCAGGCACTGGCTCGCGTTCGGCGGCAGCGGGGGCAACGCCAGTCCCGCCTTCTCCACCACTGCGTACGCGGTCTGCCTCTCCACCCTGCGGATCAGGCACACCCAGGTCGTCATGAACCAGAAGGCCGGGCCCTTCGCCCCGCAGTAGGCGGAGGTCGTCGTGGCGACATGCCCTCGCGGCACGCTCCTGCTCGGCGGCGGTGTGCGAAACACCCCCGCCGGCGTCGGCAGCCTCAAGCCGGTCGCCGGCTTCCCCACCTTCAACGACGCCGCACACGACTTCGGCCGCAAACCCGCTGCCGACGGAGAGATCAACCCCGACTCCTGGACCGCGGTCGGGGGGATCGGCGGCGGACACGGCAACAACGGCAACACGACGTACGCCTACGCGATCCGCACCGGTGACCACGTCAACACCAGCGGCATGACCACGAAGGTCCACTTCCGCGAGGCGGCCGGCCCGACGGAGGGCGGCACCGGCCAGACGGCGACCGTCGGCTGCGCCGATGACAACGGACAGGACCGGCGCGGGCGCGGCCGCAACGGAGAAGGGGGCGACAAGAGCATCCTGATCAGCGGCGGCGCCGCCGCCAGCGGCGGCAACGTGACGACCAACGGCTTCACCAAGGCGGGCTCGGGCGGAACCCACATCAACGGAAGCTTCCCCAGCGACTCCGACGGCAACCCGGTCGGTGACGGATCCACCACGGCCTCGCACTGGACAGCCGCCATCCACGCCGGGGGATCACCCTCACCGAAGACCTACACCGACGTCTGGGCACTCTGCCTGGCCATGCACCACGAGAACCGGAAGCGGTGCCGGTGAAGACGAGTTCCTGGCCCTGGGCGGTGTCCGGGCCGAGGGCGCCCGAGGGCTCGAAGCGGGCCACCGCGCCGGCTTGTGACCACAGACCGGTCACCCGGGGGCGGCCGGCGAGCCGGAAGAACCCGCCGGGGTCTACCTGGTGCCGTACGGGAGCAGGGCCATCTCGCGGGCGTTCTTGATCGCGGCGGCGAGCTGCCGCTGCTGCTGGGCGGTGACGCGGGTGACGCGGCGGCTCCGGATCTTGCCGCGGTCGGAGACGAACTTCCGCAACAGGTCGGTGTCCTTGTAGTCGATGTAGGTGATCCCTGCCGCGTCCAGCGGGTTGGGGCGGGCCTTGAGCGGCTTGTGCGGGGTCTGACGGCGGGCCATGCGTGTTCCTTGCGGTCGTCGGGTCGTCGGTCGTCGGGTCGGCGGGTCGTACGGGTGTTACGAGACGGGGTCGAGGAGGGAGTCGAAGGCGGCGGGGAGGGATTTCCACGCCTCGGGTCCCGCCGCGTATTCGGCATCGGTGAGGAGGCAGGACTCCAGGAGCCGCTCCAGGCCGTGGCGGTCGAGCCCGGGGGAGGTGAAGACGAGGTGCTGGCAGCAGTCGCCGTGGTCGGGATGCCAGTCGAGGGAGGCCGCCGCCCTGCGCATCGGCGGGACCAGTTCCCAGGCGGCGTCCGGCAGGGACGCCAGCCAGGGCCCGGCGTTCTCCACGCACAGGGCGCCGCCGGCGGCGTCCCAGGCCAGCAGGGTGTCGGGGCGGTCGGCGAGCCAGAACCTGCCACGGCTGCGGGCGGCGGCGCAGCAGAGGTCTTCCAGGGCCTCGTAGAGGCGCTCCGGATGGAACGGGCGGCGGCGGTGCCAGACGAGGGTGGTCACTCCCGCCTCCTCCGCCTGCTGGGGCAGCAGGGCGCAGGCCGGGTGCTGAGCGGCGGCCGCCGCTTCCACGTCGAACCCGGCGAAGGCCAGCGCGGCCAGCTCGCCGGACCCGGCATCCACCCGCCGGGCGGTCGGGTGGAGCTGGGCGAGCAGGGCGTGGTCCTCGTCGTCGGCCTCCCCGCTGTCGACGAGGGCCAGTACGGGCGCGTACTCGAGCTGCCGTGCCCAGGTGTCCCCGACCGTGCGCTGATCGGTGGCGGCGGCCGCGAGGCCGACCTCCGCCAGGTCGTCGCCGTTGACGAGGTAGGGCAGGACGAGCGCCGGGTCCACCGCGGTGATCACACCGGTGAGGTCGAGCGGGCCGGCGCCGTGTGAGGTGACGACCTCGGCCATCGCCTTGGGCTCGACGGAGTCCCACAGTTCGACGACGGCCAGCCGGGTGAGGCCGCCGGCGGCCAGCCGTTCCAGTGCGGGGACCAGGTCCTCGCGCAGCGCGCAGCAGGCGCAGTCGTTGACGAGGGGCGTCTCGCCCCGGGACAGCTCGCCCGAGACGTCGCGCACCACGCGCAGGACCGTGCCGGCCGCTGCCGTGGCGAGGTCGTGATGGAGGGCGACGCTGTCGGGGACCGCGTGCAGCAGGCGGTCCACGACCTCCCTGCGGGCGTCGGAGTGGAGCCCGCCGACGATGACGACGGGCAGGGTCACGCCGTGCTCCCGTACCGGCGCTGGAACCGCTCGACGCGGCCGGCGGTGTCCAGGACGCGGGCGGTGCCGGTGTAGAAGGGGTGGCTCCGCGAGGAGATCTCCACGTCGATGACGGGGTAGGTGTTGCCGTCCTCCCACTCGACCGTCTTGTCGCCGGTGGCGGTCGAGCGGGTGAGGAAGGCGAAGTCGGCGGCCTTGTCGCGGAAGACGACGGGGCCGTAGGCGGGGTGGATCCCGGGCTTCATGACGGTGTCCTTCAAGCAGGAGGGGCGGGGGTCAGCGCTCTTCGCGGAAGTCGACGTGCCGGCGGACCACCGGGTCGAACTTGCGCAGCACCATGCGGTCCGGATCGTTCCGGCGGTTCTTGCGGGTGACGTACGTGTAGCCGGTGCCGGCCGTGGAGCGGAGCTTGACGATCGGGCGTACTTCGTTGCGTGCCATGCCGCTACTATACGGGAATGGAAATCATTTCCAATAACCGCTTCCGTCCAGAGAGGGGCAGGTAGCACCTTGTCCGCGCACTGCCAGCTGACCGGCGCCAAGCCCGGCTTCGGCAACAACGTCTCCCACTCGCACCGGCGTACGTTCCGCCGCTTCGACCCCAACATCCAGCGCAAGCGCTACTGGCTGCCGAGCGAGGGACGCCATGTCCGTCTGACCCTCAGCGCGAAGGCGGTCAAGACCGTCGACGTCATCGGCATCGAGGCCGCGGTGGCCCGGATCCGCGGCCGGGGGGTGAAGGTCTGATGGCCAAGAAGAGCAAGGTCGCGCAGAACGAGAAGCGCAAGGTGGTCGTCGCGCGGTACGCGGCCCGGCGCGCCGAGCTGAAGGAGGTCCTCCGGCGGCCGTCCTCGACGGAGGCCGAGCGGGGCGCGGCGCTGGCGGAGCTGCGCGGGCAGCCCCGCGACGCGAGCGCCACCCGGGTGCGCAACCGGGACAGCGTGGACGGCCGGCCCCGCGGACACCTGCGGAGGTTCGGGCTCTCACGCGTCCGGATGCGTGAGCAGGCGCATGCCGGTTTCCTGCCCGGAGTCACCAAGTCGTCCTGGTGACAACCGCGGCGTGAACGCGCGGGCCCGCACCTCCGGCGGGGTGCGGGCCCACGGGCCGGTCCGGGTTCGTCGCGGGTCGGACCGTGTGCGAACGTCCGCCGGGATCCGGTCGCCCGTCTCCCGTCCCCTTCTCCTCGTCGGTCAGCCCCGTTTGAACCTGCCCCGGGCACGGACCGCCTCGTGAAGGCGTGCGGCCATCCCGGCTGACCGGCCCGGCGGCAGCGTCATGACCCCGTTCTCCGTCATCAGCGCGTGGAACTGCTGCTCGTGGTAGGGAACACCGGGCGGCAGGGCGGCGATGTGCCAGTGCAGATGGGCATTGCCCTGCTGGCTGCCGAGGGAATAGAGGTAGGTGCGCTCCGGCCCGCACACGGCCTCGACGGCGAGCGCCATCTCCCGGACGAACAGCATCAGCCGGCTGTAGGCCGCCTCGTCCAGGTCGCGCACGACGTGCTCGATGTGCGCTTTCGGGGCGACGAGGACCTTCCCCTCCACCGTGGGCCATCTGTCCAGGAACGCGATGTGGTCCTCGTCCTCGAAGACCGTCTCGTGGCGGTAGTCCGGATCTCCGGCGAGGAACGCACAGACGAAACAAGGGCCACCGCGCGTCCGGGCCACGTATGCCTCGAGATCCATCGGCTCTCGTTCCAACGACACTTGGGCACCCTCCGTAGGGGTGCTCCAGTCTGCCCGGCCGTGCCCGGGGTTCGCCGCGCAGGCCGCGCCCGACCCTTGTCGCCCTCCCGGCCGACCGGCCACCATGGGCCCGGCTTCTTGATCCTGCTCGGCAAGATCTTCGGCGGCTGGGCGGGAGCGGCGGAGGTCGGCGGCGGCCAGCGCTCCCGGATCCTCGACGGATCCTCGGCCTGTCAATGACTGGGATCGTGCACGGCAGCGAGGCATCTATCCCCAGGCACGGAGCACGATCGTGGGCTCCGTTCTGCTCCCGCCAGGCGGGTGGATGGTGCAGGCCGAGGGAGCGAGGAAGCCGTGTTCCTCCAGGACGTTGGCCCACTGGTAAGCCTGCCCCTCCCAGCGGGGTACGGTCGCCGAAGCGGACCGCGCGGCCGTAGGGCCGTAGACGTCGAAGTGCTTCCCGGGGGGCAGATGGGCCAGCACCAGCACGCCCCCAGGACGGAGACGTTCGCGGACGGCTGGGAGGAGGAGCACCGGGTCCGTGAACCAGTGAGCACCGTAGGCCGAGTACACGGCGTCGTACATGGCGGTGGCGTGGCGGAGGAAATGGACGGCGTCGGCGTGGTGCACGTCGATCGCCGATCCCCACCGGGCGGTCGCGGCGGCCACCTGTACCCCTGAGATGTCGACACCGACGGCCCGAACACCCAGCGAGGTCAGGTAGGCGAGGCGGTCGCCCTTGCCGCAGCCGAGTTCCAGGACGGTGGACTCCGAGCCGACTTCGAGGAGTTCCGCGCCGAGTCCGTGTCCGGGGTGGATCGTCCAGCTGAAGAGCGGCGGCGGACCCGGGCGGCCGGCCAGGGCGAGGCGGGCATATCCGTCCCAGGAAGACTCGGTGGTCATGAAGGGGACTCCGCAGGGAAAGGGGCCCGGCCGCTCGGGCGGCCGGGCCGGGCTTGAGGTCAGTCGTGAGACGGCGGCTGCATGATGAACCCGCGGGCCGGAGGTTCTTCCGGGTCACGGGACGTCGGCAGCTGCGCTTCACGCCAGGCCTCGACTACCTCGGTGTACCGAGGGTCTGTCCACTCCTGCATGAGTCCTCCCATCGGAGTGGAGCGTAGCGCTCAGGCCGGCTGTCTACTCGGTGGGCGGGGGCGGCGGGGGCGGGTCCGGGAGGCACTGCGGGGTCGGCATGGGCTGGATCGGCCCGCAGTCCGGGGCGTGCTGGCACGATGCGGACACCTCCACGATCCCGTTGTCCGGTCCCCGCCACAGCTCCCGGTCCACGGGGAAGCCGGCCCGTTCGATCGCGGCCATGGTGCGGTCGATGAACTCCGGGTCATAGCGGCCGGAGTCCGGCGGCTCGGGGTAGTGGTGGACGAACCTGCCGAGGCGCTCGCACAGGGCGCTGTAGATGGCGGTGTGCAGGATGAGGGCGTGCCAGCCCTCGTCGACAACACGGGACGGGGCGATGCCCCGGGTGCCGGCGGCGGCTGCGGCAACGAACTTGATGCCCTCCAAGGTGACGCGCTGGGCCATGGTCCAGCCCATGTGCGGGTTGTCCTTGGCGACGGTCGCGGTGACGGCCATGAAGTCGTCGGGCTCCAGGAGAGCACGGGCGTCACGCACGCCGGGCTCGATCATGAGCGTCATGGTTCCTCCGGTCTCCGACGGTGGCGGAGGGGTCCCCGGTTGGGTATTGCACGGAGGAGGGGGCGGGGTGGGACTGGACATGCTTCTCCCTTGCTCGTGTGCGGGTCAGTGGAGGTCGGCCGGATCGTTGACGCTGATCGGCCTGCAATTCGCATCCCCGTGGGTGTCGGCGTGCTGGTCGGGGCGGGCCCCGGACGCCGAGTCCACGGGAATCGTGTCGTGGTCCTGGCTGCGGATCGTGCGGCCGCACCGGCAGCAGATGCGCATCAGGCCCGCTCGACGTTGTCGACGGCGGTGGTGAACTCCCGGCCGGACGCGCCCCGGATGTAGGCCAGCTCCATCCAGCGCTCGATACCGGTGTCCGAGAAGTTCTCGTTGATCACGGCCATCAGTTCGCCTTCGACGCCCGAGGCGATGTCGCGGACCCTCTTGTGCAGTAGCCCGTGAGGTACGTACTCGTACTGGGCGTTCTGGCCGGTCACAGGTCACTCCCTACCGTCGTCGGCGGATGGTGGAACTGAACTTCGTCGCCTCGGGCGGCATGACCAGTCAACGGCGGCAGGGCGGCGTGGGACCATCTCCGATGCGGCATGCGCATACGGATATGCGCGCAGCGGGTACGGGCACGAGAATCAGCGGTTGAAGCCCAAGACTGGGGGCACGTTGAGCATGACGCCGGCGGTCAAAGACGCGTCCAGGGCGAAGGACTACGGCAAGGTCATCGAGCTGGTCCGCAGGGGTGCGGGTCTGACTCAGACACAGTTAGGCCAGGCCTGCGGGCTATCACAGTCGGCGGTGTCACGCTTGGAGAAGCGCGGGCCCGGGGCATACGCGACGGACGTCCTGGCGGTGATGGCGGCCCACCTGGGTGTTCCCGCCTCCCTGTTAGGGCTCGCGGACGCAGCGGTACGAGATGGGTACGAGCACATGGAACGACGAGGCTTCATGGGAGGAGTGGCCGCGGCCGCCGTGGCCCCGGCCCTGGCTGCATTCCCCGATCCGGGCGAGGGCGTGGGGCAGGCGGCAACGCTGCGGCTGGGTACAGCCTCGTACCGGCGCCTGGACGGAGCGACCCCGTCACGGGACCTGTCGGAAGCGGTACAGGCGCACCTGCGGCTCGTACAGAGCGTGAGCCGGGCGGCGAGCGATGACCGCCAGCGGGCCCGGCTGGCGGCTGTCGGCAGTGAGGCGGCGAGCCTGCTGGGCTGGCTGTCGTGGGACATGGGTGATCACGGGTCGGCGCGAAGCTGGTACGCCTCGGCAATCAAGGCGGCGCGGGCTGCGGGTGATCCCTTGCTGGCCGCCTACCAGGCCGGGAGCATGGCCCAGTTCGAGGCGGACGCGGGCAACGGAGTGCAGGCCCTGAGCTGGACGCGCAAGGCCCGTGGACTCCTGGACGCGCACAGGCCGGCCGTCGCGGACGCGTGGCTGTTGTCGGTCGAGGCTTTGGCCCACGCTGCGGCGGGAGACGAAGAGGCAACCGACCAGGCCCTGACCAAGAGCCGATCGCTTGCTGCGCGGCTGGGGTCGCAGGAGTCGACTCCGTGGCCCTGGGTGTTCCAGTTCAGTGAGGCCAAGGTCGCGGCGGCACGGGTCGCCTGCGGGGCCCGGCTGAGACTTCCCGCCTGGGTCCTCGACGCCGGCACCGAGGCCCTCGCCACCGGGCACGCAAAGCAGCGGGCGCTGCTGGTGCTGGACATCGCGGCCGGCCATCTGGCGGCCGGGCGGGTTGAGGCCGCCTTCGCGATGGCTTCCCGCGCCCTGGAATCAGGTGTGCAGTACCGTTCCGGGCGGATCGTGGACCGTGCTCGCGCGGTCCGATGTTCGTACCGAACCGCGTCACCACCCAAGGCGGTCCGCGACTTCGACGAGCAGCTGCACGACGTCTACCTGTAGGGAGGGCACGCGATGCGTGTGGGTGTCACCGGTCATCGAGGGCTGAGCACGGAAGTCGAGCAACAGGTTCGCGGGCTGCTGGAGGCAGCGGTGAGCGGGTACGACCCTGCCGAGCTGGTCGGCGTCTCCTGCATCGCGGACGGCCCCGACGCGTGGTTCGCCGAGTACGTCCTCGCCCACGGTGGGCTCCTGGAGGTCGTGATCCCGGCGGAGGAGTACCGCGAAGGACTGCCCGAAGGGCACTGGCCTGTGTACGACCAGCTCTTGAGCCGGGCCGCCGAGGTCCACCACACGGGCATGTCGGCCTCGGACTCGGCAGCACACATGGCCGGCAGCGAGGTAC
This sequence comes from Streptomyces sp. NPDC037421, assembly GCF_055602105.1. Classification (NCBI taxonomy): domain Bacteria; kingdom Bacillati; phylum Actinomycetota; class Actinomycetes; order Kitasatosporales; family Streptomycetaceae; genus Streptomyces; species Streptomyces sp. NPDC037421. The sequence goes on from NZ_JBVJWV010000010.1 coordinate 68,141, forward strand.
TCGTGGGCCTCTCGGACGAGCTGCTGGCAGTCTGGGACGGCAAGCCTGCATGGGGGTACGGCGGCACGGCGGACGTGGTGGCGTACGCCGAGCGCACCGGAGTCCCTGCCCGGATCCTCTGGCCGGAGGGCGCCAGCCGCTGATCTTCGGAAAGAGAGAAGCGCCCCGAAGAGGGCCTGATCCCCTTCCTGAAGCCGCTCGCCGACTACGGCTGGGCGGTGGGCCTGACCGCGTACCTGCTGCTCTACACGGCGCTCATGGCCGGCGCGCGACGTTGAAGGCGGCGGTGGGCCGCGCCCCCGCTCACGTGCCGACGCGGACCGTGCCTGCCCCTGGCTCAGCCGAGCCCGGCCAGCTCGGCGATCGTTGCGCCGAGGACCCGGTCGCGGACCTCGCCCGGGCTGGTGACCCGTTCCACCATGGCCCGGGCGAGGACCGGGTCGCCGTACGGGGCGTCCGAGCCGAACAGGGTCCGGTCCGGGATCTCCTTGATGGCCAGCCGGACCGCGAAGACGATGCCGGCGGTGGACAGCTCCAGGTACATGTTCGGGGTGTCCCGCACCAGCTCGACCGCCTGCATCCAGTGCGGCCCTCCGAGCTGGCTGACCACCAGCGGAACCGTCGGGTACCGGCCGGCGAGGGCGGACCGGGTCCTCAGATCGTCCGCCGTCGTCGGGGCGGATCCGTGCACGACCACGGGCAGCCGGCCGTGATCGGCCGCCGCCCGGAGCACCGGTTCGATCAGCCCCGCCCGCCCCGGCGGCGGCGTCAGCTCGCCGATCCCGTGCATCCCGCGCCCGACGACCTCCCGTTCCACGGTCGCGGCGATCTGCTCCGGCCCCAGGTCCAGCGGTACGGACAGGAAGCCGATGAACCGCTCCGGCCGCGCCGCGAGGGCCGCGTCCAACTCCGCCCACGCCCCGCGATACCCCTCGGCCGTGCCCGCCCGGCCCCCGATGGCCGCGTCCAGGACCGCCATCTCCCGGCGCAGCGAGACGAGGTCACCGGCCCGCTCCGGATGCGGGCGGGTGGCGAACAGCACGGCGCGGTCGACCCCGGCCTCGTCCAGCAGCCCCACGTGCGCCTCGACAGGGTCGTGGACGTGGCTGTGCGCATCGATGATCAACGGTCGTTCCCTCCTCGACGATCGGACCGGAATTCGGCCGACGCGCACACTGTTGCTCCCTGACACCGTTGGAAGGCCAAGCCGAAGGGAGCGGCCCGGTGCTGATCGGGGAGCTGTCACGTCGTACGGGAGTCGGCGAGCGCCTGCTGCGCTACTACGAGCGGATGGGGCTGATCCACTCGGAGCGCCGCGCCAACGGCTATCGCGAGTACGACGACCGGCCCGAGGACACGGTGCGGCGCGTCCGCACCCTCCTGGCCGCGGGCCTGCCCACCCGCGTCATCCGCCAGGTCCTGCCCTGCACCGCCGACGAGGCGACGCTGCGACCCTGCCCCGGCGTCCTCACCGGCCTCCGCGACCAGTTGGACGTCCTCGACCGGCGTGCCGCCGAACTGGACACCGCACGCCGCCTCCTGCGCCGGACGATCGCCGCCACCGAGAACGCCCCGGTCCCCAGCGGCTCCGCGTAGTCCAGGCGCGCGGCCTCCGCGGTGTCGTCGTCCGGGCTCGGTCACGGGGAGTGCAGGGCGGTGTGGGCGACGATGGCGAGCTGGATGCGGTTGCTCGTGCCGGTCTTGTGGCGCAGGCGGCGCAGGTAGGTGTCGACGGTGTGGGGGCTGAGCGCCATGTGGCGGGCGATGGCGCGGTCGGTGGCCCCCCGGGTGAGATGGCCGAGGAGTTCCCGCTCCCGGGCCGTGAACGTGGGAAGGGGTGCGGGTTGCGCGGTCATGGCCGTCCTCCGTGTGCTGGCGGGCGGCTCATCAGACCATCTTGTCCCGCGGGGGCACCGGTCCCCAGCCGTTGCCGGATCCGCCGCCGGTGCACAGCCACACCGGCCCGGTCGCAGGCAGAACGCCGTTCTCCCTCAGGGCGGCGAGCCCTTCCGGGCCGAACCGCTCCCGGAGCTCCTCCTCCGGCACGATGCGGCACCTTCCCGTGCCCCGGTCCGGGTCGAGCGGCGGGACGGTGTCGGCGTGGGCCGCGGCCGGGACCCCCACGGCGAGCAGGGCCGCGGTCAGGGCGGTGAGGGCGGTGAGGGCGAGGCGCTTGAACTTCACGAGGGACTCCGTTGGTCAGTCGGGCCGGTCGGACCGGAAAGGGGCCCCGGACGCCGGCGGGACTGCCGGAGCCGGGGACACGTTCAGCATGGCCGCCGCCGAGCTCCGGTACTACGGGCCCCGCCTGTCACTAAAGTTACGTGGCAGTAAGAGGAGTGGGGGACGAAGTGGATGAAGAGCGGCTTCCTGGGTGGATATCGGGCTTGACGGTCTTCGAGGAGACGGATCGGGCGGTCTTCCAGTGGCTCGCCGAGCACCGCCGCCTCGACGCCGCGGCCGTGGCGGAGGACCTCGGTCTGGCCGAGACGGCCGCGGCGGCCGCGCTGGAACGGCTGCTGGCGGCCCGGCTCGTCCACGCGGATCCGGAGGAGCCCGGCACCGGGTACGCCGTGGCCCCCGAGGTGGCGGCCGCGCAGCTGGCCGCCCCGGTCGAGGAGGAGATCCGCAGCCGGCAGTACCAGCTCTTCCGGATGCGCCGGCAGCTGCAGCAGTTCACCTCCGCGTACCAGCGCGGGGTGCTGGCGGCGGGTGGTGCGCTGGAGGTCGTCTCCGGGATGCAGACGGTGCGCACCCTCATGACCCGGGCCGCCGCGGCCTGCCGTAGCGAGGTCTTCACCTGCCAGCCCGCCGGCGGTTTCCGCACCCCTGAGACCCTGCGCGACACGCTGGAGCGCGACCGGCCCCTGCTGGAGCGGGGGATCCGGCTGCGGGTCCTGCACCCGCACACGTCCCGCTTCCACGCCCCCACCCAGGCCTATGTCGCCGCCGCGTCGGCCCTGGGGGCCGAGCACCGTACGGCGCACGAGCTGTTCGGCCGGCTCGTCGTGTACGACCGGGAGACGGCCTTCCTGCCCCTGAGCGACGGCACTTGGGGCGCGGTGGTGGTGCGAGAGCCGCACACCGTCGCCTACCTGTGCGAGCTGTTCGAGCACTCCTGGGAGCAGGCCGCCGTGTTCGCGGACGCCGCCAGCCAGGGCCTGGAGCAGGTCGCCCGCGAGATCGACCAGACCATCCTGCGGCTGCTCGGCGCGGGCCTGAAGGACGAGGCCATCGCGCGCCGCCTGGGCATGTCCCTGCGTACGGCCCGGCGCCACATCGCCGACATCATGGACCGCCTCGGCGCCGACAGCCGCTTCCAGGCCGGAGCGGCTGCCGCACGGGCGGGCCTTCTCACCGGCGACTGCTGATCCTCGTTCGCGGCCCGGCGCGTCGGCGCCCGGGGAGGGCGTGAATCCGGGACCTGGGGTACGGGGCCGACGGTACGGGGCCGGTTTGTCGCGGATTTTCCCGCGGCTGCGCGCGGCGCAGGATTCTGTCCGTCACCCCGACCACCAAACGGGCCTCTGAGACGGGCAGTTCTCGCCGGGCCGGAATGCAGGAAGGCCGTCCCGGATGCCGAGCACCGCCCAGGTCCCCGAAGGGACGCAAAGCCTCCTCGTCGAGGAGGTCGTGCTGTTCCTCTCCGTCCACCTCGGCCGCAGTCCCGGCCTGATGTGGCCGGAGCACGAGCTGCCGGACCCGGGCGCCCTGGAGGAGTTCCTCCCGGCCGCCCTGGCCCGGCGGCTGGACCGCCCGGTCAGGGTCCTGCCCCACCCCGTGGAAAGCGGGGCCGCCGTGCGTACCGCACACGACCTGCTGGTCTGCCAGCTCGGCGGATCCGGCACCTGGCGCATCGCCCCGCGGGACGGGGCCGCACTCACCCTGCGCCTCCAGGCGGGGGCCGTCCTGTACGCCCCGGCCGGTTCAGTCTGCACGCCCTGTCACAGCGCCTGGTCCAGGGTCTTGTTGCTGGCTCTCGGGGGCCCAATCACCCAAAGAGAAGAGGACGTTCAATGAGAAGGATCCGCAAGGCCCTCCAGACCGCCGTCGTTGCCACGGGCATGGCGGGCGTGGTGGCGGTCTGCGTCCCCCCGGCCCTGGCGAACCCGGGGACGCCCGCAGCCGGAGACAGCGTGATCGGGCAGGTGGAGACCGGCGCGCACGTCAACGCGAGCTCGGCCGCCGGCGACATCCTCGGCGCGGTGACGTCGGGCATCGACCGGGTCTTCAGCGCGTACCAGGCGAAGGCCCAGTACACCTCGTTCGTCAATTCGATGCTGGATCAAGTCGACCAGGACACCAACCGCAAGTACAACGTCGTCGTGGTCTACCAGGACAAGGACTTCGGTGCCGTCAACATCAACACCGGCAACCTGCAGGGGGGCCCGGGGGTGAACAACACCCCCTTCTTCCGCTCGGGTTCCGTCAACAGCTACGCGTACGGCGTCTACATCTTCGACCACGGTACCGCCGACTTCCAGGGAACCATGTCCTGGCTGACGGGCACCTCGGTCACGTCCTACTACTCGTCGAACGGCGGTATCCGCGGCAACGCCACCCCCACCGGCCCCATCGCCTTCAACCTCACGCAGGACCACCTCAGGTTCGACAGCCGGAGCTCCACCCCCACGGGCGGCGACTCCATGCTCGCCGCCGGCCAGACCCTGTCGAAGGGCCGGCGGCTCGTCTCCAGCAACGGCCACATCCTCGCCATGCAGGACGACGGCAACCTCGTCGAGTACGCCGACGGCGGCCGCACGGTCCTCCACGCGAGCAACACGGTCGGCCGGGGCGACCACCTGACCATGCAGTGGGACGGCAACCTGGTGCTCTCCACGGCCAACAACGTCCCGCTGTGGTCCACCGGCACCATGAACAACCAGAACGCCTGGGTCCAGATCCAGGACGACGGCAACCTCGTGATCCACAGGGCCGACAACTCGGTCCTGTGGGCCGTCACCCCGAACGGCTGGCCCCAGACCGCCAGCGGTGGCGGTGGCGGTGGCGGAGACCGCGGGTCCCACGGGGCGGGCAACAACGGCAGCCGCGGCAATCACCCCGACGGTTCGTGGCTCACGATCGTCAACCAGGGGTCCGGGCGGGCGGTCGACGACGCCGGCGGCGGCACCGGTGACGGCAACAAGGTCCAGACGTGGGGACAGCACAACCCCAACGAGCCCTCCCAGGGCTGGCGTCTGGACCTGAAGGAGAGCACCTCCGACGGAATGCCGACCTACGCCCTGACCAGCCGTGTCAAGGACGGCCAGGTACTGAACATGTCCGGCGCCGACAACCGGTCCGCCCAGCTCTACCACTACGACGCCACCGGCAACAGCAAGTGGATCTTCGCCGGCAAGGGAGACGGCTGGTACGAGATCCATTCGGCGAACAAGCGCAACGACTGCCTGACCGACAACGGCCACGGCAACCAGCTCACCGTCGAACCCTGCAACGGCCGCGCCGAGCAGCGCTGGGGCACCTACCTCTACTGACCCGGCCCCTGACAGCGACGCGATCCCCCGCCTGGGCCAGGCCCCGGCCTGGGCGGGGGCAGCACGGCCGCCGACGCGTGTGACCCCCGGGAGTCAGTGCCCGTGCGCGTGCCCGTCGCCGCGGGACCGCTCGGCCGGGGGAGTGGCGGGAGCGGTGCGGGCCGGAGCGGACGGCCTGGACTGCGGGGCGGGGTGCGTGCCGCTGTCGACGGGCCGTTCCTCGTGCTGGGTCTCGCTCTCACCCGTACCGGTGCCGTGGCTGTGGCCGCCCGTTTCCGGAGCGATGGAGGAAGCCACGTACCCCAGGCCGACGAAGGCGGCGACGGCCGTGACGAGGACGGCGAGTCCGGCGAGGCCGAAGACGCGCCGCCAGGAGGCGTCCTCGTCCTTGATCACGAAGGCGATGAAGGAGAGCAGGATGCCGGCGGGGATGAGAGTGGCGGCGCGGGTGGGGAAGTCCTCGAAGTGCTGGAGGCCGCCGCTGAGCATGCCGATGCCGAAGGAGAGCAGCAGGGAGGCGCCCATGATGCCCGCCACCTGCTTGAACGTCGGCTTGCGGCGGGTGAGCAGGAACTCGTTGAGGGCGGTCGCGGCGAGGAAGACCAGGACGCCGTAGAGGGCGATGCGGGTGTAGCGGGCGGGGTCCAGGGGATGGTGGACGACGGCGCCGCTGATCAGGCCGGCGCCGACGAAGTAGCCGACGTATCCGAGGTAGCGGGCCAGGAGCCTCTTGCGTCGGGAGCGGGCTTCGCGGATCTCGGCGCGGCCGGCCGAGCGGGGTGCGGGGACGGGCGCGGCCGGGGCGCGGTCGCTGAGCCGGGTGGATGTCATGGGTACTCCTCGCGGGCGTACGGGCGCAGCCCAGGCCAGACCGGCGACGGTCGCGTCGCGGCAGTGGCACGAGCGGATGCCGGAGGGCGGGCTGCACCGGGCCCGGCCCCGGTTCGGGGGCGGGCAGGGGTGACGGATGGCGGGCAGCGTGAACTCGCCGACGGCCTGCGGAGGCGCGCCGGGAGCAGGGAGCGGTCTAGATGCGCAGGATCGCTGTCGTGCCCGGCGGTCGTGAGCAGCCCGGGGCAGGGGCCGGACCGTGATACCGGTCCGGGGCCGCGGCGAGCACCGCGGGCAGGGTCTGCTTCAGGGCGTGCTCGGCGGGAGGGACCAGCGTCGGCGGCTGCTGCGGCGCGCTGGTGGCGCACTCCTCGGCGGTGTGGGACGCGCCGTGCCCCTCGCCGTGACGGCCGTCCGTGGGGCTCTCGGCGAGCGCCCGACCGGTGGTGGGGCCGAGGACGCCGACGGCCGTGCCGGTGTGGCCGCGGACCCCGTCGAGGCTGACGCCGTGTGAGTAGAGGAAGGCGAACACCAGCAGGGCCACCAGCAGCACCCGTCGCGGACCCGCGAGGATGCGGGACCGCAACGCGGCGGTACGGGGCCGGGGGGTGTTCACGTCGCGATCCTATCCACGGCCCCGTGGCGGCCTGCGGGGCGGCCCCTTCGGGCTTCACCCCGATGGGCGACCTCGCAGCCGGCTCAGGGCGGGCGACCCGCCCGAGCGATACGACGGTCGGGCGACCGTCCGCGGACGTCATCGGCGTTGGTCTGAAGCGTCGGGCCGCTCCGGTGTCGTTCGCCGGTCAGCGGTGGGTCGGTGCGCGGTGGAGGAACTCCAGGCGCTGCTGGGCCAGCTTCAGGTGCTGGGGTTCGAGGGCCGGCAGTGCGCGCAGAAGGCGGATGAGGTCGGGTCCTGTGGCGACGGCCGCGCCCGGGTCCTTGAGCTGTGTCCAGCAGTAGAGGGCTCCGGCGGCCGCGGCGTGTACGTCGGTGGAGTCCGGGGCCTGGAAGCCGAGGCGGGTCCGGGCGGCGCCGGACCACAGCTGGGTCGCGAGCTGGAACTCGCCGGCCATGCGGGCGAGGTCGGCGCGGATTTCCACCCACTGCAGGGCTTCGGGCGAGGCCGGCCCGTGGGTCTGGTGCGCGTACTGCTCCCATGCCTGCGCGAGTGCGGCCGCCTCCGCGTGGCGGCCGGTGGTGGCCAGGTGGTGGATGTGCGGGCGCGGGTCGTCGGGCGGAGCCGGGTCCTGCCGCGCCGGAAGCCGCGGTTGTACGGGAGGGTGCCGGTCGTCGGACGGAGGCCGGACCGCTCGGGCGGGTACGGCGCCGACGGGGTGCGGGCCCCGGACCGGCTCCAGCGGTGCGGCGGGATGTGCCTGTGGGGCCCGCGTGGACGGTTCTGCGAAGGGTCCTGCCTGGGTCGCGGCGCCGAGTTCGCGGGCGCTCGGCAGGACCAGGGAGCCGGGCGCGATGGTGGCCGTGGCCGTTGCGAGGGCGTGCAGCCGCAGGTTGGACGGCCTGGTCGGGCTGGCGCGGAGCTGGTCGATCCAGGCCCGGGTGTAGCTGCTCACCGTCGGGTCCCCGCCACTTTGTCCCGGCGGGCTGACGACGCCGTACACCTCTGCGCCGGGGGTCGCGGGCAGGCTGCCGTGCTGCTGAAGCAGCGGCCATGCCCCCTTGTCCGCGGCGAGGTCGAGCAGCACCGTGGTCAGCCCGGCCGGACGGTCGCGCAGCTCCGTGCCGAGCCACTCCCAGGGCAGCGCGGTGTAGCGGACCGAGGCGGCTGTCGTGCCCGCCAGTGCCAGGTGCAGCCGGTGTCCCCTGCGGTCGACCGTGAGCCGCCCGGAGAGGTAGACGAGCAGCGGCCCTGGCGTCGCCGCCGCCGTACGCAGCCTCATCAGCACGGTGTTCGGGTCCCGGGCGCCGTCCAGGTAGGTCGTGTCGCAGGCCACGGCGCTGTTCAGGAGGGCCGGCACCGGGACGACGCCCAGCGCGGAGAGGTTGGCGCTCGGTGCTACCTGGACGCTACGGCGCCTGACGGAGGCATCCCCCGCTATGAGGAGTACATGACCCCGCTGCTGGTGGCTCAGCCCGAAGTTGTGCATGAGGAGACCGTACTCAGAACTTCGCGTTCCTGAAGCCGTGATGGTCCACGGGACGCAGGTCCGGTCTGCCGTAGGCCCAGCCGCCCGACCAGGAGGTCGCGGTCACCCGTCCCGGCCGGGGTGGTCTTCCGGTCCCGCCAAGGGGTGGCGGCCCAGCCGTGTTCCAGCAGGGCGAACAGGTCGCGCATTCAGCAGCCGCCGGCGGGCGCGGCGCCGATGGTGAGGGCGGCGGGGGCCGCGCAGCACCCGCCGCCGGTCTCCTCCGCGGCCGCGGGCTCGTCGAAGAGGCCCGTGCCGCCGCACACCCCGGTTTCGGGGAGGGTGAGTTCGACGCGCTCGGCGGCTTCGTGGTCGCCGGCCAGGTGGGCGGCGACGGAACGGACCTGCTCGTAGCCGGTCATGGCCAGGAAGGTGGGGGCGCGGCCGTATGACTTCATGCCGACGAGGTAGACGTCCTTCTCGGGGTGGGAGAGCTCGTTCACGCCGTGGGGGTAGACGGTGCCGCAGGAGTGCTGGTTCGGGTCGATCAGCGGCGCGAGCGCGGTCGGGGCCTGGAGGCGCTCGTCCAGGCCGAGGCGGAGCTCGTCCAGGAAGCCGAGGTCGGGGCGGAAGCCGGTCAGGACGATGACCTCGTCGACCGGGTCCAGTCGGCGGCCGTCCTCGCCGACGAGGACCACGCGGCCGTCACCGTCGCGCTCGAAGGCGTCGGTGCGGAAACCGGTGACCGCATCGGCGTGTCCGCCGTCGACCGCCGCCTTGGCGGCCAGCCCGAGGGCGCCGCGGGCGGGCAGCTGGTCGGCCTCGCCGCCGCCGAAGGTGGAGCCGGAGATCCCGCGGCGCAGGATCCAGGTGGCGTGCGTGCCGGTGCCGTCCTCGGACTGGGCGAGATCGGCGAGATGGGCGAGGGCGGTGAAGGAGGAGGCGCCGGAGCCGATGACCGCGGTGCGCTTCCCGGCGTAGCGGGCGCGGACGGCGGGGTCCTTCAGATCCGGGACCCGGTAGGAGACGCGGTCCGCGGCGGCCTTCTCGCCGAGGGCGGCGAGTCCGCTGCCGCCTGCGGGGCCCGGAGTCGACCAGGTGCCCGAGGCGTCGACGACCGCGCGGGCCAGGACCCGCTGCTCGCGGCCGTCGGCGCTCTCGTAGTGGACGACGAAGGGCCGGGCCTCGCGGTCGGCGTCGACGATGCGGTCGCGGCCGCTGCGGGAGACGCCGGTGACACGGGCGTCGTAGCGCACCTGCTCGCCGAGGGCGTCGGCCAGCGGCTGGAGGTAGAGGGTGGCCCAGTCCCCGCCGGAGGGGTAGGTGTCCTCGGCGGGCTTGGCCCAGCCGGTCGGGGCGAGGAGCTTCTCGGCGGCCGGGTCGACGACCTCGCCCCAGCGGGAGAACAGCCGTACGTGCGCCCACTCGCGCACCGCGGCCCCGGCGACGGGTCCGGCTTCCAGGACGAGGGGCGTGATGCCGCGGTCGAGGAGGTGGGCGGCGGCCGCGAGTCCGGCTGGGCCGGCCCCGATGACGACGACGGGCAGCTCGGCGGTGGTCTCGCTCATGGCATGTCTCCGGATCTTCGTGCGGGGAGGCGGGTGACCGGGGGGCTTCGGAGGGTCGGCAGCAGCCGGCGACGCCCCCGTTGTTTCGAAGTTCGTCTATGGCTTGTGTGGTCAGCGTGGCACCTGTATCGACAATCGTCAACATAGACATTCATCTAATTTGAGGGCGGACGTCCGCGCATGGACCCCCTGCCGCTCTGGTTCGACATCTGTCAACATAGATGTATGTCGAATGCGAAGGTACTGCCGCTCCTGGCGCCCGAGGCCGTCGCGCCCTGCTGCCCCCCGCTCACCGAACGCCCCATGTCCGCGGACGAGGCCGAGGCCGCGGCGAGGATGTTCAAGGCCCTCGGCGACCCCGTCCGCCTGCGCCTGTTCTCCGCCGTGGCCTCCCACGAGGGCGGCGAGGCGTGCGTGTGCGACATCTCCGACGTCGGAGTCTCCCAGCCCACCGTCTCCCACCACCTCAAGAAGCTGAAGGAAGCCGGGCTGCTGTCCTCCGAGCGGCGCGGTACGTGGGTGTACTACCGGGTCGAGCCGGCCGTGCTCGCCGCCATGGGCGCGCTGCTGGCCGACGCCGCGAAGACGGCGTGACCGCCGGGCCCGATCACGGCACCGAGGAGGGCGCGGGAGGCGGCTTCGGCGCCGGGGAACCGGTGCGCCGCGTCATGCCGCGGGAGCCCCGGAGCCGCTCCTGCCGCGCATGAAGACGACCGCCACGAGCGCCAGGCCCACGGCCGCACCGATCAGCTGCATGCCGATGAAGCCGGCCACCGAGGCCGGGGCGATGCCCGCGAAGGTGTCGGTGAAGGCGCGGCCGATGGTGACGGCCGGGTTGGCGAAGGAGGTGGAGGAGGTGAACCAGTACGCGGCGCCGATGTACGAGGCGACCGCGACGGGGGCGAAGCGGAGCCTGTCCGTACGCGCGAGGCCGAAGACCAGCAGGATCAGGCCGGCGGTGGCGACGACCTCGCCGAGCAGGAGGTTGCCGGCGGAGCGGTCGTGCTGCGACCACTTCACCAGCGGCTCCCCGAACATCGCGTCCGCGAGGACCGCACCCGCGATCGCGCCGACGATCTGCGAGGGCACGTAGACGGCGAGCTCGCGGGCGTTCACTCCGGCCCCGCCGCGGCGGGCGGTCCACCACTCGGCCAGCGTCACGGCCGGGTTGAAGTGGGCACCGGAGACCGGACCGAGCAGGGCGATCAGCACGCCGAGGCCGAAGACGGTGGCGGTGGAGTTGGCCAGCAGCTGCAACGCGACGTCGTCGGTGAGCTCGGTGGCCTGGATGCCCGAGCCGACCACGATCGCCACCAGGGCGGCCGTGCCGACGAGCTCGGCGGTGGCGCGGGAGATCAGCGGCGTACGGGGCGGGGTCGCGCCGGCGGCTGTGCCGCTCTCCGCTGCGGGGGCGGCGACGGGCTCGGTGGCGGTCAAGGCGGGTTCTCCTCGGGCGGGTGGGGCGAAGCGCGGACAGCCCTGAGGGGGTGTCCGGCGGATCAGGGTCGGACACCCCTTAGGGGCAGGACCGCTTGAGGTTCGCTTCGGCGGTGGCTCGCGCGGTCCGGGCGAGGTCGGCGAACTGACCGGCGAGGGCTTCGACGACTTCCGGGCGCAGGCGGTAGTAGACGTACCTGCCGCATGGCTCCGTCTCCACGATCCCCGCCTCGCGGAGCACCTTCATGTGGTTGGAGAGGTTCGTCTGCTTGGCGCCCGTCTCCTCCACGAGGTGGGTGGTGCAGAGGGTTTCGCGGGCGAGCAGGGTCACGATCCGGAGCCTGAGCGGGTCGGCCAGAACCCGGATCAGATCAGTGTCGACTGACGTCATCATGGACTGATACTGTCACATCAATTCAGACTGACACCAGCCCGCGCTGACCTCATCGGCTCCTTGGAACGCCGATCGCGCTCGTCCGCGACATCCGCGACGCCATCGACACCCGCATCACCGGGCCGCCCGCCCGGCTCGCCCCCTGAAGCCCCGGCAGATCCCCACCGCGGTCGCCCCACCTCAAGGAAGAACAGATGTCCTCCGCTCTCCCCCAGCCCGGCGGCCGCGAGGTACCCCCAGCCGCCTCCGTCCTGTTCGTCTGCATCCACAACGCGGGCCGCTCCCAGATGGCGGCCGGGTTCCTGCGCCACCTCGCCGGCGACCGAGTCGAGGTCCGCTCCGCCGGCTCCGTGCCCGGCGAGCGGATCAACCCCTCCGCCGTCGCCGCCATGGCCGAGCTGGGCATCGACATCTCCGACCAGAGGCCCAAGGTCCTCACCCCCGAAGCCGCCCAGGCCTCCGACTACATCATCACGATGGGCTGCGGCGACGCCTGCCCCTACTTCCCCGGCAAGACCTACCTCGACTGGCAGCTCGAAGACCCCGCAGGCCAGGGCGTCGAGGCCGTCCGCCCCATCCGCGACGAGATCAAGGGCCTCATCGAGGGCCTGATCGCCGAGATCGACGCCAAGCCGAAGGCCTGACGCACACGACGCGACCGGTGCCGTCGTGCGCACGCCCGTGCACCAGAACCCAGCGGCCCGGACGGACATCGGCACTCGCCTCTCAAGGCGTGACGGTCCCCACTGTCTCCCCAACGCCCCTGAACGGCGCCTCAACACCACTCAGGCCCGGTGCGGGCGAGTGGTTTGATGGCCTCCGGCGAAAAGCCTGTCATCTGTCAGAGGGGGAGGACCCGGCGATGGCCGCGGTGGGGGCATGGGCGTTCGGGCTGGTCAACTGCATCCTGTACCAGGCGATGTACCGTGAGGGCGGCGCGGCGCTCGACGAGGAGATGGTGCGCCGGTACGCGACGGCCATGCAGGCCGAACCGCTCTACGACCGGCCGATGGCCGAGCAGGTGGCGGCGCTGCGGGCGGTGCTGGCCACGGACACACCGCTTGCGAGCACGTTCGACCCGTACGAAGGCCAAGAGCCTTTCGGCGAAGCCGAGTTCCGCGGCTTCCTGGCCCGGCTGGCCGACGAGCTCGAATCCCACGGCCCCTGGCCGCTCGCCGCGGAGCGCCGCACCGGCCGGCTGCGCCGGCTCCTCTCCCGGCGGTGAACCCCGCTCTCGCCCCGTGATCGAGGCGATCGGGGCCGCGACCAGGACGGGGCATGGCCGACGCGGCCCGCCGGGCCGGCTGTCAGAGCCGTGGCGCAGGATGAAGGGCATGATCCAGACTCTTCCCCTGGCCCTGCCGGGCACGCTGGTGGACCACCACCGCATCGACCTGACCGCGCTCTACTCCAAGGGCTGGGGCCTGCACCTCTTCGACGTCGCCGGCGCCCCGAACGGCGAGGTGTACGCCCTGTACGGCGTCTACCGCCACACCTACGGCGTCTCCGACGACGAGCAGGACCCGCAGACCGCGAACTTCGGGTACCGGATCATCACGCGGTACTCCGCGGAAGGCGAGGTCCTGGCGAGCGCGCAGTTCCGTACCGGCCGCTCGGAAGAACGGGACTCGGCCGTGGCCGACGGCGGGGACATCGGCCTGTGCGTCCTGCCCGACGGGGTCCTCGCCATCACCGCGACGCCGGACAGGACCACCCTCGTCGCACCGGACCTGAGCCGGGTCCTGGCCGTCTACGACTCGAAGGACGGGCGCCCCTACAGGGAGTTCACGCCGGGGGAAGGCGACCCCTTCGCCGGCTCCATCAGCGTCACTCCCTCGGGCCGGCTGCTGTGCACGGTCGCCGAGTACGGCGTGTGGAGGTACGGCAACGTCATCACCAACCTCGTCGGCGTGGCCGACGGCGCCCTGACCGCCGACTCCAAGCCGGCCATCCGCACGCTCGCCTCCCTCGACCCCGAACCGGCTCGCCACGGCGCCGTCGACCTCCGCCCGCACGCCACGTACCGGGGTGCCCCCGTCGGCATGACGAACAGGCCCCGCCCCGCACTGACCGAACTCGTCGCCGGCGAGGACGGCCTCTCCGGCTGGGACCAGTCCCGCCTCGGCCGTCCCGTTCCGCTCTCCGACAGCCTCTTCGCCGTCCCCTTCTACGCCAAGACGTACCGGGGCGGCAGCCGTGGCCGTCCCTTCGTCTTCGCCCTCGTCAACGACCAGGGCGAGATGACCGGACGCCTCCACGGCATGCAGGCTTGGCGCGACTCGCCCTTCACCGGCTTCTGCTTCAACCTCGCCGCCGACCCGCACCGCGGCCACGCCTTCCACCTCAACCGCTACGGCCTCTACGCCTGGAACAAGGGGGGAGTGCTCCGCGCCAAGCTGGACGCCGACACCAAGACCTTCAAGCCGCTGACCCACTTCACCCTCGGCGCCTGCGCCCCCAACGGCGACCTGCTGCTGGTCCACACCAAGCAGCACCTGATCCTGCGCGTCCCCGCCCCCGACGACCTCACCGCCCTCGCGGCCACCGTCGAGGACGCACTGCGGGCCTACGCCCGCCGGCGCACGGCACTGAAGAAGCAGTGGGGTCCGGTCAACTGGCACTGGACGCACTCCGCGCCGGTCCACCGCATCTGACACCGTACAACCGGGCGCGGAACGACGTCAGCGAGAACCGGCACGTCCTGGGCGCCCTTCTCGTCATGGCGGTGGGCAACACCGGTCTCGTCCTGGTCGCGGTCATACAGGGCGTGCGAACGCACCGATGCCGCAGGCACGTCTCGGCCACGCTGGCCGACCCCTCTCGGCGCCTTCCGGGCGGGCCGGATGGCACAGTGGTCCCATGCAGATCCGGATCGAGGCATTCGACCTGCCGGGCCGCACCTGCGCGGCCGGCCCCGGCTTCCCCGGGTACGGCGACATCCACGTGGCGGTCCAGCCGCGTGCACGGGACGGTCAGCCGCTGGACCCCCGTCCCGGCGATGCCGGCTCGGCGGTCTGGACGCTGGCCTGCACCGCCCGCCGGGGCGCCGGGGGCGTCGACCTGACGGGCCCGTGGATCCAGGGCCGTCCCGGACAGCGGTTCGTCCACCTCTCGTGGAGCGGGGTCGACAGCGGCGGTGCCCGGACCATGTTCCGCCGGGCGAAGCTCATGCTCGACGCCGTCGACCCTTCGGTGGCCGACGCCGCGGCGGACGGCGGGCTGCTGGTCGCCCGCCTCGGCCTGACCGACGTCCACGGCCGGCCCCTGTGCGCCGCCGTCCGTCCGCCGGCCGTCACCTGGTCCGCCGACGCCAAGGACTGACGGCCTCAGCCCCGGTGGGCGTACAGGTCCCGGAGCAGGCACACCTCCGCTCCGTGGTGGATCACCTCGCGGTTGACGTGCAGTACGAGCGTCGCCATCGGCTCCCGCGCATACGGGCCCTCGGCCTCGCCGCACGGCCGCGCCAGCCCCTCCGCGCCCAGACCGCGCACCCCGGTGACCCACCGCCCGTACGCCGCGTCGAGCTGCTCCAGCGCCTCTGCCGCGGTGCCCGGGTACGCGTACGTCATGTAGTCGACGGGCGGTCCGCCGAAGTGCGAGGCGCTGCGCGCCCCCAGCACGCCGACGAGTACGTGCCCGAGGCGCCAGGCGATCGTGGTGACCGGGGCGGGAACCGGCTCCGGCCAGGACCAGTCGATGGTGAACGCACCGGAGCCGCCCTGCACCGGCGCCGTGCCGCTGCCGCGCGGCCGCACGGACCAGCAGTCCGGTACGGGCTCCCAGAAGAACTCGTCGTCGGTGAGGCCGTCCAGACGGGCGCGCAGGTGGTGCTGCCAGTGCCAGTCGAGCTGGTCGGCGAGGAGCGTGTTCCAGTCCGGTGCCATGTGCCCCACGCTAAGGGCTGCCCCGTAGTCCCCGGTGGATCGGCGCACGGCGTCGGATGCGGTGCATCGCAAGGCGGAGGGGCGCCCCCGTACTGGGCGTGTTCGGGCGTTCCGACAACGCAGCGAGGTGCCGTAGCCGGCGTCGTGCGCCCGCCGGGGATTACGGGGCAGCCCTTGGGCCGCCAACCCGTCCCGGGCACCCGCCCCGAGGCCGTGGCCCCCGGACAGTTCCCGTTCGGCCGGACACGCCTTGACCGACATCCGCTGGCACGACCCGCGCTTCCGCACCGGCTACGACAAGTGGCTGGCCTACGGCCAGGCCAAGACCGCCAACTCC
This sequence comes from Streptomyces sp. NPDC037421, assembly GCF_055602105.1. Classification (NCBI taxonomy): domain Bacteria; kingdom Bacillati; phylum Actinomycetota; class Actinomycetes; order Kitasatosporales; family Streptomycetaceae; genus Streptomyces; species Streptomyces sp. NPDC037421. The sequence continues at coordinate 84,171 of NZ_JBVJWV010000010.1, forward strand.
CTCTTCGCCGTGCGCTTCGACGCCCTCGGGCGCGGCGGCGGCGTCCGCGCGTGCGCCGTCGCCCCCGACGCGGCCGCACGGCTCCGGGACCTGTCGATCAGCGCGACCGGCGCGACCCCGACCCCCGATGAACAGCTGCTCCGCACGTCGGCGCGCCTGGCTCCCGAGCCCGTCGCCTCAGCGGACGGGGGGTGTCGAGCGGGCGTAGCGGTCCGCGACCAGGCGGAGGTGGGCGACCAGTTCCGCGGGCTCGTCGACTTCGAAGTCGCAGTCGAGCATCCCCAGGTAGAGGGCGAGTGTCTGCACCGTGTCGGCACCGGTGACCAGAACGCAGCTGTCGGCGTCGATCGCCTCGACCGTACCGACCGCGGGGTTGATCCGCTCGATCACAGCCGTCGCCGGAGCACGGACGGTCACCCGCGCGCGATAGCGCCACGCGGCGCTCGACACCCGCCGGGAGACGTACTCCGCGATGTCGCCGCCGGGTGGCCGGCGCGGGGCGAAGCGCGGCCCCGTCGGGGTGCGTGGCCGGATCCGGTCGATCCTGAACGTCCGCCAGTCCTCCCGCTCGACGTCCCACGCCACCAGGTACCAGCGCCGCCCCCAGTTGACGGCCCGATGCGGCTCCACGGTGCGGAGGGTGGGACGTCCTGCGTGGTCCAGGTAGTCGAAGCGCAGCCGTTCCCGGTCGCGGCAGGCGGATGCCACGGTGGTCAGTACGTCCGCGGAGACGCCCGGGGCCGGCCGGTCGGCCGGCACGGCCACGGTGTACGCCTGGAGCGCACGCACCCGTCGGCGCAGCCGGGAGGGCAGCACCTGCTCCAGCTTGGCCAGCGCCCGGAGGGAGGTCTCCCCGGTCCCCGGGACGGTGCCCTGCGCGGCGGTGCGCAGGGCGATCGTCACCGCGACGGCCTCCTCGTCGTCGAGGAGCAGCGGCGGCATCGCGGCCCCGGCGCCCAGCCGGTAGCCGCCGGCGGCTCCGCGCGTGGCGTCCACGGGATAACCGAGTTCGCGGAGCCGGTCGATGTCATTGCGGACGGTACGTCCGCTCACGCCCAGGCGCTCGGCCAGTTCGGATCCAGGCCAGGCCCGTGGGGTCTGCAACAGGGACAGCAGACGCAGCAGACGCGCCGAAGTATCAAGCATGGAACCAAGACTGACGTGCAATTAGGAACGTATGGAGCCTATTTCGAGACTACTGTCCTACCCATGGAGAGCAACAGCGCCACCGACGCCCGGATCCACCCGTACCGCATCGCCATCGCGCAGGACGAGCTCGACGACTTGCGCGAGCGGCTGCTGCGCACCCGCTGGGGAAGCGAGATCCCCGGCACCGGCTGGAGCCGGGGCGTGCCCACCGACTACCTCAAGGCGCTCGCCGCGTACTGGGCCGACGGATTCGACTGGCGCAAGGCGGAAGCGGAACTCAACGAGTTCCCCCAGTTCACCACCGAGATCGACGGCCAGAACATCCACTTCCTGCACGTCCGCTCGGAGAATCCGGCCGCCGTCCCGCTGCTCCTGCTGCATGACTGGCCCTGCTCGTTCGTACAGTTCGTCGACGTCATCCGACCGCTGACGCAGGACTTCCACGTCATCGTGACCTCCACCCCCGGCACCGGCTTCTCCGGTCCGCTCGGCGAGGCCGGCTGGACCACCGGTCGCATCGCGGGTGCTTTCGTCGAGCTGATGGACCGGCTCGGCTACGACGCGTACGGCGTTCAGGGAACGGGCGGCGGGGCCTGGATCGCCACCGAGATGGGACGCCGGGCACCTGACCGGGTCATCGGGATCCACGTCAACGGTCTGATCACCTTCCCCTCCGGGGACCCCGCCGAATTCGAAGGTCTGACCGGACCCGAGCAGGAGCGACTGGCCCGGCTGGAGGACTTCCAGCAGGACAAGATGGGCTTCAACGCCATCCAGTCCACCCGCCCGCAGACCCTCGCCTTCGGGCTGCACGACTCGCCGGTGGGCCAACTCGCCTGGATCGCCGAGAAGTTCAAGGAGTGGACGGACCCCGCCGCTGAGCTCCCCGAGGATGCCGTGGGCCGCGACCGCCTGCTGACCAACATCAGCGTCTACTGGTTCAGCGGCACGGCCGGTTCGTCGGCGAACCTCTACTACGAGTCGGGGCACGATGCGAGCGCCTGGGCCCCCAAGGCGCGCGGCACCGTTCCGACCGGTGTGGCCGTCGCCCTGGGGACCGACGTCGCCATCCGCCGCTTCGCCGAGCGGGACCACAACATCACCCACTGGAGCGAGCTGGAGCGCGGGGGCAACTTCCTCGCGCTGGAGCGGCCGGAAGCGTTCGTCGCCGACGTGCGCGCCTTCTTCGCCACCCTGGGCAGCCCGGGCTGACCGGCCCGCGACAACGCCTCAGGCTGCCGCGGCGCGGAACGTGCTGGGGCTCAGGCCCTTGTGGCGTTTGAACGCGGCACTGAAGCCGAAGGCGTCGGCGTAGCCGACCGACCTGCCGATCTGGGCGATGCTGAGGTCGGTGTCGGTCAGGAGCGCCTCGGCCTCGTCCATGCGGCATTCGGTGAGGTAGGCGAGGGGCGGGCGGCCCATCAGACTGGTGAAGCGTTTGGCGAACAGCGCCCGGGAGACGCCGGCCCGGGTGGCCAGCGACGCCACCGTCCACGTCGCGGCGGGCCGGTCGTGGAAGGCCTGCAGGGCGGGGGCGAGGACCGGGTCGGCGAGGCCCCGGTACCAGCTGGGCGCGTCGGCGCCGGCCTGGTCGAACCAGTTGCGCAACGTGCACACCAGGGCCCAGTCGAGGAGCCGGTCCATCAGCGCCTGGGAACCGGCCGAGAGTTGGGCGGCGTCGGCGGCGGCCGTCTCCAGCCAGGCACAGACCTCGACGTCCTCCTTGATCACCAGGACGGGCGGCAGGGCACGCAGGAGCCGCTCGTGGCGCCGGCCCGAGGCGCGGTAGGCGCCCACGATCAGCGCGGTCGCCTCCGCCGAGTCGGTGCCCCAGTGGATACCGCCGAGTTCCTCGCCGGTGCATTCGGCGTCCGGGGTGAAGCAGGAGATCTCGTACGCGGCATGGGAGCCGTGGAGGGTGCCGGGACGGTCCGCGAGATGGAACGGTGCGCGGCCGCTCACGATGGCCGTATCGCCCATGCCGACCGCTCGCTCGGTGCCGTCGGGCAGCATCAGGGTGCCGCCGCCGCGCAGCACGCTGATCATGGTGAGCGGTGCGTCGTCGGCGAAGCGGATGGCCCAGGGCGCCGTCAGTACGGCGTGGCTGACGACCGAGCCCTCGGCCCGGATGCCGCTCAGTAGCGAACTCAGAGGATCCACGGAGGGCATCGTAGACGATCTCCTATGTTCCGGAGCGTTTCTCCCATGGATCATCCACGCCACCGCAGCTGTACTGGAGTCATCGAGTCGAACCGAACCGAGACCAGAGACCAGCCAGGAGACAGCGTGACGCAGCACGGCAGCGATGCCAGGACAGCCCTCGTGGTCGTCGCACACCACCGCACCGATTCCCTCACCGCGCACACGGCCCGCCGTGCTGCCGCCCGGCTCGAAGCCGCCGGGTACCGCATCGACGTGCTCGACCTGCACGCCGAGGGGTTCGACCCCAGGATGAACACGTCGGACCAGCCGGACTGGGGCAACAGGGAGAAGCCGTATTCGGACGAAGCACACGCCCATATGCGGCGCATCCTCGACGCCGATGTCGTCGTCGCCGTCTTCCCGGTGTACTGGCAGAGCGTGCCCGCGATCCTCAAGGGCTGGATCGACCGCGTATGGAACTACGGATTCGCCTACGGCCGCAGCAAGCCCCGCCTCGCCGGCAAGCGCATGCTGTGGCTGGGGCTGGCCGGCGCCACTGCCGAGGATCCCGTCGTGGAGGGGATGCGGACCGTCCTCGAAACCAATCTGAGCGAAGGCATCGCCTACTACTGCGGCTTCTCCCATTCCACCGTCGGCCTGCTCACCGACGCGGAGGAGCGCCCGCAGCGGCTCGACACCGAGGGCAACCTCCTGATCGGCGAAGCGGTCGCGGGCGCCGAGCGAGAGGCGCAGTACGCCGATCTCGACCGGCGCGCCCAGGAGTTCGTGGAGCGCTTCGTCGCCGAGGAACTCGTGAGGTGACGGGCGTCGTGTGACGTGCACCGGGTGTGGCGGGCCGGGGCGGGGCGGGGTCGTGCGTGCCGCCGGCCCCTCCCGGCGGCTGGTCACGGGACCGCCGGCGCCCCGGTCAGTCCTCGTCCGGCAGCGGGACGTGGCCCGCAGCCTTCTGCACCGTGGCCTCCAGCTCGTCGCGGTCCAGACCGATCGTCTCCGCGTAGTACTCCAGGGCCGTGTCCAGCGTCCACCAGGGCTCGCGCGCGTCTTCCCAGGCGTCCCGCCAGGTCACCTGCTGCTCGTCGGTCCACTGAGCCGAGTCGCCGAGTTCCTCCCGAAGGCGCGTCAACTCGGCGTGCGCTTCGTCGGTCGCTTCCTGCAGCTCTATCAGCTCGTCCAGTACGTCGGACAGTTCGATTTCCATTCCGGGATCTTAAGCGGCGCCTCCGTACGGGGCGGTCAGGGCTTGGGGAGCGGCGGTCGCGCCCGCGCGGTGACGTGGGCTCGGCCGGTGTGAGCGGTGAGCACGCCCGGCTCGGCAGCTCGGCGGCCATAGCGTTTACGGCCAGCCTGTTGCAACGAACCCGCCCCGGATGTTGCGTTGCGTTCTGATCCAGCGCAACGATTTCATCGCGCTGAACTGCGCTTTTGTGGATGCGACGCAATATCCATGTTGCTGCCCTGATTAACGCAACGTAGCGTTTCTCTCGTCAGAAACAGGGGTTCGCGGCAGGGGCACGTTCGGAGGGGTGGGTCATGGAGGCGGTAGCACTGGACCGGCGGCAGGAGGTGCCGAGCGCCTTCACCTCGTTCGCCCGCTTCGTGCTCTGCGGCGGCGGAGTGGGGCTCGTCTCCAGCTTCGCCGTGGTGGTCCTCGGATCCTGGATGCCCTGGGTCCTGGCCAACGCCGTCATCACCGCGGCCTCCACGCTCCTGGCCACCGAGCTGCATGCCCGGTTCACCTTCGGCGCGGGCGGCCGCGCGACATGGCGCCAGCACGCGCAGTCGGCCGGATCCGCGGCCGCCGCATACGCCGTCACCTGTACGGCGATGCTGGTGCTGCACCATCTGGCCGCGGCCCCCGGAGTACTCCTCGAACAGGCCGTCTACCTCACCGCCTCCGCACTCGCCGGCGTCGCACGGTTCGCGGTCCTGCGCCTCGTGGTCTTCACGCGCCACCGCCTGCGCGAGGCGCCGGCGCCCGTCCGCACCGACCGCCCCGTGTCCGCGACCGTCGCACGCGCCGCGGCACCCGCCGCCCCGACGGCGCTCTGCCGCGCCGCCTGACCGTTGCACCCTGCACCCTGCACCCGGCGGGGCGGGCGTGCGCTTCCGGCTTTCAGCCGAAGACGTCCAGGAGGTCCACCCAGGAGCCGTCGTTGGCGTCGCCGGCGGGGCGGGGGCGCATCGGGAACGGCTCCGGGTAGGTCTCCGCCGCAGCCCTCGCGCGGACCACGTCCGGTCCCCCGCACGCCGCGACCGCGAAGGCGCCGAAAACCTTGGCGAAGGCGACCGGGTCGCGGAACTCGACCCCGAACGCCCGTCCGTCCCACAGCGGCACCCACACCACCCGGTCGGACCGTCTCCATTCCAGCACCGGCTGGTCGTCCGCGGTCGACCACCCATCCAGCCACAGCCGTGCCACGTGCAGCAGGTTCACCTTCTCCATCGGCAGCCGCTTGCGCCGCACCCGCAGTTCACGTGTCGTCAGCACGACCTGCTGGTCCTTCCTCGGGTACCAGACGACGCCGATCCCGAACGGCACCCACAGCAGGATCCCGATCAACGGCAAGACCAGGGCGTCGCCCCACGACCGGAGCAGCCCGCCGTCCAGCAGGTACAGGGCCCCGAAGAACAGGACCCACTTCCCCGTCATCCGCCAGAACCCGCTGCCCTGCCGGTAGAGGACCCGCCGCTTTTCCGTCATCGCCATACCCGCACGCTATCCGCCGCCCCGCAGCTCACCGCAGGCGCCCTTCGGCGAACTGCGGGGGCGGCCCGCCCCAGCGGATCGGGGCGAGGCCACGGCCAGACAGTCGTCGTAGGCGGCGGGGAAGGGGTGCTCCGGGGGTCACGCTCGGCATTGAACCATGGTCTGTCGCGCGGGAGTTGGGGGCCCCGGCCCGACGGACTCCGCTCTCCTCCTCACAGGGGTCAGGCGAAGAGGGCGCGGGTTTGTGTGAGCTGGAGGAGGCGTTCCACTCGGCGGCTGGTGGAGGTGAGGCGGAGGGTGCGGCCGGCGCGGGTTGCGGCCTCTTGGGCTGCGAGGAGGGCGTTGAGGCCGGCGCAATCGCAGAAGGTGACCCGGTGCAGGTCCACCAGGAGGGTGCACCGATGGGAGATGAGGGCGACCATGAGGTCTTCGCGCAGTGCCGCGGCGTTGTCGAAGTCGATCTCCCCGCTCACGCGCACGTAGACCGTCCCGGGCGGGCCCGGTTCCATGCAGATGTAGAGGCGGTCGTCTGCGGGGGCCTCGAGGAGGGGGTCCTCGCGCAGGGTCTGGGTCATGCCTGCCTCCCCACGTGCTCTGGGGCTGCTGTTTCCTTCAACAGCATCATCGGCACGGGGTTGGCAGGCGTCAAGAATTACCTGAAAAACAGGACATAGATACAAAAGGGGTGCATTCTGGATTCATGGGTGATGAAGCGTTTCCCCGAGTGCCGTGGACGTTCCTCACCAGCCACGCCCGGGTCCTGCTGGCCCTGACCCGGGATCCCGGTGTCCGTCTGCGGGAGGTCGCGGCGAGCTGTGTGCTGACCGAGCGGACGGTCCAGTCGATCGTCTCCGACCTGGAGCAGGAGGGATACCTCACCCGGGTACGCGAAGGCCGGCGCAACCACTACCGGATCAATCCGGGCACGAAGTTCCGCCACCCCGCCGAAGCCGGCCGCGACATCGCCGGCCTGCTCGCCCTCTTCGCCGACGCCCCCGAAGGCCCCCCACCGCCCACCCGGCCGCCCGCCCCCATGAGCACCGGTGGTGAGCTGTCGCCGCCGGCCCCGGCCGGTCAGCGGCTGAGGCCCCCGCTCCTTCCCGGGCGGGCGCGGCCCTCGGAGCGGTAAGGGCGGCCGGAGGCCCGTGCGCGGGTCGCCCGGCCGGATCCCTCCCCAGGGGTGGCTCTGCCCCCGCCGGGTGACCGGTCGCCTGGATCCGCTCGGATGCGGAAGGGCCGTGTCCGGGTGTCGGTGGCCGGATGCCGTCCCATGGCCGCACGCGTCCACAGAGCCGAGCCCGTGGAAGGCCTCATGCGCGTCTCGCACGAGGCGTGGCCGGTTTCTTCCACGCCTCCTTCCCGCACCGCCCAGGGTGACCGACCCTGGCCGGAGAGCGGACCTGGGCTGCGTGAGGAGAACCGGCATGAGCGGTATGCGGAACGGGGGGCGGGGGAACGCCGCCGGCGGAGGCCCGCAGGCGTCAGGGACCCCCCTCCCGGAAGGTATGACGGCGTTCGACGACGCCTACGACCAGCCGGATCCCCGGGCCTACTTCCAGGCACTGGGTCCACTGGAATACCAGACGCCCCATCACGGACAGAGCGTCTTCCGGCGGGCGGTCGCGAGCCTCAGGACGACCCGGGCGGCCGATCCGGTGACCGTGCTGGACATCTGCTCCTCCTACGGCATCAACGCCGCCCTCCTCAACCACGAGGTGACGCTGGACGACCTCTGTGCCCACTACACGTTGCCGCAGGCCACCGCGCTCACGACGGCCGAACTGATCGAATGGGACCGCGACTACTACGCGGCCCGCCGGCGCCCCGACCCGGTCCCGGTGATCGGACTCGACATCGCCGCGAACGCCATCTCCTACGCATGTGCGGTCGGCCTGCTGGAACAAGGCTTCGCCGAGAACCTCGAAACCGCGCCTCCCTCCCCGTCCCTGCTCCGCGCCGCGCGGCACGCCCGTCTGATCACGATCACCGGAGGGGCCGCCTTCCTGTCTCCCCGCACCTTCCTGCCGATCCTCACCTGTGCCCAAGACCCGGTGTGGGTCGCGGCATTCGTGCTGCGCACCACCTCGTACGAGTCCATCGCCGCGTGTCTGGCTTCGTACGGCCTGGTCACCGAGACGGCGCCCTCGCACACGTTCCGGCAACGGCGCTTCACGGACGCGGAGGAACAGAAGTACGCCGTCCAAGCGGTGACCGCGGCCGGTCGCGACCCGTACGGGAAGGAGAGCGACGGCTACTTCCACACGGTGCTGCACGTGTCGCGCCCACCCGAGGACGCGACGGCATTTCCGCTGACGGGCCTGATGCCGAGCCTGTGAGGCAGACCTCCGCCGCGCGGGCGCGGAGCGGGCGGGGCGCGGCCGGGGAGCGCGTGCCCGCCGAGTGCTCCTTCACGCTCCGGTGAATGGAGCAACGGTCACCGGGCCGCGTCCACCATGATCAATAACGTGGGCGTCCCCGGCGCGTGACCTCGCGCCGTTGCCCACACAGAAGGCGAGCGGCCCCGGTGAAACTCCCCATGGTGCGGCACAAGTCCTGGCTCGTCGTGGCGACCGCGCTGCTGATGATGACGGGCACCGGTCCGGCCGGAGCCGACGGCGCGTGGCAGAAGGTCGGCGAGGACGCCCGCAGCGGTGTCAGCGGTCTCGCCTACGAAGGGCGCACGGAGGACGGTGGCGGCGTGCGGGCGCTGGCCGTGCACGACAACAAGCGGTCCGGGCAGGGGCGGCTGTCCCGCATCACCCACCGGGAGGGCTCGGACGAGGTCACTCCGCTCACCTGGGACGGGCCGGAACCCGTCGACCTGGAGGCCCTTGAGGCGATCCCCGGGATGCCGGGGGAGTACCTGGCGGTCACCGGCCGCGGCATCGTCTTCCGCCTGAAGGTCGCCGGCTCCACGGCGACCGTGGTCGACTACACGCCGCTCCCGGCCATCGGCGAGGGTGACGACTTCGAGAGCCTGGCGCTCGTCGGGCAGAACGGGAACCTCGCCGCCCTGTGGGCTGACCGCGGCGCCGGTCCGGACCGTCCCGCCACCCTGTACGCGGCCCCCCTGACGTTCGCCGCCTGGGGCCAGCCGCTGTTCGGGGCGGTGACGCGACGGCCGTACCGGGCGGCGCACCCCCTCGGCGAAGGGGTGCGGCACATCTCCGACATCTCGGTGACCGGCTCCGGCCGGATCCTCGTCGGGTCCGCCGCGGACGCCGGTGACGACGGCCCCTTCGACTCCGCGGTGAGCGACGCGGGCCGGGTGACCGTATCGGCGGCGGGCCGGGTACGGGTGAGCCTCTCGGCCTCCCCGACGGTGCTCGGGAAGTACCCGCAGTACAAGGTCGAGGCGGTCGAGTGCCTGCCGGACTCCGCCGACGCCCTGCTCGGCACGGACGACGAGAACCTCGGCGGGTACGTGCGGACCGTGACGTTCTGCGGCACCTGATCCCCGGCCGCGCGGGCCCCGACGGGGCGTGCCGACCGCCGTTCAGCTCGCCGCGGCCATGGAGGCCGTCCTGTTCAGCCAGCTGAGGCAGGTACGGGCGAGTTCGGGCCAGCCGTGGTCGACGATCAGGGAGTGGCCGCGGTCGTCGAAGCACTGGTACTCGGTTACGGCGCCGGAGTGCCGGTACTGCTTGTAGGTGGAGCGGGTCAGCACATCGGGGACCGTGTGGTCGAGCTTGCCGGACAGCAGGAGCAGCGGCCCCCGGGACTCGTTGCCGGTGTTGACCTTCGCCGCGGAGTTCGGTGTGAGGTTGCCCAGCGCCAGCTGGAACAGAGGGCGCGCCGGGCTGGGGATGGTCCACCGCTCGAACAGCTCGTCGGATTCCTCCTCGGGTACGGCATTGGCGAAGGCGTACCGGAACTGCGCGGGGTTCAGGGAGACGGCGCGCTTGGTGTTGCCGGGGTTGCGCAGGAAAGCGAACGCCGACTTCGCCTGGGCCGGAGCGACGGCCTTGACGCCCTTGATCTGGCCTGGGCATATCGCGACGGCCGCCGCGCCCAGGCCCTGCCCGAGCAGGTGCTGGGCGATGAAGCCGCCGACGGAGTGCCCGACGAGTACGGGTGGGGTGCCGAGGGTCCGGATGACTTCGGCATGTGCCTTGGAGATCTCCGAGAGCCCGACACCGCCTTGGGTATCAGGACGTCGGCGGGCTTCGGCAACGGTCGCCGGGACGCCGGGCCACTCGGGCGTGACCGGCTCGTACCCGGCGTCGCGGAACGTGTCCGCCCATCCTTGCCAGCTGGTCGAGTGGAGCCACAGACCGTGGATGAACACCACGGGAGTGCGTTGTGCGGCCATGGCAGCCTCCTGGAAGGCGGCAGTCCCCGGGCGGCGTGGCCTCGGGCCCGCGAAGTGCTGGGAGAACCGAACGAGGTCATCGGGCCAGAGCAGGCAGCCGACGGCGGCCCGTCTCACCTGAACCATCCCATTCCACCCCATCGGGGGCACCGTCGCGCGTTGAACGGCAGAGGGGACCGGCCTCCGGAGGCCGGTCCGCCCCATCCAGTGGGCGAGGCCGAAGCCCCCTCCGCGGTCGTCACGGGAGGGCCTGGGCCGCGGGGACGATGCGGGCCTCCATGTTGATCTCCATCATGCGCAGCGCGGCGTCGGCCAGGTCCGGGTGGATGTGGGCGACGGCGTCACGGGCGATGGAGACGGACAGGTGCCTGATGTGGGCGTCGAGCGCGGAGTACAGCACGCACTGCTCCGTGACCTGCCCGCACAGCACGAGGTGGCTGACGCCGAGTGTGCCGAGCAGGTAGGCGAGGGGAGTCTCGTAGAAGACGGAGTGGCGGGCCTTGACGATGAAGAAGGAGTCCTCGTCCGGGCGCACCGGCTCGATCAGATCGGCGTGCGGGCCGGCGAGGGCGGCCTCCAGGATCTCCCCGTGATGGGACCGCCACCTCCCGAAGTTGTCATTGGCGTAGATCACCGGCAGACCGCGTTCGCGCGCTTCCTCCAGCAGCCGCACGACGGCGGGCAGGGCCCGTTCGACCGAGGGTACGAGCTTGTCCGCGTCCGGGTGGTCGTACGTGTTGAGCATGTCGATGATGACAAGCGCAGTCTTCGCCATGGGCCCAAGCTCCCAGAAGGACCGCACGCGAGCGCAGGACACGACGGCCACGGCAGGCCCGCGCCCCCGGTTGACCGGATCGGCGGCACGTCACGGGCGGGGTGTGCGAAGGCCGGTCCGGACCAGCTGCCAGGACCGGGCGGCGTTCCTGGCTGCCGGCGCCCGGTTGAGACCCGGCGGACGGGGCAGGCGGGGGATCACCCAAGGCAGCAACTCCCTCCGACCGGAAAGGACCACCCTCCATGACCGAGAACGTGTGGGGCTACGGCGAGACGAACGGCCGACCGCAGGGCATCGACCTCAGCGGGTTCCAGGTCGAGGCCGTCGACGGAAGCATCGGCAAGGTCGACAAGCACTCGGACGAGGCCGGATCCGCCTGGATCGTGGTCGACACCGGCGTGTGGATCTTCGGCAAGGAGGTCCTCCTGCCCGCCGGCACCGTCTCGCGGATCGACGTGGACGAGGAGAAGATCTACGTGGACCGTACGAAGGAGCAGATCAAGAACGCTCCGGAGTTCCATCGCGAGCAGCACCTCGGGAACGCCGGCTACCACGACGAACTGGCCGTCTACTACCAGCAGGGCGACGCGTTCGGCGGCCGCCCGTTCTGAACCGGCGCAAGGAGCACGACGGATGAACGAGCACGAGGAGCGCCGCGGGACCACCCCTCCCTCGAAGGCTCCGGGTGAGAGCGGCGACCGCGAGGCCCGCGAGGAAGCCGAGGACGCGGTCGTCCCCAGCAGCCAGGACGGCGAGGCCGGGGACGCCGACGCCCGGCGCGGCACGGACGGCCGCGACCGCCGGCGCTGACGCGAACGGTTGTGGCTCCCCGGCGCTCCCGAGGCGCCGGGGAGCCACATGTGTCCGGCCCCCGGCCCGGCACCACGTGTGCGGAGGGCGGCGCGGCCGAAGGCGGTTCGGGAACGCTGCCGGTCCGCGTACGGGCGCGGGAAACGTGATCGTCCGGCCTAGTGGCTGCCGAAGTCGGGGAGGGTGATCGAGCCGTCCTCGTTGAAGGGGATCCCGGGATTGTGCGCGATCTCCCAGGCGTGGCCGTCCGGGTCGGTGAAGGCACTGGAGTAGAACCCGACGGCGTTCACGGCCGCAGGCTTGGTGACCGTGCCGCCGGCCCGTTCCACTTCCGCGAGCAGGGCATCGACCTCGGCCCGGGAGCGGACGTTGTGCGACAGGGCGATCCCGCCGAACCCGGCGGCCGAACCCGGCTCCAGGCCGCACTCCTGCGCGAGTTTGCCGCGATCCCACAGGACGAGTCCCAATCCGCCCGCTTGGAAGAAGACGGTCTCCTCGACCTCGTGCCCCCGCCAGCCCAGTGCCTGGTAGAAGGCCTTGGCGCGGGCAAGATCGGAAACCCCCAGAGTGACCAGGGTGATGCGCTGCTCCATGCGGTCACGGTACGCCCCGGCGGGGGCGCAGAAGGCGGCCGACCGGCAGGCCGGCCGGTGTCGCAGTCCTCACCGCTCGCCCCGCCCCGAGCGGGATCTGGTTCCCGCCTCCGGAGATCTGGCCCGATTCGCTCGCGGTCTCAGCCGTTCCGCTTCGCCGACCGTCCCGTCTGAACACCGTCCTGCCCGTGGTGGCCGAAGGTGTCGGCCAGCCAGTCGAAGACCGTGTCGCAGTGCTGCTGCGGCGCCATCGGCGAGCAGTGCAGCTGCGCGCCCGTGGCCCGGGTGAGTTTCACGTACGAGCGCCGGGTGCGCAGCAGTTCGTACATCTGCTCGGGCTGTCCCGGATAGAACGCCTCGTCGTCGTAGTCGAGTACGAGGGTGGGGGCCTTGATCCGCGGCACCACCTCGGTGACGTCGAGGGAGATGGCCAGCTGTGCGGGGGTCCACAGGTCCTTGAACACCCGGCCGGCTCGCGCCTCGCGCAGGGCTTCCCGGGAGAAGATCTCGAAGCGCTTCTTGACCGTGTACGCAAGATGCGGGGTCAGTTCGGGGACGGCCTCGGCCCACGCCCGGTTGGTTTCCTCCTTGTCGGGGGTGACGAGGGCGCGCAGTTCGGCGTCGAAGCCCAGCCAGGGGCTGACGCAGCCGGGCATGCAGACCAGGGCCGCCAGCCGGTGCTCGAAGGCGGCGGCGCGGGCGACGAGGTTGCCGCCCATGCTCAGGCCGGTCAGGGCGATTCGGTTGCCGTCGACCTCCTTGCGGCGCTCCAGCCAGTCGACGATCGGACGGACCACCTCCTCCCAGCGGGGGGTGAAGAGCTCCTCTTCCACGAAGAGGAGCCGGCCCTGGCCGGGGCCGTCGTAGACGAGGGCGTTCCAGCCCCGGTCGAGGGCGGCGGAGACGCCGTACGTCCACATGTCCACGTTCTGGCCGTCACTGCCGTTGGTGAGGATCACGGTGGGGCGCGGCTCGGCCGGGCCGGCGGGACGGAAGAACCACAGGGGCAGGCGCGTGCCGCCGTACGGGACCGTGGCCCGGATCGCGGGGGGCGAGCAGAGCTCGGCGAAGGTGTCCCAGGAGCGTCGGGCCGCCAGGTACACGTCCTTCTCGTCTTGGGGCGTACGGGTGCCGAGTACGTAGAAGAGGGCCTGGGAGTAGTACTGGGCGGCCCGCAGCGAGCGGAACCGGCGGGTCTGGGAGGGGAGTTCGCCGCCGCCCTGCCGGCCGCCAGCGGGAGGCGCGGACAGCCGGTCGCCCCATTGCCGGAACACCTCCGTGTAGCTCTGCTCGGACAGGCCCGCACTGTTGACGGCGTTGACCGCGGTCAGCACTTCGCCGACCTCGGAGGCGCGCATGCCCGCGCCGCCGAGTGCGAAGAGGCCGGCGAAGTTGAATCCGGGGTCGTCGAAGAGGGCCATCACGCCCGGCGTGGGGCCGTCGGCGCGGGGAGTGGGGGCGTCGGGAGCGGGAGCGGACGGCACTGCTGCGGCGGGGGTGGCCCCGGCGGCCAGTGCTCCGGCTCCCGCGGCGATGCCCGCGAGGGCGGTGCGGCGGGAGAGTACGGCGGAACCGGAGGGTTCGTGGTGCGGCAGGGGTTCGCTCATGGTGCGGACCGTAGGAGCCCCGCCGGTCACCTGCGGTCCGCCACACCCGGGGGTGCTCCGAACGGAGCACGGCGGCGACCTCGCGCATTCTCAAGCCCGTGAGCGGGGTGTCCGTGAGCCGGGTGTCCGTGTCCGTGCCGGGTCGTGGCGGCGTCCCCGTGCAGAAGAGCAATGCTCAACGACGCTGCCACGCGGTCAGGTGAGGCCGGTCCTGAGTGCTGTGAGGGAGTCGTCCAGCGCCCGTGCCGCGGCGGGTACGTGCGGAGCGAGGCCGCAGACACCGGCCGGCGCCGAGCGCTAGCGCATGTCTCCGTGACGGGTGGGTCGGTCGATCGGATGTGTCCGTCCGGTCGGTGAACACTGATGCGATGCGGACCGGATCAAGCCGCTCATGCCGGCTGATCCGGTTCGTGTCCCGACGACGGGCCGGCGGAGGCGAGCGCCTGGCGGACGGCCCGGACCCGGCCGGGCCGGCCCGGGCCGGTGGGGTGGTGGCCGTCGTTGCTCGTGCCGTGTGAGAGACGTGGAACGCCGGTTCCTCGCGTACCTCCCCCCGCCCGATCACGCAGCCGGCGCGGGCGGGGAAAATGACGGACATGAACATCGAACAGGCCGTCGCGGAGCTCGGGAACGTCGAGGAGGTACCCGGCCTGCCCATGGCCTGGCGATGGTCACCCATGTCGCGCTTCGTGTTCTCCCTCGCCATGGACGCCGACGGGCACTGGGCCTACCAGATGAACTCGCTGGACTTCCACGACGAAGGCCTGGCCAGGGCCGTTCTTGAGTTCGCGAGACAGCACCGCCTCGGGCGCGAACCAGGCACCCGGCCGCTCGTGATCGCCACCGGCTTCTCCTACGGGACCTACCGGTTCGACGCCGTGGCAGCGGCTTCACCGCCCGTGCACGGCTACCACCACGGGCGGAACGAGGCCCTGAACGAGGTCGTCTCAGCGGTCTTCCCGGCATACCGGTGCGAGTTCCGCGGAGACGAGAGCCCGGAGGAGGCGGTTCTGCGGTTCAAGAGCATGCTGCGCCCGTCGATCGTCTCCCGGCCCCCGGTTCCGTACCTGCGGATGCGGTACGAGAACACCCGGACCGCCGGCGGCAGCGTGGGCCCGTCCCGTGGGTTCACCACGCACGACGTGCTGCTGAGGGAGCTCGGGCTGCTCGAAGGCGCTCCGGGGAGCTTCGTGGAGTTCGAGAACTCCCATGGCCGGGTGTGGAACGTCGAGTGGAACGGTTCGTGGCTGGTGAACGGCACAGCCCAGGACGCACCGCCCTCCGAAAGCTGGGTGACATCGGCTTTGGGATGCCCGTAAGTGCGGAGAAGGACCGCAGGGGCGGAAGCCGGATGGGCGTGGCTGGGCGGTCCGGAAGTGCTCGGTGGGCTAGAAGGGTGGAGGACGGGAGGACGGTAGGACGGGAGGACGGGAGAAATGGTGGGTCCGGGGGACGAGCAGGCACCGGGCGGTCCGGAGGTGTGGTCGCGGCGGCCGGACCGCAGGCGAGTGCTGGTGGTGGCTGCGGGTCTGGCGGGCGGCGTTTGGCCGGCGGGCGCCGGGCACGCCGTGGCGGGGGCCCGTGGGGGGTGTCCACCCGGGCGGGCTGCGCCGGTCGGCGGCGGGTTGGACGGGTTGGACGTGCCGACGGAGAACTCCCTCCCCGGTGACCCGGGCTGGCGGGTCGTGCGGCCGGGCGCCCCGCACGCGGTCGAGGGATTCGCGAGCCGGACCAGCGTGCTGCCCGGGGAGCCCTTCGACTTGTACGTGTCCACCCAGTCCGCTTCCTACACGGTCTCGGCCTACCGGATGGGCTGGTACGCGGGCGCGCGCGCCCGGCTCGTGTGGCGCTCGGCCCCCGTGCCCGGGACGCGTCAGGCGCCGGCCGTGATCGAGCAGTCCACACGCATGGCGCGCACCGACTGGCGGCCGTCGGTGCGCGTGGACACGACGGGCTGGCCGGAGGGCTGCTATCTGCTGCGGCTGGACACCGCCGACGGCCGGGCCCAGAGGTTCGTTCCGGTCACCGTCCGCTCCCGCCGGACGGCAGGGCGCCTGGTCGTGGTGAACTCGGTCGCCACCTGGCAGGCATACAACCGGTGGGGCGGCGCCGACCTGTACAAGGGCGGGACCGGGAAGAAGGCCTCGCGGTCGCTGGCCGTCTCCTTCGACCGCCCCTACGCGGCACGCAACGGCGCGGGACAGTTCTTCGTCTTCGAGGCCCCGCTCGTCGCCCTCGCCGAACGCATGGGACTGCCGCTGGCCTACGCGACCGGCGTGGACGTGGCCCGCGATCCCGGCCTCCTGCACGGAGCCGCGGGCATCGTCTCGCCGGGACATGACGAGTACTGGAGCCCGCAGCAGCGCCTGCACGTGATGCGGGCCCGCGACCGGGGGGCGAACCTGGCGGTCCTGGGCGCGAACTGCTGCTACCGGCGCGTCCGTTTCGAGCCCTCGTCCGTGGGCGCGGACCGGACGGTGGTCTGCTTCAAGGAAGACTATGCAGCCGACTCGGGCTACCGTGCCGGCCTGCCGCCCACCAACGACTTCCGCCGGGATCCGCTCCCGCAGCCGGAGAGCGAACTGCACGGGGTGATGTACGACGGCTACCCCGTGGACGCCCCGTACGTGGTGACCGCCCCCGCGCACTGGCTGCTCACCGGGACCGGAGCACGGTACGGCGATGCGTTCCCGCACCTGGTCGGTGTCGAGTACGACCGGTTGAACCCCGCCTTTCCGGCACCCGGTCCGATCGAGGTGATCGCCCGCTCGCCCGTGATCTGCAAGGGACGGCGCAGACAAGCCGAGTCCGTCTACCTGACCCTGCCTTCAGGAGCGGGGGTCTTCGCGACCGGCACCATGAGGTGGGTGGAAGCCCTGGACGCGACCGGCAGCGCGGGCAAGGCCAACCACGGCATGGACGGGCGGACGGGAGCGTTCGCCAGGACCGTCACCGAAAACCTGCTGCGAACCTTCAGCCAGGGCCCGGCGGGTCTCGCCGGCCGGACGACCTGACGCGTCGAGGCGGACCTTCTCGGCCACGGCACCGGGCATCCTCCGGCGGTCGGCCTCAGCGTGCCGAGCCCGGGATCGACGGGGAGGGGGTGAAGTGGAGCTTCTGGGGTCCCTTCCCGTCGTCCTTCCAGTCGAGGAACAAGATCACGTCCGTGTAGAGGCGGTGGCGGCCGGGCCAGCGTGAGGAGTAGGACGCGGGGGTGACGGACCCGTCCTTCGCCCGGTTGAGACGCCCGGCCAGATCGGTGCGCTTCGTCACGGCCAGGCCGCCTCCGACGATCATCGCGGTGACCTCGGCGTTCGTGCCGGTGCTGTTGAAGATGGAGCCCGGGTGCGTGGAGGACTCGGGCAGGTCCCAGGAGATCGTCGCCCAGTGCCGGATGTTCGCGCCGGCCTCGGTCACGCAGGCCTTGACCGTGAAGTCCCAGTTGTCAGGCCAGGGGCCGCTGTAGGCGGGGTTGTCGACGGTCCTGGACGACACCTTGCACCGCTCCACCGCGTACGCCGGGCCGACCCCGGCGGCCGCCGCGGTGACGGTGGCCGCCACCAGCACCGCCGAGAGCCGCCGAGCGGCGAGTGTCCTGAGCATGGGGCGCGCCTCCGTGGGTCGGTTGACCAGCACAACGAGGCGACGCTGACGAGGAAGCGTGCCGGCGCGGGTGATGCGCGCGCGGGGCCGGTGACGGCGCCGATCACCGTCACCGGCTACGCGACCACTCCCCGGGGCCCGTGCGGAGGAGTGTCCGCACCATCGCCGCGCCCGCCACCACGGCACAGGGATGCGGCACCACCGCGACGGCGGGGTTCTCCGGCGGGGGCAGCACCCCCACGAGTGATCCGACCACCCACGAGACCTTGATCAGCAAGTACGGCGACAGGCGAGACACCGGCGACGGATGAGGAACAATTCGCCAGGTGATCGTGATGCAGCCCGCCCTGGAGATGAACACCCCCGACGGCTTCGGCCTCTGGCCCGTCACCGAGCTCCGCCCTCTGCTCGCCAGCGCCGAGCGCGGCCTGACCGCGTTTCTCGCGGCGGCAAGGGACTGGCCTTCCGAGCACCTGCCCGGCCACTCCGTTCCTCTGACCGCCGCCCTTGCCCGCGTTCTCGGCCTTCCGCCGCCGGGCGTATCGCCCACGCCGCTCGGCACGGAACGGACGTGACCACCGGCATGCGCATGACCTGGGCGCTCGACGGGACCGGCTGGGCCAGCTGCACCGTCGAGGACCACCAGACGAGAGTCGAGCTCACCGCCTCCTACATCACCAGCGCTCCGGAGGAGCTCCTCACTGCCGTGGCCCGGCTCGTCTCGGGCGGGACGGAAACCCGCGCGCAGTTCGAAGCCGAGCCCACCGCCTACCGGTGGATCTTCTACCGCCAAGGCGCCGACGCCTGGATCCGCATCCTGGAACTGCGCCGCGGCAACGACCACGACAACAAGGGCACCGAGATCTGGTCGAGCCAACTCCACATCGACGAGCTGGCCCGAGCCGTGATGCGCTGCTTCGACGAGGTGGCTCGGACCTACGGCGAGAGCGGCTACCGAGGCAAATGGGGTGAGCACTTCCCCCGAACGGAACTCGAAGCCCTCAGGCGCCTCTGCGACGCTCATCTGCACCAGGGATGACGGGGCGGGTTCATCCTCGGCGGTAGTGCGCCGAGCGCCGGGGGGCGCACGTCCGTCACCGGGGCGACACCGCCCGCACCGCTCGCGTTCGCCCCCCCCGTGCGCGCCCCCGGTGCGCGCCGTCGCACCACCGGGCGCCGGTCGGCGGAACGTCCGCGCCCCTGCCCCGGCCGGCCCGGCGTCCATAGCATGGTCCTACCGCTGACAGGGGGAGCCGATGGCCAGTTATCTGCGGTTCGAGGACTCCGACGGGACCACCGTGTTCCTGGAGAGCGAGAAGGAGGACCTCGCGGGGTTCTCCGGAATCCAGAAGGTCGGACTCAGGGGACGGCTGCAGGACGGGGTCGCCGTCGCCCAGGATTCCTTCGAGCGGGCCGTCGGCCACGTCCTCGCGGTGCACGCCCGGGTGTTCGTCAACGCCGTCCGCGGCCTTGAGGTGCCGCCCGACCAGGCGGAGATCACCTTCGGACTCAAGGCCAGCGGGGAGGCGGGGAACTTCGTCATCACCAAGGTCGCCGGCGAGATGAACTACGGCGTCAGGCTGGTCTGGAACTCCGCCGCCGCGCGGAGCGACGAGCCCACCGCCGGCCCCGGCCCGGACCCGGACCCGGACCCGGACCCCGGAAGCGATCCCGGAACCGATCCCGTCCCGGAGCAGGAACCCGGAGCCGAACCACCGGCCCCGCAGCCCTAGTACGGCGCCCCGGTGGAGGGAGGGGATCAGCATGGCCGATCGGCTCCGGGCGGGCATCGTACGCGTGGTCGGCGACGACCGCTCCACCCACGGCACCGGCTTCATCGCGGCCGCCGGGCTCGTCGTCACCTGCGCCCACGTGGTCGCGGCCGCCGGGTCCGGCCCCGGCCGGGAGGTCGCACTCGTCCGGCACGCCGACGGGGCGCTCTGGCGGGGGACCGTCGTCGAGGAGTGGTGGGGCGAGCCGGACGGTGAGGACGTCGCCGTGCTCCGCGTCCCCGAAGCCCCCGCAGAAGCGGCCCTGTTGCTCGGCGACCTCGACCCGGCCGCCGACCGGCAGCTGCTGACCTTCGGCTTCCCCGCGGCGAAGCCCGTCGAGGGCCTTCCGGGCCGGTGCAGCGTCGTGCCGGGCTCCACCACGGAGAACGGACACCCGGTCCACGTGCTGGAGAGCGACCAGGTGACCTTCGGCTTCAGCGGCGCCCCCGTCTGGGACGAGGAACTCGGCGTCGCCGTGGGCATGGTCACCAGCATCACCGGGGTCCGCGAGGTCGCCGCGGGACCGGGCGACAAGAAACACTTCCCGGTGTCCTTCGACCCCGGCCTCCGGCTGACCCGTACGGCGTTCATGGGACCGGTCACCACGATCCGCGCCCGGTGCCCGGAACTGAGACTGCCCCCGGACGTCCCGTACCTCGGGCTCGCCGCCTTCGAGGACCCCCGCTTCTACTTCGGCCGCGACGACGCCGTACGCCGCCTGACCCGGACGATGGCCCGGGAACGCAGGGCCGTCCTCGTGGGCAACTCCGGCTCCGGCAAGTCCTCCCTGCTCCACGCCGGACTGGACAAGGCACTCACCAGCACCTCGGGCGACCTCGGCCGCCGGCTGCGCTGCGACATGGTGGCGGGCGGCGACCCCCTGCCCGCGCTCGTCCGCTCCCTCGCGGCCGGCCGTCCCGCCTCCGAACCCCGCGACGGGCGCGGCGACCGGACGACCGGCGCCGTGACGTCCGAGGGGCGGACCGCCCTCCTACGCCTGGCCGCCGCGCTCGCCCCGGGCGGCCCGCCGGACCCCGGCCCGCCGGATCAGCCCCGTCCCCTGCCGCACGAGGCCGTCCCGGAGCGGCTGAGCGGTATGCCGCCCGACGCGGCCGCCGCCGCGCTCGCCCGGGCCGTACCCGCCGGACTGCTGATCCTCGTCGACCAGTTCGAGCGCCTGTACGCCGCCACCGACGAGCGGACCGCGGACCACTTCACCGACATCCTCCTCGCGCTGCGCGACCACGGCGCCGTCGTCGTCATCGCCCTGCGGGCCGACTTCTACGGCCGCGCCCTGCGCCACCAGGGCCTCGCCGACGCCCTCACCCGCGGCCAGGTCACCGTCCTGCCCATGACCGGAGAGGAGCTCCGCCAGGCCATCGTCGAACCCGCCCGCCTCCAGCTGCGGCGGGTGCAGCGGGAGCTGGCCGAGCGCCTGATCGCCGACGTACGGGGACGGCCCGGCGCTCTGCCCCTGCTGGAACTGACGCTCAAACAGCTCTGGAAGCGCGACGCCGGCACCGGCGTGCTGACCCTCGACGGCTATCTCGCCCTGGGCGCCGGGGAAGCCGCCGGCCCCGGCCGCGAAGACGGCTCGGCGGAGGTGAACCCCGCGCACGGGGTCGCCGGGGCCGTGTACCGCGCCGCCGAGGAGACCTGGCGCGACAAGCTCACCGACGAGGAACGGGACGCGGCCCCGGCCGTCTTCGCCCGCCTCGTCGCCGCCGAGCAGATCGGCGGCGACGCCTCCGCCTCCGCCACGGCCCTCACCGCAAGGCGCGCCTGGCTCGGTGAATGGGACCCCGTCGCACGCTCCGTGATCGCGACCTTCGTACGCGAGCGGCTCCTCGTCCTGCGCGCCGACCCGGTCAGCGGCCGGCCCGCCGTGGAGATCGCCCACGAGGCGCTCATCGAAGCCTGGCCCCGGCTCACCGACTGGATCCGCTACCACCGGGCCTTCTCGGCCTGGTACGCGGCCGACTTCGCGCCCGCGTTCCAGCTCTGGACCGGCCACGACCGCCGCGAGGAGTTCCTGCTGCCCAAGTCGACCACGGAAGCCGCCCGCGCCTGGTGCGCCCAGCATCCGGCACTCATGGCCGGCCCCGCCCTGGAATACGTACGGGCCAGCGCCGAACGACTCGACCGCGCGCAGGAGGAGGCCTGGCACGCCCGGCGCAGCGCGGACGAGTCCCGCAGCATCCTGTGGGCCACCCGCGCAGCCCAGCACGACGAGCCCACCACCGCCCTGGCGCTCGCACTCGCCGCCGGACGGCTGGAACACCCGTCGAGCACGGCCCTGCGCACGCTGGCCGAGGTCGCGTACCGGCCCGGGCTCCGCGACGAGCTGCGCCACGGCCACACCGCCCCCGTCTGGGCCGTCGCCCAGCGCGCCGGGCTCCTCCTCTCCGCCGGAGGGGACCGCGACGTGCTCGTCTGGGATGCGGCCGCACGGCGCGTCGTACGGACGCTGAGCGGACACAGCGGCCCGGTGCGCGGACTCGCGCTGTCCGCCGACGCGGGCGTCGCGGTGTCCTGCTCCGACGACCGCACCGTCATCCGCTGGGACGTGGCGACCGGCCGGATCCTCGGCCGGTACGAGGGCCACCAGGACGCCGTGCTCGCGGTCGCCCTGACCCCGGACGGCAGGCTGGCCGTCTCGGCCTCCGCCGACGGCACGGCCCTCGTCCGGGACACCGGGACGGGCCGGGTCCTGCACCGGCTCGCCGGGCACCGCGACGTGGTGGCCGCAGTGGCGGTCGGCGGACAGGGGGAGGTGACCGCCACCTGTTCCGCGGACGGCACCGTCCGGATCTGGGACACGGCCACCGGACGACCGCGCCGCACCCTGACCGGCCACCGGGGCCCGGTCCGGGCGGTGGCGGTCGACCGGGAGGGCCGCCGCGCGGCCTCCGCCTCCGCCGACCGGGGCGTACTCGTCTGGGACCTGCGCACCGGCCGCCCCGAAGGACCGGCCCGGCCGGCGGCGGGGCACACCGCGAGCGTCTGGAGCGTGGCCTTCAGCCCCGACGGGCGCCGGGTGGTGTCCGGTGCGGCGGACCGTACCGTGGCCGTCTGGGACACGGACGGGCAGCGCCTCGTCCACCGGTTCGAGGTGGGGCGCGCGGTCAACGGAGTGGCGTTCGACGACACCGGGGAGACGGTCCTGTGCGCCGGGGACGACCACAGCGTCTCCGCGTGGCGGACCGGCTCCGGCCGCGCCCTGTTCGAACTGGGCGGCCACGGTGCCCCGGCGGCCGCCCTCGCGCTGAGCGGCGACGCGGGCCGCGCCCTCGTCGGCTGCACGGACGGCGCCCTGTTCCTGTGGGACGCCGCCGGCGGGACACCCAGGCGCCTCGCGGACCCCGGCGGGCGGCGCGGGCCCGTCGCCGACGTGATGCTGAGCCGCGACGGCCGTACGGCGCTGGCCCTGTCCGCCGCCGGCGTGCTCAGCCGGCACACCAGCGGTCCGGGCGCCCCGGACCCGGGCGGACGCCTACACCCCGCCACGGTCGTCGCGGCGGCCCTGAGCGGCGACGGGGCCACCGCCCTGATCGCCACCGCCGAAGGGGAGGTCTGCGTCGGCCGGCCCGTCGGCGTCCCGCAATGGAGCCGGATCCACCGGGGCGGCGGCGCCACCTGCCTGGCGGTCGACACCACCGCCGCGACGCTGCTGGCGGGCAGCGCGGACGGGCAACTGCACCTCTGGACCGGCCCGGGCCGCCGGCACCGCCGCCTGGGCTCGCACCCGGCCAGCGTCCGGGCCCTCGCGGTCAGCGGCGACGGGCGGACCGCGCTCTCGGCCGACGACGAGGGTACGGTGATCCTCTGGGACGTCCCGTCGGGCGAACGGGACCAGCCGCTGACGGGCGCCGGCCTCGCCGTACGCGCCGTGGCCCTCGACGACGACGGGAGCCGGGCACTGCTGAGGACGGACGACGGCGCCACCCTCACCTGGGACCTCCCCACCGGAGCGGTCCACCGCCTCGGCGGGCCGGGCAGGCCCGCCACCGCCGCCGCGCTGAGCGCCGACGGGCGCCGCGCCTGGACGGCCGGCGGCAACGCCGAGCCCGGGGTGTGGGACGCGGGCAGGGGCGACGTGCTGCGCGTCCTGCACACGGCGGGCGGCATCCGCACGCTGGCCGCGACCAGGGACGGGCGGTTCGCCCTGGCGGGCGGCGAAGGCGGGGCCATGACCCTCTGGGACCTCGACGGCGGGACCGCCGCCGGACGGTGGCGCGGCTACGAGGACGCCAACGGCCTGGCGGTCAGCGCCGACGGCGGCCTGGCGGTCTGCGCCACCGACGTCCTCCCGCTGACCGTGTGGGAACTGCGCACCGGCGAGGCCCGGTTGCTCAGCGGCCACACCGAGGCCGTCCGCTGCGTCGCCCTCACCCCCGACGGCACGGTCGCGGTCTCCGGCTCGGCCGATCACCGGGTGATCCTGTGGGACGTGGCCGAGGGGGAGTTCGTACGCAGCCTGGAGGCGCACAACCACACCGTCAACGCCGTCGCGGTGAGCGACGACGGACGGCTGGCGGTGTCCGGTTCGCAGGACGCCAGCAGCATCGTCTGGGACACCCGGACGGGTGCGGTCGTACGGCGCTTCGGGCACGAGTCGGCGGTGCTCGGCATCGCGCTCGACCCCGACGGCCGGGTCGCGGCCGTCGGCACCGCCGACGGCACGCTATCCCTCTGCCGACCGGACGACGGCGGCCGCAGCGTCCTCGTCGGGCACACGGCGGCGGTCCGTGCGGTCGCCTTCTCACCGGACGGCCGGTTCGCCGTCTCCGGCGACGACCACGGCGCCGTGCTCGTCTGGGACGTGGCCACCGGGCAGGTCCTACGCGAATTCGATGACGGGGCCGGGGCGGTGACCGCCCTCGCCTGCTGCGCCGACGCCTCCGGCATGGCGGTCGTGTCCGCCTCCGCCGGGGGAGGGGTCCGGCTGCGGCGCCTGCACAGCCCGGCGGAGCTCGTGGCGTGGGCGTACGAGAACCGGCGGATCCACCGGTTCACCTGCGCCGAGCGGTCGGCGCTGCTGATCGAGCCCGGCTGCGACCCGCTCGGCAATCCGCCGCCCGAGTCCGGCCCCCCGTCCGTCGTACCGCTGACCCGTTCCGCCCTCGGTGCGGCCGTCCCCGCGCGGCTCCCCGCCCGCGTCGGCGGCCCGCCCCGCCTGCCGCCCGGCGTGCGCACCTTCGACGCGGTGCAGGCCGGGCGCTCCCGGGAGTGGCGGATCGCCGGCGGGGGCGGCCGCGTCACGATCGACGTCGCCGCCGGAGGCATCGACCTTGACCCCACGGCCACCCTCTACGGCCCGGGCGGCGAGGTCCTGGCGGCCGGCCGGTTCCCGGAGGGGCGCCGGTGCCGCGTCGGCCCCGTCGACCTCGCTCCCGCGGGGGAGTGCACGCTGCTGGTCGAAGGCCGCCGGGACGGCCCGGCGGGCGGCTACACCCTGCTCCTCACCACGGATCCCCCGGAGGCCTGACCGGACGATGGACCCGAACCCGAACCCGAACCCGAACCCGAACCCGGACATGGACCTGGACCTGGACCTCGACCTGATCGAGGAAGCCCCCCGGGCCGTGTGGTCCAGCGGTGCGGGCCGCCTCCCCTTCGGCGGATCCCGCAACGACCCGCGCGGATTCGCCATCCACCCCGTCCCCCGCCTCATGATGGAGGACGGCTCGCGCCGCGAGCGCGTGCTGGAGACCCATCCCCGGTGGACGGACGACGGCTGGATCCGCGGCGAGTTCCACCTGCCCGCGTTCGCCGCCGGCACACGGCTCGACGCCGAGTACGGATTCCTCAGCCCCGTGGGTCCCCCGCAGACCAACGGCGTACTCATCCGGGTCGGCTGCGACGGCGTCCTGCTCACCGAGGTCGCCAAGCGCTACACCGGGCGCCTGGACGCCCTGGCCGTCGACCTCTCCCGCTTCGCAGGCAGCGCTGCCCGGACCCTGTACGTGGAGGTGGACGCCGACGGCGACTCCACCCAGGACTGGCTGGTCTGGACCCGCCTCGCCCTCGTCCCCGGGCGCCGAGGACCTGTCAGGCCCCGAGGTCCGGCGGCGTGACGGCGGCCGCCGCAGGGGCAGTGAAACGGCCGGTTCACCACGGCCGGAGGGCGCGCCCACGGGAATCCGGCACGCACGCGATGCCGCCGACCGCGTAGAGCCCTCGTGCCGCCGCGCGCCGTGGGATAGTCGCCCCATGACGTGGTTGCCCGATCCCGACGCGCTGCGCGGACGTGTCGCCGTCGTCGCGGGCGCGACTCGCGGTGCCGGCCGGGGCTTCGCGGCGGCGCTGGGCGAAGCGGGCGCGACGGTGATCTGCACCGGCCGCAGCAGCGTCAGGGGGCGGGAAGGCTCCGACTACGACCGACCGGAGACGATCGAGGAGACGGCGGACCTGGTCTCGCGGCTCGGCGGGACCGGCATCGCGGTCCGGGTCGACCACCTCGATCCCGGGCAGGTCCGCCGTCTGGCGCAACGCCTGAGGGACGAGTACGGACACATCGACGTCCTGGTCAACGACATCTGGGGGGCCGAACTCCTCAAGGGGGGTCCCGCGCAGTGGAACAGACCGGTGTGGGAGCACGATCTCGACGACGGCCTTCGGATCCTGCGGCTCGCCGTCGACACGCACCTGATCACCTCCCACCACCTCCTGCCGCTGCTCATCGTCCGGCCCGGAGGCCTGCTGGTCGAGGTGACCGACGGCACGACCGACATCAACGCGTCCTGGTACCGGATCTCCGCCTTCTACGACCTGGCCAAGGCGGCGGTGAACCGGCTGGCCTTCTCCCAGGGACACGAGCTGGCGCCGTACGGAGCCACCGCCGTCGCCGTCACGCCGGGCTGGCTGCGGTCGGAGATGATGCTCGACGACTTCGGCGTCACCGAGGCCACCTGGCGCGAGGCCCTGGCAGCGGACCGGGCCGGGGGACTTCCCACCGCGCCGGAAGGCTTCGCGCGGTCCGAGTCGCCGCGCTACGTGGGACGCGCGGCAGCGGCCCTGGCCGCCGATCCGGCACGCGCCCGCTGGAACCAGAGATCGGTCACCTCGGCCGAGCTCGCCCGGGCCTACGGGTTCACCGACATCGACGGGACCCAGCCGGACGGCTGGCACAACGGCTGAGCGAGGCCGCCCGCCCCGGCCGCGATGTCCCGGCGCGGGCGTACCGGTTCGGGCTGCCCGGTTCGAACACGCAGCTCCGGCACACGGCCGGCGGGCCCCTCGGCCAGGTCTGCGCCACCACCGCCGTCGGCCCGGTGAACCCGCCGGACTTGGGGGCAATGTCCCCGATCATCCCTGTGTCGATCCTGCGGGCTTCCTTAGGGGAACCTGAAGAACCCCCTCCGCGGCGCAATGCGCCCTGGCCACCGGCCTAGGCTCTGCCGTACTTCCCACGTCCCCTCTCCAGTGAGGTGTTACCGGCATGAGCCGCAGCCGAACCCCCGCGACCCCGTCCCGTGCAGAGGCCCGCCGGAAGAAGACGACGCGCACGCGCGTCGTCCTGTCCGTCACCGCGGCCGCCGCGGTGGTGGCGGTGGGGGTCGCGGTGGCCGACTCGGGCGGTGGCGACCGAACGGACCGGCAGGCATCCGCAGCCGCGTCCGGTGCGGGATCGTCGCAGCCGAAGACGGACACCACCGATCCGGCCCCGGCCGGGAGCCCCGCAGCCTCGGCCTCGGCCTCGGCGAGCGCGAGCCCCAGTACGAGCGCGAGCGGGAGCCCCAGCCCGTCCGGGACGCCCGGCGCCGGCGCGAACGGGTCGGCCGCACCTGGCGACGGCACGCGGCCCGACAGCGCGCCCGACACCTCGGGGGTCGACCGGCCCGGCAAGCCGGCCCAGGGATCCACCTCCACGAAGGGCAGTGGTTCCGGCGGCTCCTCAGGCTCCTCAGGCGGCTCCGGCGGGTCTTCCGGCGGCTCCGGTTCCGGCTCCGGCACCGTCAACGGGGACGCCGAGTCCGCTGTGCTCGCCCTCGTCAACAAGGAGCGGGCCGCCGCCGGTTGCGGCCCCCTGACGGCCAACGCGAAGCTGAGCGCGGCGGCGCGGGCGTACAGCGACACGATGGCCCGTAGCGGTGTCATGTCGCACACCGGTCCCGACGGGTCCACCATGACGAGCCGGGTGGAGGCGGCCGGTTACAAGTGGTCCGGCCTCGGCGAGAACATAGCCCGCGGACAGAGCGACGCCGACGCGGTCATGTCGGCCTGGATGAACAGCTCCGGCCACCGCGCCAACATTCTCAACTGCTCCTTCAAGGAGATCGGGATCGGCGTCCACAAGGGCGACGGCGGCCCCTGGTGGACCCAGAACTTCGGCACCCCGAGGTAGCCCCTTCCCGCCCGCTCCTCCCACTACCAGCGGCCTCCACGCGCCTGCCCCGCAGGTCCGTCGACGTCCACGTCCCCCTGCCCCCGAGGCAGGGGGACGTCCGCGTTCACCGGGCGCGCCCCGGCGGGTGACCGGTGCCGGAACGGCGAAGGCACCGGTTACGGGCCCGCGCCGCGCGTCGGCCACTATGGGGCCCGTGCCCCGAACTCCGCGCTACCTGCTCATATGGCTGTCGTGCACGGCCGCCAGCGTGACCGCCGTGCTCGCGACGGTCCAGTTCGTGGTTGGGTCGACCAGCCACAAGCCCCCCGTGGCGCGTTCGGCCCCGGTCGTCATCGACACGCCCCCCGCCTGGCAGGCGGGCAGCCCCGGACCGGATCAGG
Source organism: Streptomyces sp. NPDC037421 (assembly GCF_055602105.1). Lineage (NCBI taxonomy): Bacteria > Bacillati > Actinomycetota > Actinomycetes > Kitasatosporales > Streptomycetaceae > Streptomyces > Streptomyces sp. NPDC037421. The sequence goes on from NZ_JBVJWV010000010.1 coordinate 112,392, forward strand.
CCTCGCCGGCCGCGAGCGCTTCCACGAGCCCCTCGCCGTCCGTGACGCCGCAGCCCTCATCGGCGCCCCCCTCTCCCGGCCCCACCCCCGCCAAGGCCTCCCCGGAGGCTCCCCGGACCAGCGCGCCCCGGTCCGGCGTCGACTGCGAACAGGGCGGAGCGGGTCTGCACACCGTCCCCTCCCAGGGCGGCAAGGTCACGGTCCGGTACGGGAGCCGGGGCGTGTGCCTGATCTCCGCGGTTCCCGGCCTGGGTTTCCGGACCACCACCTCGCAGGCCTCCGACGACACCCTCACCGTCACCTTCAGCGGCGACGGCCACCGGTCGGTGATCACGGCGACGATCACCCCCTCCGCCAAGGCGAGCGTCCGCGAGAGCTCCTTCTGACGGCAGACCGGGCCGCCGGGCCGCCCGGCCGCTCGCCGGCTCCGACGACAGCGCTTGGCCGCCCGGTCCGTACCGCTCGTCAGCCCCGTCGCCTTCGACCCGTTCACGGCCCTTGTGCCTCCCTGGGCCGGGTCGCGTCGAAGCGGAAGGTGAGCTGTTCCTTAGGGCAACCTCAAGATCGCCCCGAGCCGGTTCCACGGGGCCCCGGTGGCCCTATGCTCGCGTCAGCCGAGCGGCCGTCGGCGCCGGGGCCCGAGCCCCCGTGCAGCGTCGGCCCCGGTTTCACCGAGCCGGTACGCGCCTCGCCGTCCCGTCGTCCGAACCTGCCTGGGGGTCTTCGCCATGAGCTCTCGCATGCTCCGATCCGTCCGCTCCGGACTCCGCACGACGCCCTCCCGCCCACCGCTCGCCCGGCGCCTCCCGCTGGTCGTCGCCGCCGCCGTGGTCGTGGCCGGGCTGGCCACCGCGTGCGGGCCTTCCCCCACATCCGCCGGCTCCGCCGCGCCGGCCGGCGCCGGGGAGCCGTCGTCGGCGCGGCCCGCGGACGGGACGTCACCGGGTGCGCTCCCCGAGGTGTCCGCCACCGCCTCGGTCCTGCCGTCCGCCGCCGCCTCCGCTTCCGTCCCCGCCTCGGCATCCGCTTCCGTCCCCGGCTCGTCACCGGGCACCGCCCGTAGCGGCGGCGGCAGCGCGACCGGCTCCGGACCGGGGTCCGGTTCCGGGTCCGGGTCCGGTGGCGCCAGGCCGACGTCCGCCGCCCCCGCGCCCGCACCGGCCAAGGTCCCCGGCCCCGGCTACGACAGTTCGGCCGACGCGCAGGCACTGATCGACGCGGCCCTGCGCTCGGCGAAGTCCGACGGCCGGATGGTCCTGCTCGACTTCGGGGCCAACTGGTGCGGGAACTGCAAGGCCGCCGACAAGGTGTTCGCCCAGCCGGCCACCTCGGCGCTCCTCGCGGACGACTACCACCTCGTCAAGGTCGACATCGGCGGCAACAGTTCCGCCAACTCCGCGCTGCTGCGCAAATACAGCCCCTCGGGCGGGACCTACACGATGCCCGTGCTGGTGGTCGTCTCGCCGTCCGGCACCACGCGGGTCGACACCCATGCCACGGGCAACCCGTCGCTGACGGCGGACGGCATCAACGCCTTCCTGCGCAAGTGGGCCCCGTGAGACGGCGCGTACGCACGGCCGTCCCGGTCCCGGTCGGCGCCGGGCTGGCGGTGGCGGTGGCACTGACCCTGACCGGCGTCGTCACGGACCACTCCGGCACCGGAGCCGCGGCCACCCGCACCGTCGCCGCCACGTCCGCGGCCGGGGCCGTGGTCGCGGCCCCGCAGGCCCGCCCGTCCGTGCCCGCGCTGACCGGGAGCGACCTGGACGGGAAGCCGGTCTCGCTGTCCGCGTTCCGCGGGCAGGTGGTCGTCCTCAACGTCTGGGGTTCCCGGTGCACACCCTGCCGCGCGGAGGCCGACGACCTCGCGCTGCTCAGCGGTCAGTTCCGGGGCGAAGGGGTCCGCTTCCTCGGCATCAACACCCGGGACCGGGACCGGGATGCGGCGCGGTCCTTCGTACGCGCCCATGGCCTGGGCTTCCCCAGCCTCCACGACCCCACCGGCGCGCTCCTGCTGCGTTTCCCGCCGGCGGTGCTCGACCCGCACACGATCCCCTCGACACTCGTCGTCGACCGCCGGGGCCGCGTCGCCGTGGCCATCGGAGGCGCCGTCAGCGCCGGGCAACTGAGGCCCCTCGTCGCCCGTGTGGCGGCGGAAGGATGACGGCGTCCGCGCACCGGCGGGGGCCTCCTGGAGGCGCCCGCAACGACCCACGACACGAAGGCACACCGATGGACTCCTCCCCGCACACCCGACTCCGGCGCACGGCACGCACCGCGGCCGCCCTCCTCCCTCTGGCCGCGCTCGTGGCCTGCGGCGGGAAGCCCTCCGGGGCCGCGGCCGACGGACCCCCGCCCACGGCGCGCTTCTCCGAGAACGGCGTCACCGTCACGCTCTCGGTCTCCGGCTGGCAGGCCGCGAAGGGGACCGGGACCCTCACCGCGGTCTTCGCGCCCGAAGCCGCCGGGTTCCACCTCTACAGCACCGCCCTGCCGCCCACCGGTGTCGAGGGCGTGGGCCGGCCGACCGCGGTGACCGTCACCGGCACCCTCGCGGCGGACGGCCCGCTGACGGCGGCCCAGACCGTCCGGCAGATCCGGGTGCCGGGGGTCGAATCCCCGCTCCCCGTCTACCCCGACGGCCCGGTCACCACCACGCTCCCCGTCCGCGCAGCGGGCAGCGGCGACGCGACGGTGCTGATCGGCTACGCGAGTTGCAGCACGCAGGACGGCTGCACCATCCCGGTGGCCGACCGCCCCGTGCGACTGCGCGTCACCGACCAGGGTCCGGCCTTCGTCACGCCCTGACCGCATCCACCGCATCCACCGCATCCACCGCCGGACCGAGCCTCTAAGGTGTCCGCATGCCGAGCGTCCTGGTCGTGGAAGACGACCCCAGCATCCGCCAGTCACTGATCGAGGTCCTGGCCGAGCAGGGGTACGCCGTGCGCAGCGCCGCCGACGGCTTCGGCGCGCTGCGCGAGGTCACGCAAGCGCCAGTGGACGCGGTGGTCCTCGACCTCGGACTGCCCGACCTGGACGGAGGGGACGCCCTGCGCATGATCCGCGGCATATCCTCCGTACCGGTGCTGGTGGCCACCGCCCGCGACGACGAGTCCGAGATCATCAACATCCTGAACGCGGGCGCCGACGACTACCTGGTCAAACCCTTCTCCGGGGGCCAGCTCCTCGCCCGCCTCTCCGCCGTCCTGCGGCGCACCGGCAGCGTGCCCCCCGCCGCCGTCGGCGGTACGGCGGGCGCCGCGCCCGCTCCGGCCGGGGACCCGCTGCGGCCCACCGTCGTGGGCGAGCTGGCGGTGGACCCGGGCGCGCGCACCGCGTACCTGGCCGGACAGGAGCTGCGCCTGACCCGGCGGGAGTTCGACCTGCTCGCGTTCCTCGCGCACCACACCGGCCAGGTCGTCTCGAAACGCCGTCTGCTGACCGAGGTGTGGCGCGAGCCGTACGTGGACGACCAGACCGTCGACGTGCACCTGTCCTCCCTGCGCCGCAAGCTCGGCGAACGGGCGGCCGCCCCGCGCTACCTGCTGACCGTACGCGGCGTCGGCATCAAGCTGGTGGCACCGCGTTGAGGCGTTCCCTGGCCGGTGTGGCCCTCGCCGTGACCTCCATGGTCGCCCTGTCCTTCCTCATACCGCTGGCCGCCCTGGTGATGTCGCTGGTCAAGGAGCAGGGCGTGACGGCCGCCCAGCAGCGCGGCGCCGCCCTGGCGCCGGTGCTCGCCCTGACCACGGATCCGGACGCGCTGCGGGAGTCCGCGGCGGGCCTGGACGCGGCGGACCACCTGGTCGTGCACCTGCCGGGGGCGGGATCCCTGGGCCGTTCCAAGGCTCCCGGCGCGCTGCTCGAACGGGCGCAGCGGGGGCGGGAGTCGATCTCGCAGGAGGTCCCCGGCGGGTGGGTCTGCCTTCAGCCCGTGGTGCTGCCGGGCGACAAGGTCGCCGTCATCGAGAACTTCGTGCCCGAGGAGGAACTCACCCGGGGGGTGGCGCAGTCGTGGGCGGTGATGTGCTTCCTCGCCGTGGGGCTGATCGCCGGCTCGGTGCTGGTCGCCGACCGGCTCGGGGCCAAGGTGGTCCGCTCCTCGAAGCGGCTCGCGCAGGCCTCGCGCGCGCTCGGGCTGGGCGACCTGGACGCCCGGGTGGAGCCCATGGGCCCCCGGGAACTGCGTGATGCGGGCGTCGCCTTCAACGCGATGGCCCGGCGCATGAACGAACTGCTCGCCGTCGAACGCGAACTCGTCGCCGACCTCTCGCACCGGCTGCGCACCCCGTTGACCGCACTCCACCTGGCGTCGGAACGGATGGCGGGCACGCCGGAGTCGGCCAGGGTCGAGGCGGCCGTGTGCGAGCTGGAGACCGAGCTGCAGGCCATCATCGCCGCGGCGCGCACCCCGCTCGCCGTGGGCCCCATGGGCCAGGGCCTGCTCGGTACGGAACGGCCCCCGGGGGGCGGATCCGGGGCGGCCGGGGGCGCGGGCCCGCGCAGCGAGGTGGCGGAGGTCGTCCGCCGCCGGACGGCCTTCTGGGCGGTCCTGGCGGAGCAGCAGGACCGTTCCTGCTGCCTGGAGGTCACTCAGGAGCCCACGGCCGTAGGCCTCTCGGACGACGACGTCGCCGCCGTGGTGGACGCCCTCATCGGCAACGTCTTCCGCCACACCCCGGAGGGGACCGCGTTCGCCGTCGCTGTCGTACGCACGGCCCAGGCCGTGGAGCTGGTCGTCGAGGACGGCGGACCGGGCATCCCGGAACCGGACCGGGCCCTGTCCCGCGGAAGCAGCACCGGCTCCACGGGACTGGGCCTCGACATCGCGCGACGGGCCGCGACCGCGACGGGCGGTACGGTGCGCGTCACGCGCGGGCCGCTCGGAGGGGCGCGCATCGCCGTGACCTTCGCCCTGGCCGCCCCGGCTCCGTCGGGCCACCGCGCCCGCCTCGCCCGGCGCCGCAAACGCTGAACGCCGCCCTCCCGGACCGGCTCCTGGCCGCAAGGCGCCGGCTGGAGCCCCCCTCGCCCGCGTCGGCGGACCCGGTCGTTCAGGGGGCGCCGCAACTGGTCCCGCTCCGCCGGGGCAGGTGACGCTGTCGTCGGACGCCGAGCCGGCGACCACCAGCACCAGGACGATGACGGCCAGGATGATCAGAGGTACGTGGTCCGCAGCCCAACCGCCTTGCTCACGCGCGGGTTCGGGAGCGCTGGGTGGTGGGCCCGCACGGTCGCGTGCGGGCTCGGCACCGGGCCCGTCGTGTCCGGCCGTCGCCATCGCGTCACCCGCCGTCGTTGTCTCCCTCGACGACACGGCATCGGCCCTCACCCGTCAATCCCCGTGCAGAACGCGGCATCCACCGAGGCCGTGCTCCACCACGAGCCGCGCCCCGCAGGGGTGGAGCGGGGGAGTGCGAGGGCCGCCCCGAGGGTCGGCCCGGTGACCGGAGCCGGCTGGACGGGACCACACCGGCTCGGGCGAAGCCTGGCGGGAGGTGGTCGCCGGACAGTTCGGCGGTCAGGGATCCGGCCTTGGGGACCAGCGGTACAGCCATCAACCGCCGCCCGGCTTCCGCCACGACAGCGAGCGCCTGTGTTCGGGACCGTCGGCCACAAGATGGTGGTGGCGAACCGGACCGCGTGCATGGCTGCGGTGGCGTGCGGGTCGACGCCCCCGCCCTCCAGGCGGCGCCGAGGAGTTCATTGAAGACCTTCTCGTACTCCTGTTGCGCGCACGGTCGCGAGGTCATCCACGGCGGCCTGCGGCGTTCGGGCGCGGCCGGGCCTGGAGTCGCTCGCGGAGCTCGATCTCCCCTGGGGTGAGTGGGTCCTCCGGTCGGCGGATGCGTACGGGCTTGGCCCTGATCGGCAGGTTGTCGTCCGTGGCGGCATGCCCGGCTTCGGCGAAGGCCCGGCAGAGCGAGGCGACCGACGGGGGCTCACCCGCGTTCTCGCCGGTCTTGATGGTCAGCTTGTTGGCGATCTCGGGGACGGGGACGCCCTTGTCCTTGAGGGTGATGGCGAAGGTGAGCACGTCGGCGTCGATGACCTCGCTCACACGTCGCGGCGCCTCACGACGAGCACGGCGAGTGCGACCGTGATCAGCGGCCAGAGCGCGTACACGATCCAGGAGCCGTGGGCCGTGGCGGTGTAGCCCAGGGATCCGGGATCCGGCTCCCAGCTCTGGACCAGGCGCTTCCAGGCCGCCGACACCATCGCGTGGTTGATGTCCGCCGACCAGCGAGCGCTCTCCGAGAACATGGGCGGCAGCATGAGCAGGGTCGAGACGCTGGTGACCATGGTCGCGGCGCTGTGCCGGAGCAGGACGCCGAGGCTCAGACCGATCAGTGCGCAGACCGGGGCCAGCAGCGCGGACGCCACCACCGCCCGGAGCACTCCGGGGTGAGTGAGCGGGACGTCGGCGTGCCGACCGCTGAGGATGGCCTGGGAGACCAGGAAGGAACCGGTGGAGATGACCGTGCCGACCGCGGTCCACAGCGCGGCGGTGACGGCCGCCTTGGCCAGCACCACCGAGCTGCGGGCGGGGACGGCCACGGTGGTGGTGCGGATCAGGCCGCTGCTGTACTCGCTCACGACGGTGAGGGCGCCCATGCTGCTGGCGACGAGTATCAGCGTCCAGTAGCCGGCCGGCGGATAGGCGTCGTAGGACAGGAAGTCAGCGGGGCCGGAGCGGGCGGCGTCGTCCGCGAGCGTGGCCACGGCGGAGGACCCGATGACGAACAGAACGGTGAGCGCGATCGTCCACGGGGTGGAGCGCAGGGACCGCATCTTGATCCACTCGGAGGCGAGCAGGTCGCGGAAGCGGGCGGGTGGTCCGGTGACCGGGGTGGTCGGGAGGACTGAGGCGAGTGTGGTCATCGGGGCTGTCCTGCCTGGTATTCGACGCTGTCGGCGGTGAGTTCCATGAAGGCCGCCTCCAGTGAGGCGGTGCGGGTGGTCAGCTCGTCCACGCGGATCCGGTTCTCGAAGGCGAGCGCTCCGATTCGATCCGCCGGGAGCCCGGTCACGGCGAGTTTCTCGGCGCCCGCCGAGCCTTCCGGCTCGACCGTGGCGCCCGCCGCGGTCAGCACGGCTGCCAGCTCGACGGCTTGTGGTGTCCCGACCACGACGCTGCGGCGGGTGCCGCGGGCCGCGAATTCCCGTACCGACTCGGCTGCGATGAGGCGGCCCCGGCCGATGACGACCAACCGGTCGGCGGTGTTCTCCATTTCCGACATCAGGTGGCTGGAGAGGAAGACCGTGCGCCCCTCGGCGGCCAGGCGCCGGAAGAGCCGGCGTACCCAGAGCACGCCCTCCGGGTCCATGCCGTTGATCGGCTCGTCGAACATGAGCACGGGCGGGTCGCCCAGCAGGGCCGTGGCGATCCCCAGCCGCTGCTTCATGCCGAGGGAGAATCCGCCGATGCGACGGCTCGCCGCCTCGGCCAGCCCCACTTCCTGGAGCACCTCGTCCACCCGGCGCCGCGGGATGCCGTTGCTGCGGGCCAGGGCGGCCAGGTGGGCGGCGGCGCTGCGTCCGCCGTGGACCTGTCCGGCGTCGAGGAGGGCGCCGACGTGCCGCAGTCCGCGCGGGTGGTCGTGGAACGGGACGCCGCTGACAGCGGCGGAGCCGGTGGTGGGCGCGTCCAGGCCGAGGATCATCCGCAGGGTGGTGGACTTGCCGGCTCCGTTGGGGCCGAGGAATCCGGTGACCTGGCCCGGCCGCACGGTGAAGGACAGATGGTCGACGGCCGTCTTGCTGCCGTAGCGCTTGGTGAGTTCGTTGACTTCGATCACGCCACCCACACTGCCGAGAAGACCCCGTCCGGACATGGGGCTGTGGGAGGCAATCGTGCGGCCGGGTTGGCCCGTGGGCGTACGTCCCGGGGCTAATGCCGGGCGGGCGGTGTACCGGTTAGTCTCGCGGCGTGGACCTCATAACGATCACCCCGTTGCCTGTGCGTGTCGCGCACTGCGGCCTTGCTCCCGAGATGGGGGCACGCAGCCGATGACGAGAACCAAGACGGTGGCCTGGGCGGGGGGTGCCCTCTACCTCCTCGTGGTGGGTCTGCTGGTGGGGGGCGCCCCACGGGCATCGGGCACGGTCCACGGTGTCGGGTCGCTGCTGGCCGTGAGCCTGCTCGTCGGCGTGGTGCGACGGAGGCCGCTGCCGGCTCTGGCCATGGCACTCTTCGGGTCCACCGCCGTGGTGGTGGGCACTCCAAGCTCCGTCCATGCGGACATGTCGGTGGGATATCAGGGTCAGTTCCTGTCGTTCCTGGCGGTGGATCTCGTCCTGGGCTTCATCGTCGCCACCTGCACTCGGCGAGCCTCGCTCGCCGCCGTGGCCGTGTCCTTCGCCGTGCAGCTCCTGGCCATCGGCGTCTTCGCGCACGGGGACAACCTGACCGTCAACGTCGTGATCGCCCTTCTGGCGATGGCCGCATCCTGCACGGTCGGTCTGCTGGGTCGCGAGCGCCGCGAGCACGCGGTGGCGCTGCGTTCGCAGGAGGTGGCCAAGGCCGTGACCGCCGAAAGGCTGCGGATCGCACGGGAGCTGCACGACATGGTCGCGCACAGTATCGGCATCATCGCCATCCAGGCGGGTGTGGGCAGCCGGGTCATCCAGACCCAGCCCGCGGAGGCCCGCGAGGCCCTGCGCGCCATCGAGGCCACCAGCAGGGAGACCCTGTCGGGTCTTCGGCGCACGCTGGTGTCGCTCCGTCAGGCCGACCTGGGCGCGACCGTATCGGAGCAGTCACCGCTTACACCTTCGCCGGGGCTGGCGGACGTCGAACAGCTGGCGGCAGCGACCGCGGATGCGGGGGTAGGCGTCGACGTGCGCCGCAGCGGGGAGCAGCGTCCTTTGCCTGCCGACATCGATCTGTCCGCCTATCGGATCGTCCAGGAAGCGCTGACCAACGTCGTCCGTCACGCGGGCACCGGGCGTTGCCGGGTGGCCATCGACTACAGGGCGGAGGAGCTGTCCGTGGAGGTCGTCGACGACGGGCGCGGCGCCACCGGGGACAGCTCGGCCCGCGGCTTCGGCATCATCGGGATGCGGGAGCGGGTCGCCCTGCTGGGCGGTGACCTCAGCGCCGGGCCGCGGACCGAGGGCGGCTTCCGGGTGGCGGCCAGGCTGCCACTGGCCGCACGCGTCGGAGTTCCGGTGGAGGCCCGATGACCGTCCGGGTGGTGCTCGCCGACGACCAGCCGCTGGTGCGGTCCGGCCTGCGCGTACTCATCGCCGATCACCCCGACCTGGAGGTCGTCGGTGAGGCCTGCACCGGTGCTGAGGCGGTCCAGCTGGTCAAAGACGTCAGTCCCGACGTCGTGGTGATGGACATCCGGATGCCCGGCATGGACGGGATCGAGGCCACCCGCCTGATCATGGCCGGCCCGGCGACGACCCGTGTTCTCGTCCTGACCACCTTCGACGAGGACGGCTACGTCTACGGCGCGCTCCGGGCCGGCGCGAGCGGCTTCATGGTCAAGGACATGGCGCTGGACGACATCCTCGCGGCGATCCGCGTGGTCGCCGCCGGCGACGCGCTGATCGCGCCGGGCGTGACGCGCCGTCTGATCGCCGACTTCGTCGGGCGCCCCGAAGTCGTCCCGGAGCGCCCCCCACGGCCGATCGAGGGCATCACCGAACGGGAACGGCAAGTGCTGACCCTGGTCGGACGCGGCAGGTCGAACACCGAGATCGCGGAAGACCTCTTCATCACCGTGGCCACCGCCAAGTCGCACGTGTCACGGCTGCTCACCAAACTGGGCGCCCGGGACCGGGTCCAGCTCGTGATCACCGCCTATGAAATGGGGCTGGTCACGCCGCCTCGCTGATGGTGTCCCGCGGTGGACGGTGGGGCTCGGGCCGCGAGGTCGCGCATGGCGGCGAGCTTCTGCTCTGCGGCGGCCAGACTGGCCTCGATCGCGGCGACGACCTGCCGAGCCAGCCCCGTTCCTCGGCCTCCTGCGGCCGGTTGAGCAGTTTCGTGCGGATCTCCTCCGATCAGGCACCTGCTCAGGGTGCCGTTCACGAGGTCGGCAAAGTCCTCAAAACCGGTGAATCGTACTCACGCCCCAGCCACCACAAGCAGGGCAGGACACCCAGACGCGCCATGGGACGAGACGAGGAGCGGAACAACAACGTCAGGGGCCGACGTACTCGAAGACGCCGCCGTACGGGTGCCGCAGCACCGCACGGCGGCCGTTCGGGGTGGGGTGAACGGGCATCACGACTTCGGCTCCTCCCGACTCCGCCTCCTCCACTGCGGCGTCCAGGTCGGCGACGGGTGAGCGTCGCCGCCACGCCCGCGACGCGCTGCACCGCCTCGTCAGGCCCGGCAAACAGGAGGAAGGGCCCGACGCTGGCCAGGGTGACCCGTTCGACGCCGAACCATCGAAGGAGCCCAGGCGGCGGGCCTGGCCGATCCCGGCGCCGACGCACGCACCGAGGCCATCAGCCTGCTCGCCATGACCGCGACCATGGGCACCAGCATCCTCGTGGCCCAACGAGCACCAGAGTCAGCCATCGCCGTACTCCGCCACCACCTCGACCGCGTCTTCACCGCCGGCGGCCACACCACCCCGGACGCCGGACAACGGTAAGACGCCAATACCTGTCCATGATTTCGGCTCGAACCACCAGCCCGGTCCGGATGGCAGCACCGTCACCGGTTCGGCGAGGCCGACGGATACCGCGAAATACTTCGGCGAGGGCGCGGCGTTGATGGTGCGGACAGGAGCGACGAAGCGCAGGCCGTCGACAGAGGCGAGCAGTCCGTTGCCCCAGAACTTGACGACCGGCACCTGTGCCTGGGCGGCGATCAGGGCGGCGTTCGCCGCGCGATGGTGTCGGCGCGCAGGTAGTACTGGTCGACGTGGACGAGGCGGGCGCGGGTGAGTGCCTCGTAGTTCGGGTTGATGACCGGGGTCATGCCGAGCGTCACGGATCTCCCAAGCGTGCTCATACGTCGTCGGCCTGCGCTCGGTGTACCTCTTGATGCGGAGACATCCCCGATCTCCAGTTGTCCGGCCAGGTGCTCCACGACCGGCCACCGCACAGCGAGAGGGTCCTCCAGGAACACCCGATGTAGCGGAACGTGCACATCTGGAGGGCAAACCCGAGGCGGTTGGGGTCACCGCGTCGCCTCGCGATCAGCTTCAGGTCCTCGTCATCGAGGAAGAAGAACCGCTCCAGCTCGGGCCTCGCCGGCTCCTCGGCGCAGGGGCACCCCTGCGAATGTGGCATCCTGCAAAGACCCCGGCGGGCCGGCCGCCGACGGCGGAAAGGACCCCTCGTGACCCGCAGCGCGCTCCTGGTCGGAGCCACCGGACTGGTCGGCGGACAACTGCTGGCGCGGCTGCTGCGCGACCCGCGCTACGACGGCGTCACCGTCCTGGCCCGCCGCCCGCTCGGCCTCGAACACCCGCGGCTGGACGCCCGGGTGGTGGACTTCGCCAAGCTCGGGGCCGACGACCTGCCGGCCGGGCCGGGCGAGACGGACGTGTACGGCGCACTGGGCACCACCATTCGGCAGGCCGGCTCCCAGGAGGCCTTCCGCGACGTCGACCAGCACCACACCGTGCGGGTGGCCGGGCTGGCCCGGACCGCGGGCGCCACACGGATCGCCGTGGTCTCCTCGGTCGGCGCCGGATCCGGCGCCCGGGCCTTCTACCTGCGGGTCAAGGGGGACATGGAGGCGGAGGTGACGGCCCTGGGCTACCGGCAGACCGAGTTCTTCCGCCCCTCCTTCATCCTCGGCCGCCGCCCCTCGCACCGCCGGGGCGAGGGGCTGGGCAGCTCGGCCGCGACCGTCCTGGCCCCACTGCTGGCCGGGCCCGCCCGCCCCTACCGGCCGGTGCCCGCGGGCCGACTGGCCGCAGCCATGATCGCCGCACTGACCGAGGACCGGCCCGGGGTCCGGGTCCGCACCTACGACGACTTCCTGGCCCTCGCCCCGGAGCCGGCGGCCGCGAACCAGGCATGAAGACCGGGCGGCACTCGTACGCGGCTCGTCGAAGGGACCGCGAGCGGGGCGTTGGCCGGGGAAGGGGTATCTGCCGGAACAGGACCCACCTCCGCCTGATTCCGGTCATTTGCGGTCGTGGGCGCCGGAGGTGTCTTGTGACCCCCGGCGCCGCGTGAGGGAATGCCGCGACGTTGTCGCCTCCTGGACGAGGAGTTGTGAACGTGTCTTCCCGATTACGCGTGGCGCAGCACGGAACGGGCAAAGTGAACCGGCGGGTCGCGGCGGCAGCGGCCGCCGCCGTCCTCGCCCTGACGGGGGCGGTGATCGGTGCGGCCGGCCCCGCACAGGCCGCCGCACCGGTCTGCGACGGGGCCAAGGTCGACACCCTGGACTTCGCGACCGGATACACCTACCTCCACTACAACCCCGCCACGGGCCAGAACTGCGCCTACACCGTGCCCAAGAGCGGCAGCGGCACCCCGCAACTCATCGCCGTGGGGCTGTTCCGGGCCAGTGACAACAAGGGTGTCTGGGACAGCCGGGCCGACTACAAGTACTACGCCGGACCGGTCCGTCTCGACGCCCGCGGCACGTGCGTCCTGTTCAACGGACAGGTCGCGTCCACGTCCGCCACCTCGGGCTGGGGCCACTGCGGCACCCTGACGGCGGGTGCCCGTTGAACGCGGCGCGGCGGCGCGCCGCATCGGCGGCCGGGGCGCTCGCCCTGACCGCCGCCGCGACCCTCGCGGCCACGGGCACGGCCCACGCGGCCGGCCCGGGCCTGTGCGGTGCGGGCTACGGCGTGGTCGAGACGGTCAACGTCGGCACGCTGGGCAAGGTCTACCTGACGTGGAACGCCTCGACCGGCAAGAACTGCGTCGTCACCATCCGCAACAGCGCAGGCCCTGCGGTGTGGATGGAGGCCTGGGTGACCCGCCTCGCCACGGGCGGCGGTGACGTCGACAACGGTCCTTACACGCAGTACGCGGGCCCGGTCTACATCGACGGCCGCAACAGCTGCATCGCCTTCGGCGGCACGATCGGTACCGTGAGCGTCACCAGCGGCCCCGGCCACTGCGGCTGACCGGTCCGCGCCCACCCGACAGCGGTCCGCCGCGGCCACCCGCACCCGGCGGGCCGCTCCTCCCGTCGCACAGGACCGGGCGCCCGCGGCGGGGCCGGGACGGCCACCCGATCGGCCCCGTAGGACGGGGCTGCGGGCGGCGGCGATGGGACGCTGGGGGGTGAGGAGGCGCGCGCGGTGGCTTTCATGGACTCCCTGGTGCTGTTCGCCCCGTTCTTCGTGCCCGTGGTCAGCGGCCTGGTGGGTGGGGCCAGCCTCCTCATCCGGGACCGGCGCGAGGCGCGGAGCGCCGACCACCACTACCGTCGGCGGCTGGAGAAGGCACAGCTGGAGATCCAGTTCATCACCGGCTGGATCCAGGCCAGGGAGCAGGCGGGGACCAGCGGCCCGGGCCCGTGCCCGGCCCCGGACCCGGATCCGGGCCTCTGGCTGGACGACTGCTACGCCTCCGTGCACCGCGCCAGGACGGATACGGGGGACCGCCGCCGGACGAGGCCGGTATCGCTGCGGCGCCTGCTCCTGCTGGGGGAACTGAGCGGGCCCGCGAAGAGCATGCGGGTCGCGTACTGGATCTCCCTGGCCCTGTTCAACGCGGCGCTCGCGTGGTGGGTGAACGCACTCGTCTCCGGCGTACCGGGCTTCATGCACGAGGAGGGCGTCGCCGAGTCCGAGGAAATCGGTTCGTACCTGCTGCTGGCATGCCTCTTCTTCGTGGTGTCGGCCGTCCTGTGGGTGTGGACGGTGCACCTGGGAGCGGCGGAACCGGAGCAGGTCTACCGCAAGCGCATCGACTCGGACGCCTGGGCGGAGCAGGAGAGCCAGAGGCGGGCCGTCCACGCGAAGAGGGATCGCCGCGGGCCCGCTCGCTGATCCGCGCGTCCTCGACCGATCGCGCGGAGATGCTCCGCGCGGGCCTTCCCGGCCGCCGCACACCGCGCCGCCGGCCCGCACGCCAGGACGGCACGCCCCCCGGCGGCCCGGCCCCGCCGGCGTCGGCGCGTACCCGGGCAGGGGCTGCCGACAGCCGCCCGGCCCGCGGGTTCGGGGACCGTGTAGAAAGGGACCCCACACGACCGGCGACGACCGCCCGGTCGGACCGCACTTCCCTGGGGGGAACCACCATGCGCACGCACGCGCTCCGAAGAACCTTCGTGTCCCTGCTCGTCGTCTCCGCCTCGGCGACCCTGGTCCCGGCCGCGGCCGCCCCCGCCGCGGCTGCCCCGGCCCAGTGCCGCGGACCGCAGAGCGGCGTCCTCGCGACGCTCTACCCGGGCCAGCGGCTGGACCCCGGGGCCCGCCTCGTGGACAAGGTGAGCACCACCGAACTGGTCATGCAGCCCGACGGCAACCTGGTGCTCTACGCACTCGGCACCCCGGGCGGTTACAAGCTGCCCCTGTGGGCCAGCGGCACGCACGGGAACCCCGGCGCGTACGCCACCATGCAGGCGGACGGCAACTTCGTCGTCTACAAGAAGGACGGCGGCGACGGCAAGGGCGGCGCCCTCTGGCACACGGGGACGTACGGCAGCGGACCGGGCACGGGAAACATCAGGGCTTCCCTCCTCGGCGGCGAGTTCCTCGTCGAGGGCCGCAGCGCCACCAGGTGGTCCACCCGCAGCACGGAGCGGCAGGCCTGGCTCTGCTCCGAATTCGCGACGGCCGCCGAGGGCTGGTGGACGGGCAACTGGGCCCAGTCCGCGACCGTGTGGCTGGTCCTCCAGCAGGACAACAACCTCGTCATCTACCGCAAGCGGGACGGCAAGGCCATCTGGAGCAGCGGCACGTACGGCGGCAGCCGCCGGGTGACCCTGCAGATGGCTCCCAAGGACCGGGGGGACCTGACGCTCGTCGAAGAAGGCCGCACCACGGCCCGCTGGCGGACGGGCACGGTGAACAACCCCGGTGCCTACGCCCTGCTCCAGGACGACGGCAACTTCGTCGTCTACAAGAAGGACGGCGGCCCCGCCAAGGGCGGCGCCCTCTGGCACACCGGCACCTACAACAAGGTCTGACCGGTCCGCGGGACGCATCACCCAGGGGCGGGACGGCACGGCCGCCCGCCCCTGAGGGCGCGCCCCGCCCCCGGCCAGGGCACGGCTTCCCGGCACACTCCGAACGCCGGCAGAAGGCGCGGCGGCCCCGCATGCTGACGGCCATTCACAGAGGGGGACCGGATGCTCGGAGAACGCCCGTACACGTCGCTGTCCGCCGTCGAGATCGCCGACCTGGTCAACCACGGTCGGGTGACCGCCCGCGACGTCATCGACACCGCCTTGGCCTCGACCGCCGAACGCGACGGTGCCCTGCGCGCCTTCACGGCCGTCTGGGCGGACGCCGCCCGCGCCTCGGCGGGGGCGGTCGACGCCGCGTTGGCCCGTGGGGCCCGTCTGCCGCTGGCCGGGGTACCGATCGGGGTCAAGGCGAGCGAGGGACCGGGCTCCTTCCAGAACCAGCGCCTGGTTGCCGCCGGGTGCGTCCCGATCGGGGCGACCTCCGTCCCCCGCGCCGGCACCGACTGGCAGACGTACGGCTCCACCGACCGCGGCCCCACCCTCAATCCCCTCGATCCCGCCTGGTCACCGGGCGGATCCTCGGCCGGCTCCGCCGCCGCGGTCGCCGCCGGACTCGTGCCCCTCGCCACCGGATCCGACGGTGCCGGATCGGTCCGCATCCCCGCCGCCTGGTGCGGCATCATCGGCCTCAAGCCGACCAACGGGCTCCTGCCCTCCCGGGACCGCTCCGGGCTGAACACCCCCGGAGTGCTGACCCGCACCCCGCGCGACGCCGCCGCCTACCTCCACGCCGTCGCCATCACCACACCCCCGCCGGCCAAGACGCCGAGGGTCGCCTGGACACCCACACTGGGGTTCGCCGCGACCGACCCGGACGTCGCCGACACCGCCCGGCGCGCCCTGCACCGGATCTCACAGGCCGGCCTGTGCACCGTCGCCGACCATCCGGTGGCGCTGCACGATCCCGCTCCCGCATGGACCGCGCTGCGCGCCCGCTCCGCCGATCCCGACGCCGAGGCCCTGATCGCGGCCAACAACGAGCGCCTTCGAGCGGTCTACGACGGATTCGATCTCATCGCCACTCCCACCACACCACACCCCCCGCACGGCCACGACGGCCCTGGAACCCGCATGAGCGTGGCCCTCACCTGGGCCTTCAACATCTCCGGCCATCCGGCACTGACCCTGCCCGCCGGAACCACGCCGAAGGGCGAACCCGTGGGGCTCCAACTGGTCGCCTGCCACGGCGCCGACACCCTGCTCCTCGACGCGGCGGTCACCATCTGCGAAACCGTCGATGTCGGGGCCCCTCTCCAGCACGGGCCGCGTCGCGGACGTCGAGCAGCCGGACCGTGACGGAAGCCTTGCGGCCCGGTGCGGGAGGGGCCGCCGGGGATCCGGGTTCCGCAGCGTGCCCGGTACGGTGAAATGGCCGTGCGCGCTGCGGAGGCGACTGTTACGGTCGTCCGCATGTGTTCCGTCATCCACGACTGGCCCGCCCTGCGCACCCGGTCGACGCGCTGACCGTGGTGTCGGCCGTCGCCGACACCGGGTCCCACGTCCACCGTTCACCTCAGGATGACGAGGATCTTCACCATGCGCGCAGACTCGCGCCCCACTTTCGTACTGGTTCACGGCGGCTCCAGCAACGCCCGGGCCTGGGGCCCGTTGCAGAACGAGCTGGCCCTGCTCGGCTACCGTTCGCACGCCGTCGACCTGCCCGGTCACGGCGACCTCGCCGACACCCCTGCCGCCTACTACCGGCAACCCCAGGACGTCACGGCACTCGCCGCCGCGCCCTCCGCGCTGCGCGGTGTCACGTTGAAGGACAACGTGCGCCACGTGCTGGACACCCTGCGGCGGCTCGCGGCGTCGGGGCCGGTCGTCCTGGTCGGCAACAGCCTCGGCGGTCTGACGATCAGCGCCGTCGCCAACGCCGCACCGGAGCTGCTCAGCCGGGTGGTCTACCTCTCCGCGCTGTGCCTCAGCGATCCGGCCATGCTTGCCGAGGCGTGGGACGTGGCCGACGACAACCTGCTGGACGCCGCAACGGCCCGGATCGCCGTGCCGGGCGTACGCGATCCGGGCGTGGTCCGGCTGAACTGGCGGGCCGCGCACGCCGATCCGGACCTGTTCGCCGCGTTGAAGGCCGCCGTCATGGCCGACTCGACCGACCATCAGTTCCGGCTGCTGCTCGACTCCCTGGATCCGGACGAGACCTACTCGGCGATGGAGCCGGGTGCGTTGGTCCGGGCCGATGCGTGGGGGCGGGTGCCGCACACCTACGTCCGGTTCTCCGCCGACCGGAGCCTCCCCCTGGCGGTCCAGGACCACATGATCCGCACGGCGGACGCGCTGACCCCGCACCATCCCTTCGACGTGCACACCCTCGCGGCCTCGCACGTCGGCTACTTCAGCCGGCCGCAGGTCTTCGCGGAGCTCCTGACGAGCCTCGTCTGAGGCACCCCCGCACCCCGGGCGACCGGGGTGCGGGGCCCGCCCCGGACGAGGCTGGTGCATGGCCGGCGGCGGAACCCACGACCGGCGCTCACTCAGGACGGGCCTCGGATTCCAGGCCGATGCGGGCCCGGACGAGAATGCGGCGGGCTCACATGAGGACTGACGGTTCGGAGCGGCTGCATCCGTACTTGCCGGTCATGTCGTACTCGTGGCCAACCAGGACGATCGTGCGGCAGACGGAGCAGACGGTGCGCGTCGCGGGGTTCACCCGCAGGACGTACGTGTTCTCCAGTGCCAGGACGGCGTCGACGACCTCCCTTCCGTGCTCGCCGATGCCCTGCTCGATGAACTCGAAGGCGCCGTACTGGGCCCCGCAGGCGCAGTCGATGCGGTTGGAGTACGCGGGCCCGATGTCCTTGATCCCCAGCTTGGAGGTGATCCTCTTGCGCTCCTCGCGCGATACGGGTTCCATGCCCCGGTCCTTGATCCGTTGGGGGCTCCAGTACCACGATCTGAACGCGTCGGCCTGCTTCCGGGACAGGTAGAAGGTCACCGATCTGCCGGCCCTCAGGGCATCCTGTACGGCCGCCACGACCGCGCTGTCGTCTGCCGACATGACGACCTTGCCCTTGCCGACCAGGGCATCGATCTTGGCGAACGAGGTGCTGTCCATGAGACGTCCTTCCAACGGGCTCTCGGGTACGCCGGCCCGCGCGCTCTTCGGACATCGCGGGCCCAGGCCGTTCGATGCTCACCTGCCGCCGTGCCGTCTGCCAGCCGGGGCGGGCGTCCGGGGGCATACGACTCGCTTTTCATGATCGTCGGGCCGGCCGACGGTATGAACCGAAGCCGAGCGGGTGAGCGGCCTCCATGGGCGCAGCCCGCTCTCCCCGCACGCGACCCCTGCCGGTGTCCGGCCGGCCGTTGTCAGTGGCGGGCGCGAGGATGTGGGCATACCGCTGAACCGGCCACCTCCTGAGGGGTTCTCCATGTCCGTTTCCGTTTCCGGGCCCGCAGCCGACGTCGCGGCCGTCACCTTCCCCACCGGCTGGTGCGCCACGGACCTGGGGCGCTTGCGGCCGTGCGCGTCCACCTACGAGGTGTACCCCCTGGAGAGCCTGCCGCCGCTGGAGGCCGCGCAACTCGACGACGGGTTCGGCTGGCTGGGCGGGACGGACGGGCCGCGGTCCGAGCACACGGAGCATCTCGCGGCCCTGGAGCGGGAACTGGCCGGGGCCGGACTGGCGCTCCCCGGGGGCTTCGCCGCCTTCTACGGCAGCGAGCACCTCTGCCGCGCCCTCGACGAGGTCTCGGTGACGGCCTGCTGGAGCCACCTCTCCGGTCCGCTGCACAGCCCGGCCGAGGAGGGCGCCCGTCTCGTACGCTTCCTGCGCGACCAGCAGGACTGCGTCATCTGGTACCTGTACCTGCGCCCCTCCGGCGAGGCGTTCGTGGTCTTCTCGCACGTGGAACTGGAGTCCGCCCGCTGGTGGGCGGAGGGGGAGCCGACCGAGGAGGTCCGGGCCGCGGTGGCCTCCTCGCTGATGCGGTGCGCCGACACCTTCGAGGAGTTCGCGTACCGCTTCGTCGTGGAGAACGAGCTGTGGATGCGGGTGAACTCCACCGGCGCCGAGAGCCCGCTCGCTCCCCGCCTCCGGGCGTACGCCGACCACTACGCGTCCGCCGCCTGCTGACCCGGGCGGGCCCGGCCGCGGGCGCCGCTTCTGCGCCAACCCGGCAACGTGGTGCGGACGTGTACCCGCGAACACCGGTGGAAGGGCCGGGGCCGACGTACGGTCGAGCAACGGGCCCGAGCCCTGCGGCCTGCCCCTTGACGCCATGACCGGAACAGGAGCGGAGCAGCCGATGCTTCTCTACGCCCAGACCCCAGCACGGCGGAACCGCCAGATCCTCGCGGACCTGATCGCCGTGGCCGTGATCGCCGGCGCGCTGTGGTTCGCGCTGGCCGTCCACGACGCGATCATGCTGCTGGCCGAGCCGGGACGAAAGGTGGAGAGCGCGGGCGAAGGCTTCGCCGGCGCCCTCGACGACGCCGGCGAAACGGCCTCGGACGTGCCGCTGGTCGGCGGCCTCCTGAAAAAGCCGTTCCAGTCCGCGGCCGACGCCGGCACCGGGCTCGCCGACGCCGGACAGTCCCTGCAGGACGCCGTCAGCCAGTTGGCCACCCTGGCCGCAGTCGTCCTGATCGTCGTTCCCGTGGCCTTCGTACTCCTGGTGTGGCTTCCCCTGCGCCTGCGCTGGATCCGTCGCAGCGCCGCCGTCCGAAGCCTTTTCGACGCACCCGGAGGCGCCGACCTCCTCGCGCTGCGCGCCCTGACCGGACCGCCGGGCGACCTCCGCGCGATCCCCGCCCCGCCGGGCGGCCTCGCGGACGCCTGGCGCCGCGGCGACCGGCACGTCGTGGGCGCCCTGTCCGAGATCGCACTCAGGCGGGCGGGCCTGCGGCCCTGACGGGCGCGACAGCGGCTCGTATCACGGCGGCGGAGTCGAGCCAGTCCCGGCGGCCGTCGCAGGTGTACCTGGTGGGGGTGACCACCGCTATGTAATGTCACATCGCATGATGCTCTTACGTCGTGCGGCATCGGCCGCCGCCCTCCTCGTCACCGTCCTCCCCCTGACCCTCGCCCCGCCCGCGCACGCGGCCGACGCCACCCCCGCCTGCCGCCCCCCGGCGTCCGTACCGCTCGACGCCGAACAGGCACGCCTCACGGACACCCGCACCACCGCCCTGGTCGAGCGAGCCGGGTTCGGGGACTTCGTACGACGCTTCCCCGCCGCCCTGTGCACGGCACGCACCCCCGCCGAAGCCGAACGGCTCCTCGACTCCTGGGGCCAGGCCCTCTGGCAGGCCTCCGTACGGCGCGCCCAGGGACAGCGGCCCGGCGGTGACCTCGCCCCCGGCGACGACCGCCCCCTGTACTGGGCACGGCTCTCCCTGACCGCCGCACTCGCCCGCTGGCAGCCGGCCTTCACCGTCGAACGGGCCGCGCTCCGCGCCCGCTTCGAAGACGCCTCCCGCGGCCTCACCGACAACGCCTTCCGGACCGCCCCCGGCGTACGGCGCGTCTTCATCAGCGGCTTCGACCCCTTCGGGCTCGACGCGGAGATCCGCCGCGCCAACCCCTCCGGATCGGCCGCCCTCCAGCTCAACGGACGGCGCGTGACCCTCGCCGACGGCAGCCCGGCCGAGATCCGCGCCGTCGTCCTGCCCGTGCGGTACGCCGACTTCGACGCCGGCATCGTGGAGCGGGCGTTCGCCCCCCGCCTGGCCGCCGGACCCGCCCCGGCCGACATCATCACCACCGTCAGCCAGGGCTACCCCGGCATCTTCACCCTGGAGGACTGGGCGGGGCGGGCACGGTCCGCCGACCCGTACCCCGACAACGCGCGCGCCCTCTCCGGCGGCACCCGCGAGCACCCGGTGACCGCCCCCGGCCTCGGCCCGGGCCCGGAGTTCATCCGCACCACGCTGCCCGCCGACGCCGTGACCGCCGCCGTCCAGACCCCGTACCCGGTCCTCCTCAACAGCGACGTGACCGAGATCCCGGCAGGCGGCACCACCCCCGTCGACCGGACCGACGGCCCGACACCCGGCTCGCGCGCCGTGGCCGGCGGCGGTGGCGGCTACCTCTCCAACGAGGTCGCCTACCGCTCCAACCGGCTGCGCGCCGAACTCGCCCCGCACCTGCCCGGCGGCCACCTCCACACCCCCGTACTCACCGGCCTGCCCGCCGACCCCCGGCTGCTGACCGGCCCCGAGTTCGAACGCAACGAGAGCGCGATCACCGCCGAGGTCCGCACGGTCCTCGAACACGCCGCCGTACGCCGCCAGGCCTGACGAGCTCGTGCCTGTTCCCGAGGCCCAGGGGCGCCGTTGGCCGAACCGGGGACACCGCGGGGGCGGGCCCGATCCCGCACGAACGGTGGTGCGCCGTCGGGTCGGCAGCGATGCGCAGGAGGGGCGGCCTGCGCATAAGGGGGCTGGTGCCGGTGCGGCGCCGTGTGCTTGCGTCACCGTTTCCGCACAACTGTCACCACCGTCGTCGGGGTGGGCGGGGCGGAGGCTAGGGTCGTGGTCATGGGGGACAGGCTGACGCGAGTGAAGCAGTGCAAGCAGTGCCGGCGGCCGCTCGACGAGCGCCGGTGGGCGCGTCCGAAGCGGTTCTGCAGCCGGTGGCACCGGGTGAGGTACTGGCTGGAGGAACTGGGGGAGCTCGTGCTGAGTTAGCGCCGGTCCCGATGTTCCTCGCCCCCCGGACACACCGGCACTGAGCGCCGGAGTTGGCCAGGCGGGCCAGGCATCGGGTATCGCGCTCATTCACAGGCGCGCATGCGCGAGGTGCGGGAGAGGCGGGGCCGCCCCTCGCCCGCGCGGCGCGAACAGGGAGCGCTGGAGGCTGCCTGGTGGATCAACGGGGCGTCGGGCCGAGTCTCCTCACCTCACCTGGGGTGCGTCGGCCTAACGTGGTCTCGGTTCAGGTCCGTCGTGCAGAGTGGAGCATCGCCTTGAACAGTGGGCCCTTCCGAGTCCCCGACCTGTCGGACCGCCCGCACCGTCTCGTCATCGAGCGGGAGATGCGGGCGGACCCGCACACCCTTTACCTGGCGTGGACGCAGCAGTTCGACCGCTGGTTCGCCGCTCCTGGTGCGGTGCTGATGACCCCGCGGGTGGATGTGCCGTTCTTCTTCGAGACCGAGTACGCGACGGAAGCGGGCCTGCCCAAGACCCGGCACCCGCACTATGGCCGCTTCCTGCGGCTGGAGCCCGACCGGCTGGTCGAACTGACCTGGGTGACCGGCCGGGGAGGCACGGCGGGGGCGGAGACGGTGGTCACGGTCGAGCTCACCCCGCACGGGGACGGGACGCTCCTGAAACTCACCCACGCCGGGTTCTACGACGACCTCGCACGCAGGGGGACCGAAGCCGCCTGGAAGAACGCGGTGCTCCCGCACCAGGACCAGATCCTCGCGGGCCGGTCAGAGACACCGTAGGCCGCCATGGCGCCCCGTGGACGCCGAGTTCGGCGGGGGGCGGGGGCTTCGAGTTGGGCGGTGCCGAGTCGGTCGTGGCGTCGGCGCTGGTTGGCGAGCGAGCCGGATCCCGGCGCGGTGGGCGGTTCCGTCTGGGAGACGCTCGACGCGGGTTCGCCCGGGAATGCCGCCGCCTTCCCGGGCGATGTACTGCTCAAGGGCGTGGACGCATGCGGGAGACTGCGTGCTCCAGAGTGCGCCGGCCTGTTGGATCGCCGGCCCGGTTGCGGCGCACACCCCGATTCCACTCGTTCCAATGCCGGAAGAGGGGCGACGCTGCCCTTTGTGTGTCGGCCGCTCGGCCCGGCCGGCCGGGATTGCTCTGCACCGGGAACGCTGCTCGGCGATGGATCGAGCAGCCGTACGCTGGCGAGCCCGTCGTGCTCAGATGCGGGAGCCGTCGAGGACGAGGTCGACCAGGCGCGGGGCCAGGGCTTCTTCGAGGGGTTCGCCGGTGAGGAGGACTCTGGCGAGGAGGGGGCCCGTGATGGCTTCCACGACGAGGTGCGGGTCGGTGTCGGCGGCCAGTTCGCCGCGGTCGATGCCGCGCTGAACGAGTGTTTCGGCGCGTTGGAGCCGAGCCTGCCAGTACGCGCGCCGCCCCTCCTCCAGTGCGCCTGCCTCGCGGACCGTCCCCAGGAGCAGCAGCGCGGCGCCGGCGGGTGTGGCAAAGAAACGGATCAGCGCCGTGAACAGCTCGCGCAGGTCCTCGCGGACCGCACCGGTGTCGGGTGTGGGCAGGGCCTGCTCGGTGTGCGTGGCGAGCGCGTCGAAGATCAGGTTCTCACGGGTCTTCCAGCGTCGGTAGACGGAGGTCTCGTGGACCCCGGCCGCGCGCGCGACGGAGGCGACGGTGGTGGCTGCCAGCCCCTGAGAGGTGAGCAGGTCGACCGTGGCGGCAAGGACGGCCTGCCGCATCCGTTCCCCGCGCCGCCTCAGCGGCGGTGCTTCCTGCCCGCCTGGCACCTCGTCGCTCGTCACCCGCCCACACTATCGCAAGTTTCCTTGCGATATGAAGCGGTCGCGGCTACGTTGGAAAGCAAGTCAACTTGCGTTAGGTCGCGGGTCAGCCCCCGGGGCCCGGCCAGACCATGCCAGGCCTTGCCTCCCAAGCGCCCCGGGCATCGCCACGCCGGCCCGTCCCGGGCCCGCCATGCCTCAGACCGGAATGGATCACCCCGCAATGGAACTCATGCGTGCCGCTCGCCTGCACATTCCCTCGCGCACCCTGACCGTCGAAGAGATCCCCGTTCCCACCCCCGGCTCCGGCCAGGTGCTGGTCAAGGTGGAGGCCGCCGGCGTCTGCCTGTCCGACGTGCACCTCATCGACGGCACACTCACCCCGGCCCACCTGGCGGGCGACACCGTCACCCTGGGACACGAGGTCGCCGGCACCATCGCCGAGTGCGGGCCGGACGCCGCCGGCTGGACCGTGGGCCGACGGGTCGTCCTGCAGGCGGGCGAGGTGCACGACGGCCGGGTCCTGACGCGGGGCGTCGACTACGACGGCGGCTGGGCCTCGTACGCCCTCGCCTCCGTCGAGACCCTCGTCGCCCTGCCCGAGGCGATCCCGTTCGAGCAGGGCGCGATCATCCCGGACGCCGTCTCCACCCCGTGGGGCGCCATCACCACGACCGCGGACATACGCCCGGCCCAGGCCGTCGGGGTGTGGGGCGTCGGCGGTCTCGGGGTCCACGCCGTCCAGCTGCTGCGCGCCCTCGGCGCCTGCCCGATCGTCGCAGTGGACCCCGCCCCGGCCGCCCGCCGGCGCGCACTCGACTTCGGAGCCGACCTGGCGCTGGACCCGGCCGACCCCAGCCTGCGCGACCGGGTCCTGGCCGCCACCGGCGGCCGCGCCCTGGAGGCCGCATTCGACTTCGCCGGAGTCACCGCAGTACGGGAGCAGGCCCTGAGCATGCTCGGACCCAAGGGACGCCTCGTCCTGGTCGGCCTGACCGACCAGCCGCTGACCGTCACCGACGGCACCCTCTTCAGCTACCTCCAGCACCGGATCCTCGGCCACTACGGATCCGCGGAGGACGCCGTGGCGCAGCTGATAGCCCTTGCCGAAGGGGGCAGGCTGGACTTCTCCCGCTCCGTCACCGACGTTCTCCTGCTCGCCGACGCGGCCAAGGCGGTCGAGCGGCTGCGCACCAAAGAAGGCGATCCCATCCGCCTCGTCCTGCGCCCCTGACCTCCGCCAACAGCCAGGGCGAGTCTGGTTCTGGTGGTCCGAAGAGGCCGGTGAGGGGTGATGGTGGTGGCGGGCCGCGGCTGGCTCCGCAGCCGTGCATTCCTTGACCTGAAGCAGGATTGAGGTTCTAGAGTGGCGCTTAGTTGATCATCTGATGACGGGAAGACACGCCCATGATCCTCGTGACCGGAGCCACCGGAAACATAGGCAGCGCCCTGCTGAAGGAGCTGCACTCGCGCGGTGTCGGGCCGCTGAGGGGGCTCACCCGTGATGCCGCGCGGGCCGTCTTTCCCGATGGGGTCGAGGCCGTGGAGGGCGACTTCGCAGAGCCGGCGTCGTTGAAGCCCGCGCTTCGAGGGGTGCGTTCGCTGTTCCTTGTGTCACGTCTGGGCTCGGACGCCGACATACTCGAAGCCGCCCGGCAGGCGGGTGTGGAGCATGTCGTGCTGGTGTCGTCCATCACCGTCCAGACCCACCCGCACCTCGGCCCCGCAGGCGAGAACCTGGCGGTGGAGCAACTGCTCAAGGCGAGCGGCATGGCCTGGACGGTCCTGCGGCCGACGCAGTTCGCCTCGAACGCCCTGATGTGGGCGGCTTCCATCCGTGGCCACGAGACCGTCCACGCGCCGTACGCCGAGACCGCGCTGCCGACCATCCACCCTGCGGACATCGCGGCGGTGGCACGGGTGGCACTGACCGAGCCCGGCCACCACGGGCGCACGTATGCCCTGACCGGTCCAGAGCCGGTGACCGCCCGACAGCAGGTCGAGGCCATCGCGGCAGCACTGGGGCGGGAGGTTTCCTTCGCCGAGATCAGCCGCCGGCAGGCCCACGCCCAGATGGCCGCGGTCTTCGGCGCCGAGGCCGCGGACGCGGTGCTCGACGTCACGGGCGGAGACGTGAACGACGAGCTGCTGACGGTGCGCGACACGGTTGCACGGATCACCGGAACGCCCGCCCGCCCCTTCCGGCAGTGGGCTTCGGAGAACGCCAACGCCTTCCGCTGAACCACCTTGGCCTGAGCACGTTCATCCGTACCCAGGTGCGCGCTTTTACGAGCCGACACCCGTGTGAAAACCCTGCGGGTCACTCGGTATAGGACACCCCCTGTCCTGTGCGGAGGACATGCTTCCGCTAGGACCTCTCAAGGCGGGCTGTCCGCCCCTGAGGAGCTCCGCCTCTTCCGTTCGCGTTCCCCTCTCAAGGAGTCCTCGTGAAGCCTCCCGCCATTGCCCCGTGCCTGGGTGTGTCCGACACCCAGGCGACCGTCGACTTCTACGAGAAGCTCGGCTTCACCGCTCTGCCCGCCGGCAATGACCCGGACGACGACCTGCGCATCCTGCTCTTCGACGGCGAGTTCGCGCTGATGGTCTACCGGGACGAGCACCTGCGCGGCTGGCTGCCCGTTCTGAAGGACACCCCGGTCGGAGCGTTCGGCATGTTCTACCTGGCCGTCGACGATTTCGACGCCTACGTCGAGCGGATCCGGCCGCTGGTCACGATCCAGAAGGACGTGATGGAGCACCACGGGGACAAGCTCTTCTACTTCACCGACCCCAACGGCTACGTCATCGGCGTCAACCAGAAGCGGACCCGGTGACCACCACGGCGAAGAACACCGGCAACGCTGCCGCGGGCATGGTGAAGTGCGCATCCTTCTGGGGCCATGACGGAAAGGCGCTCGCCGCCTTCTACGCCGCAGTCCTCGACGAAGTCGCCGCCTACGGCCACCGAATCGCTGACTCAGGTCACTGGACGAGTCATTCCGAATGATCAGTGGCCGTGGGTGATCAGCGATCGTGTGATGGGCTGGTCGGTCTTGTGGCTGTGCCGGCGCCGTCCTGCGGGTGGTAGAGCTCTTGGGCGCGGGCCAGGTCGACAGGACCGTCCTCGTGCAGGTGCAGGAAGAAGCCCAGCTGCCACGCCTGCGCACTGCCGGCCTGGCGGTTGGTGGTGGTCACCCAGGGCGGGTAGACGCGGAAGGCTCGTTTCCCACCGGAACCGTTCGCTGATACGACACCGTGTTGGCGGAGAGCGTCCATGGGAAAGACGAACTGGCCGAAGTGGTGATGGTCGCGGGTGCTGATGACGAAGAGGTCGACGGGGTCCGTGGCGTCGAAGGGCTGGATGGGCCCGGCCGGTGACCTCGTCCAGACGGTGACGAACTGGCCGACCTTGGTGGGGGTCGTCCTGGCTGCGCGGAACCGGATGGAGAGGCCGTCGAGAGTGAACTCGTGGGCGGCGTAAGCGGCACCCTCGGCTTCGGGCACTGGCTGCGAGCAGGTGAACCCGCAGGGGTCGTAGATGAGCGCCTTCGCCGCGATGAGATCTCCGTGGGCCGGGGTGGTCAACCACGGTCCGGGGTGGAGATCGGATGAGTGCTCGCGGTTCGTCGTCATTCATCCGCCCTGTCACGGTTGCTTGGACGTAGTCAGCTCGGCTTGGGGGACGTCGCTCTTGTCGAGGCAATCCGAATGCTGATGGTGTGTTCGGGAACGCAGACAGGGCGTCCGAGATCGTCGTGGACGAACGACTAAACGCCCTGCTGACGGCACTGTACGTGAAGATCGATGACGAGATCGGAGGCACCTGATGGCCGGGTCGGCCCCGGCGGCTGACGGATTCCGAGCTCGTCACCCTTGCCGTCGCACAGACACGGTTGGGCTTTACCTCGGAGTCGCGCTGGCTGCGGTTCGTGGACTCTCGACAGCCGGGTGTGAACAAGCGGCTGCGGGCAGCGTCGCCGCCGGCCAGGAAGGCGATACGGCCGCTTGCCGCGAGCAATGCTCGGAACCTGTGGATCGGCCCGGGGTGGGGTGCCTCGTGGGATGTGGGGGGCGTACCTTCCCGGGTGATCGACTCAAGGTCACCGAGTAGGCCCGCGTTGTAGCGCGGGCTGGGAAGGCACGCCCGTGCTCAGCGTAGTCAACGAAGGCGGCACCACCGAGAGCGGTACTTTTCTGATCGACGAGATCGTCCGGGAAGGCGCGAGGCGGATGCTGGCCGCCGCCCTTGAGGCCGAGGTCGAGCAGTACATAGCCGAACTCGCCAGCGAGCGGGACGAGGCCGGGCGTCGGCTGGTGGTCCGCAACGGCCGTCACCGGCCCCGGTCGGTTGCCACGGCCGCGGGACCGGTCGAGGCGGCCGCGCCGCGCGTGAACGACAAGCGCGTCGACGCGGCCGACGGCATCCACCCCAAGATCCGCCTGTCCCAGACCCATTCCTGCCTGCTGGTCTTGATGGGCGTCCGCGTGGACGGCACCAAGGAACTCATCGCGATCGCCGAGGGCCTGCGGGAGTCCACCGAATCCTGGGCGGATCTGCTGCGGGACTGCCGCCGGCGCGGCATGCGGGATCCGATGCTCGTGGTCGGAGACGGAGCGATGGGCCTGTGGAGGGCGCCGGCGGAGGTGTTTCCGCAGGCCAGGCACCAGCGGTGCTGGGTTCACAAAACCCGCAATGTCATGAACGCACTGCCGAAATCCGCGCAGCCCGGAGCGAAGAAGGCGCTCCAGGAGATCTACAACGCCGAGGACCGTGCGCACGCCGAGAAGGCGGTCACCGCGTTCGAGAAGACGTACGGCGCGAAGTGGTCCAAGGCCACAGCGAAGATCACCGGCGAGGTCGACGAGCTGCTGGCGTTCTACGACTTCCCCGCCGAACACTGGATCCACCTACGGACCACGAACCCCATCGAGTCGACCTTCAGCACGGTCAAGCTGCGGACCAAGGTCACCCGCGGGGCCGGCAGCCCCGCCGCCGCCCTCGCGATGGTCTTCAAGCTCGTCGAGTCCGCCCAGGCCCGCCGGCGCGCGGTCACCGCACCCCACCTCGTCGCCCTCGTCCGATCCGGCGCCCGCTTCGAGAACGGTGTCCTCATTGAAGGCGGCGAGGTCGCGGCATGACCTGACGTGTGCGGTCCACGGGAAGGCGCTTCACAGTCGGTCACTTGCTGGCGAGAGCCGCGATGAACGGCTCCCGGACAGCAGGGTCACACCAGGCCTCCTCCAGTGCCCGTTTCTCCGCGTCCGCGTCCGCGTTGACGGCAACGACATGGTCGGTTCCAGGCCCGCAAGCCAGTCGCATGGAGTTGGCCCCGTCCCAACTCGGACTTGTGGGAAATGTGATGTCAATCGTGATCCGACGCGAGCCGATGCCAACCGTCAGGTAACGGTGAACGTCCCACAAGCCCTCCAGAGGAACTGCACCGGCGACCTGCGGACCATAGCTTCGCGTGGCCTGCCCGGGCGTGCACCGGTAGACGCGATGGACCAATCGCGGCTCTGTCTCGGGCCACCGCTCAGCCATCAACGCGGCCAGCAAGGCGTGCTTCGTGGAACAGGTCCCCCGCCACTCGGCAAGTGCCCCCTCGGCACTCCGGACCTTTGGCCGCCCGTACGGCATCAGGTGCACTGCGCCGACGACGTCGGTAATGGACGCGCTCCGCGACAGGCTCGTACGATTTATCAGCGTCTCGAACATGCCGGTCTGTCTACCGGTCAGTGAACTCCCACGCAAGGAAGCAAGCTAGGCGCAGCCCTACTCAGACTGATCCACAAGTCTTGACAGTTTCTCGCTTGCCGCCGATACGGACTTCTGGTCCGACGGCCACTGGATCGTCGCCGCCGCGATCTGGCACAACCGCGAGACCGGCCAGACCGTCACGCGGTCCTTGATCGCTTACGACCGCTGATCACATCGGAATGACTCGTCCAGGACCGGTCCGCTTCATCAGGAACGCATATGTTCTTCCATCGGCGTTCATGGGAGGCTGGCGGCCATGACCTCAGCAGCCGGACGGAACACCCCCGCGCAGGACCTCTTAGCGGGTCTCGTCTTCCTTGCCTTCGGCGCGGCGATCGTCTTCGTCGGATTCCAGCTCAAGGGTTCGCCTGCCGACTGCGGCGGCGAGACGATGTCGGCCGGCGACACCTGCGTCAGCTACTCAGGCGGCCATCAGACCGGAAGCAAGAACCTGGACGAGCAGAAGTCCGACAATTCGACCGGCGCAAACATGGCGTTCGTCATCGGAGGGCTCGTGATGCTCGGCAGCGCCTGGTCGAGCGTCGGGGCCCTTGGCCGCATGAGCCGTTCGGCTCGCTGACCGCCCACTTCCCCAGTGCCGCATCAGGCAACGTTCGCCCCGTCGACTACCGCGCGGAGGCGTTCGTCGGCTGCGTGCTTGTTCCGCCAGACGATGCAGCGGCGGATCCTGCTGCCCTGCTGCCCTGCTGCCCCGCTGCTCTGTAAGCGAACGCGAGGTTGTCGGCCTTGGCCCCGGTCGCCTACCCCCGACAGCAGCACCATCTGCGCGCGGCGACAGGTCACCACCGAGCCGGATCCACGGCGAATGGTCCTCAGCAGCCGCCGGCCCTCGTCGTCATCGATCTCGCGCAAGCGCACCCGTTCTGCCACGCGCAGACGTTGGCGGCTGCGTGCCCTCATGCCGGGCGGGTGCCCTGCTCTCGCAGGGCCGCTTCCAGCCGGGTGACGTCCTCGGTGTCCTTCCTGCGACGAGGCCGACCCGGGACCCAGACCGGCATCATCTGCTTGATCTCGATCTGGGCGTGGGGACTGATGATCCGGCACCGCAGTGTCCCGATACGGCCAACAGAAGCATCGAGCATGCCCTCCGGCCATATCTCCCCGGCCCAGGGGCCGCCGGCGACCACAATGCGCCCGAACCCGTCCTTGCTCACGAGGGCGAAGCTGCTCTCCACGCCCTCCTTGCAGAAATCGAGCTGCTGATCGGCAGGCGGCCCGGACAGCGGCTCATAGCCGGAACGAAGCAGGCCGTCGGTCAGAGCAGAGGCATCCTCCGCCCAGGCGAACCAGTCGATGTCCACATGGTCACGCGTGACCTCCCCGATGAAGAAGTCCATGGCCCAACCCCCGCGGAGCCACACCTCCACACCAAGGGCCTTCGCGATCTCCACCGTCTCGCCGATCAGCCGAAGCTGCCGAGCACTGCGCTCTCTGTCCACAGCCGAGCAGACTATGCGTCAATCCTGACCGCAGCAGCTCGATTTCCGGCTGCAAGAACGGGCGAACGTTGCCTGATGCGGCACCACTTCCCACCGCGTCGCCCACCGGTCCGCCACGCGCTCACGGAAGCGGCCGGTGAGCCCCTTCCCGGCGGACGGCCTGCCGTTCCCGCAGCCTTTCACGGTGCTCCGGCTCGGCCCGCACGAGCGCCCCCGCCGGCCGGAGCAGCGCCAGGCCCTCCCGCTCGGCCTCCTCGCCGCCCCAGCCACCGCTCGCGCGACCGGTCAGGAATCGAGAAGCCCCGGCCGCCGCCCGACCCCTACCGTGATGGTCATGGCAACCACCGCTTCCACCGCAGCCCACACGTCCCTCGCGTCCGTCACCCTTGAGGTGGCCGACCCCGAGACCGCCCACCGCTTCTACACCGCTTTCGGTGTGGACACCTACATCCGTCTGCGGGCGTCCGAGGCCCACTCGACCGGATTCCGCGGCTTCACACTGGGGCTCACGGTGTCCAACCCGGCCACTGTCGACGGCTTCTTCGCCGCCGCCGTGGACGCCGGCGCCACGGTCCTCAAGCCCACCGCGAAGTCGCTGTGGGGCTACAGCGGCGTCGTCCAGGCCCCGGACGGGACGATCTGGAAGATCGCGACCGCGGCGAAGAAGGACACCGGCCCCGACACCCGCGAGATCGACGACATCGTCCTGCTGCTCGGCGTCGAGGCCGTGAAGGCCACCAGGCAGTTCTACGTCGACCGGGGCCTGACCGTGACCAAGAGCTTCGGCGGCAAGTACACCGAGTTCGCCCCCGGCACCGCCGGCACCGTCAAGCTGGCCCTCTACAAGCGCCGCGCCCTGGCCAAGGACCTCGGCGTCCCGGTCGACGGCACGGGCTCGCACCGCGTCACCCTCGGCAGCACCACCGGCACGTTCACCGACCCGGACGGCTTCGCCTGGGAGGCCGCCGCGTAGTCCGCCCCACGCCGTCCTGATACACGGTCCTGACCGGCGAACACGCCGGCGATGAGAGGGGCCTCACCTGCGGGTCACGCGGTGGCCGTCGCCCGTCACGCCCCCTGGAAGGCCAGCGCCAGGGCCGGCACCCCGGTCAGGCGCTGCTTCAGCGCCCCCGCGTGGGGCGGTCGCACGGGGGCGGGAGCGCCGTCGGCCCGGTACCTCGGTGCGGTGCCCACGGGGACGGCGGTCACTTGCCGAGACTGGCGGCCCACTGGCCGCCCTTGGCCTGCCCGGCGGTCACGGTGACCTTCCCGCGGTGGCTGATCTCGACGGCGTAGAACGGCCGGTCGTCGGGCACGCCCTCGATGCTGAAGGCGAAGGTGCAGGCGCTGCTCTGGTAGGTGCCGCGCGGCAGGGCACCCGTGGCGATCACCGCGCCCTTGTCGTCGTAGACGGTGACCGACGTTCCGGTGCCGATGTCGTTGTATCCACCCCGGCCCCGGCATTCGTCGATGCCGGTGGAACCGACGTTGTCGCTGCCGACCAGGCGGAACGTTCCCGCGAACGTGAAGCTCTGTGTTTTCGGGGGCTCGGGGTCGGCGGTCGCGGCGTAGACCGCGACGGTTCCGAGGACGCCGACGACGGCGCCGGCCACCACACAGGCCGCCGGGACAAGCCACTTCCGGGGCGCCCTTGGGGGAGGGGGCGTTTCCTCGGCCTCCGGGAGGGCGGGGAGCGGCGGGGGCTGGGGGTCACTCAACGGGTACTCCTCGGGTGCGTGCCCGCATGGGGCATCAGGTCATGGGGGGTGCGAGCGGTGAGCGGCGTGCTCGAAGGCAGGGCGCGTACGCCGCCGGCAAGGGCAGCCGTCATTGCGGCGCCGGGGTCATCCGGGCCAGGCTGCGAAGGCTGCACCGTAGTCGGGGCGGGGGCTTTCCACGCCGGGGCTCTGCGCCCGCTCCACCCGCAGCCGCTGGGCGCGCCGGTCGGCGGCCTCACGACGGACCTCCGGCAGAGTACCCGCTCGACGAGACGCGGATTGCCATAGGGGCACTCTGCGTCGCCATGTGGCTGGAACCTCTCCGCCGGAGGCCGGCGGACGTTCCAGGGTTTCTCATGCCGGGACTTGGCCATGAGCATCAGCTACGCGTCAGGGAGGAGCGGCGGTACCCGTGCAGGTCCCGGCCCGTTCCGGTGCGCTCATCCAGCAGAGCTCGGGCCTGCCCGTACGAGAGGCGGGCAGCGCGGGTACTACCCGGGCATCACCTTCGCGCCGTCCAGACGATTGCGGAGGTGAGCGACGGCCCTCTGGGGTTCGCCACGCCGCACCAGGCGTTCAGCGAGTGCGATGGCACCGTCCACCGTTCCGGAACGGAGGAGCTCCTCGTCGGACCTGACGAACTCGGCCGGCTCCGCTTCGCCATCCACGGCACGGCCGCTCGCCTTCAGGACTTCGTTCTTCAAGAACGCCTGTTCCTGGTGGTCGCCGCAGTGGCGGGTGAAGTGGTCGTCGATCCAGGTGAGGGCTTCGTCGGGGCGCCCGGCATCGACGAGGATGTGGCAGAGCCGGTGGATCAGCCAATCGCAGTCGCCGCCGGCATTCTCCGCCGCTGTGCGCAGCACTTCGACCGCCTCGTCGTGGCGGCGGTGCCGGGCGAGGAGTTCGGCCAGGCCGAAGGCCGCATGAGGGTCCCCCGTCCCGGCGGACTGCCCGAGCAGGGCGACCGCTTCCGGAATCCGGTCCTGGTCCTCCAGCAACTGGGCCAAGGCGGCGAGGGCGTACTCCTCGCCGCCGTCGGCCGGGAACGCGCGCAGCTCGGCCTCACGTCCGTGGCGGCCCAGAAGGCGGGCGAGCTGCTCGGCGTGGTCCGCGTACACGACACCGTCGATACAGACGTGTCTGCCCAGCAGGTGTATTGCCTCGTCGATCCGGCCTTGGAGTTCCAGGAACCTGGCATGCAGAGGGACGGTGTCCGCGGCGTCCGGGTTCCAGGACTCGAACGGGTCCGTCGGGCCGCTCCCGATACAGGGGAGCACTGCGGCGATGTCGGCGTCGTGGCCGTGGCCCGCGGCGAGCTCCACCAGTTCCTCGGCGAGCAGGAGGTCTGCGGCCCTCGGGCCGAGCAGGGCGACGACCTGGTCGAGGTGGCCCTGCCGAGCCAGTAGCCGTGCCAGGTCGCGCAGGGCGTACCGGTGCCCCGTGCCGGCGAGTGGACGCAGCAGCACGACGGCTTCGTCGTGCCGCTCCCACCCGGCGAGCAGCCGGGCGACGGCGTCGACGGCGGGCCACCAGCCGGCGGCCGCGAACGGCTCCAGCAATGCGACCGCCGTCGCCCGTCCGTCCGGGCCGGACTCGGCAGCGGCCTCGGCGAGCCGGCGGGCGCAGAACCAGTCACCGCGGGCAGCCGCCTTGCGCAGGATGCCGTGGTGGCCGTGCTCATGGAGGAGCGCGGCGACGGTGGGCGGTATCCAGCCGTCGTACGTGCGGTGGCGGTGCTCGAGGTCGACTCTGTCCATGGTCGCGAACCCTAGCCTGTGCTGCCGGCACGACCACCGCCTCCAGGCGGGCACCCCGCGGGCCCGCCGCCCCAGCGGAGAGGGGCCGATGGAGGCGGACTCCACACAGCAGGACGCGACCGGCGGGCGGTGCCCTCGACTCCGGCCGCTCGTCCTGCCCCGTCGCGTGGGTCGCCGAACGACCCCTCCGGCTGAGCACGTGGACGTCACGGCGGCCGAGGCGGCCGAGGGGGCCGAGGTGCGAGCACCTATCCCAGCCTCCACCGCCGCCAACGGCCCCGGCCGCCGGACGTGGGATCCGTGTAGGGGGTGGCGACGAACTCCGCCAGGCCCAGTACGCCCCCGGTTCGGGCGTCCAGTTCGCGGGCGACCGCGCCGCATCGATCGGTCTCCGCGCCTGTCGCCCACATGCCCAGCAACAACACGACGTCGCTGAGGAGGAAACCCTCCTGGGGGGACGGTTTGGCGCGGGAGTCCTGGACCGCCACTGGGCGGACTTTCTCGATGCCCTGCACGGTTGAGGCCGCCGATCCGGTCCGCAAGGCGTTCTTCAGGGCCTCCACACAGACGCCCAGGACCCGGGACCGCAGCCGTTCGTCAGCTGCTCCTCGGTACATACGGCTCCCCCACACCGCCGCCGACCACAACGCATCCGCGTCTCCCAGCCGGCTCGCACACTCCACAAGCCCGGCGAGCACCGCTGCGCCCACATCCCAGGTGCCGATCTCCACCGCCATGGCCGCCGCCTCACGGTAGTGACCCAGCGCGTCGGCGTCCTGCTCTCGCGACACGAGCAGCTCTGCGAGGTCGGACGCGAAACCCACGATCGAGGAGGAGACGCCCATGCTGCGGGCCTGCCCCAGACCTTGAACGACGTACCGCTCGGCGGCGGCGAGATCGTCGATCCGTGCGGTCAGCTTGTTTGTGGCGGCTCGACGGTGACGACAGGTGTCAGGCGGTCGGGGGACAGGCACGAGATCACGATCGCCGCCTCGCGCATCTGGTCGGGGCGGCACACCACGACCGTGTCGCCGACGTCGATCCCGCTTCCGCGGGCTGCGCCGAGGCTCACGCTACAGCCCGTTCAGATACGAATCGACCGGGCCGTACCGCGCCGGAGCCCCGCCATGGCGCGACGGGACGCCCTCGCCGGACCGCATCTGCTGCCGGGATGCCTCGCGCCCCTTGCGCACCAGCGAGTTGACGAGCACGGGAGTGGACACGCCTACGTAGACCGCCCCCCAGTAAGTGGTGGCGGGCATGACCAACGCCAGCACTCCCCCGAGGACCGCGAAGGCCACCGACACCACCAGGTAGAACCACGACCACGTGAAGCGCGCCGGCTCCTCTCGAATGCTGTAGAGCCGGACGATCTCCGGCGCCAGCGCCCCCACGATGCCCAGCGAGAAGACGACTGCGGAGTGCATCTCGATCACGCTAGCGGCGCTCCGTCGACCGCGGGGCCGGACACGCGGTGGTCCACCGGAAGAGACACTCCGCCGGGCCACCGAAGATCCACTCCGGAGACGCCTGGGGCGCAAGGACGATACTGACGGGGCGGAGACCATCGCCAGGCGGATGGCAAGGCGGATCTCAGCCGGTGGCGGCGGCAGCGTCGCCGAAGGCGGCCGCGAGTGCCCGCGCGATGAGGTCCGGGAGTTTCGCGCTCCCCTCGTCCTCGGCCCAGCGCGTCAGCGCCGTGTGTGTCGCGGCCAGGCAAGCGCCGGTCGCGGCGTGTGCGCGGAACTGGGCGTCGGGGTCGGTGGCGTCGGTCGCGAGGGCTTCGACGATGGCCTGTTGCAGCGCGTACTGGCTGTCCAGGTGCCGGGCGCGCAGCGCGGGAGTGGAGGTCATGAGCCGGAGGCAGTCCAGGAGGAACCGTTCGTTCACCGCCGCTTCGGCCCCCTGGCCGCCGGTCAAGGCCACCGCCGCGTCGACGAGGGCGCCGCCGATCCGGCGCACCAGGGGGTCGGTTGCCGGCGATGCGGCGACCCGCTCGGCGATGATCCGGGTGGGCTGCTCCACGAGGACGAGGTCCTCCTTGGTGGGGAAGTGCCGGTACACGGTCATTGCCGAGACGCCGGCGGCCTCGGCGACCTCGGCCACCGTCACCGTGTCGTACCCGCGGTGGGTGAACAACCGCACGGCGTGCCTCTGGATCGCGCGCCGCGTTTCGGATCGCTGTCGTTCCCGCAGGGTTGGCTGCCTTCTCTCCATGTGGTAGACACTACCATCCTGTTAGTGACTAACATTTCGATGGGGGCGGCATGGGCGGTCTGGTCGGCAGGACGGCTCTGGTGACGGGTGCGTCGCGTGGCATCGGACAGGCCATCGCGGTTCGGCTTGCGGCCGAAGGCGCCATGGTCATCGTGCACTTCGGAACGGATGAGAGCGGGGCGGCGGCAACGGTCGGGGAGATAGAGCGCGCCGGCGGGACCGCACACGCCGTCCGTGCCGAACTGGGTGGGGACGGCGACGTCGAGACGCTCTTCGCCGGTGTCGAGGCCGGCTCGGCCGGACGGCCGCTCGACATCCTCGTCAACAACGCCGCGGCCGCACCGGCCGGCCCGCTCGGCGTGACGACCCGGGCGGAGTTCGACCACCTGTTCGCGGTGAACGTGCGGGCGCCGTACTTCGTCATCGAGCACGCGCTGCCCCTGCTGCGTGACGGCGGCCGGATCATCACGGTCTCGTCGGTGGCGACCCGGATGGCCAACCCGGCCCAGACGTCCTTCGCGATGACGAAAGCCGCGCTCGAGACGATGAGCAGGACCCTCGCCAACCAGACCGGGACCCGGGGGATCACGGTGAACACGGTCGCTCCCGGCGCGACCAGGACGCCGGCCAACTCCGCGGTCTTCGACGACGTGCCGGGTCTTGCCGAACGGATCGCCGGCATGACGGCGCTCGGCCGGCTCGGCAGCCCCGGCGACGTCGCCGACGTGGTCGCCTTCCTCGCCTCGGACGACGCCCGCTGGATCACCGGCCAGGTCATCGACGCGAGTGGCGGCCTGTTCCTCGGCCCCCGCGTCTGACCGACGAGGGGGACGGCGCCCCCAGGGCCCTCACGGCATGACGCTGCCAGGGCCGCTGGAGTTCGTGCGCTCGTTCGGTTGTGGGCCGGGTTCGTTAGGCTCGCCGGCATGGAAGTCCGTACCCCGCCCGTCCTTCTCCTGTCCGCACCCCGAACCTCCACGGGCGAACTCATCGCCCGTGCAGCGGCCTGGCGCGGTCACGAGGTGACCGACCGGGCGGCGAGAGCCGAAGGGCGCAGGGTGCACTGGTACGGCGGTCCCCGTGCGGCCGCACGACTTGCCGGCCCGTTGGGCCTTGGGCTGCTCGAACCGGCCGATGACTGGCTGACGCGCGTACCGGGCCCCCTCCTGCGGCGCCGCGTACGGCTCACCACCCTCGGTGAGGCCCGTGGGCTGCGGGAGCGGGCCTTCGTGAAACCGCCATCGGCCAAGATCGACCTGCTGCCCGCCGCCGTTCACGAGGACGGGACCGGCCTGCCCGGCGGACTTGATGGTTCCACGCCGGTTCTGGTGAGCGGCGTGGTGGAGTTCATCGCGGAGTACCGGCTGTTCGTCATCGACGGCGAAGCCGTCACCGGGAGCCGCTACGCCGTCTGCGGACGCCTCGACCCGGCGCCGTTGGACGCCGAGAGCCGCGCCTTCGGCCGTACGGTCCTCGACGCCACGGCCGCCGGCCTGCCCAGCGCGGTGTGCCTGGACATCGGCCGGCTCGCCGACGGCGGCTGGGCGGTGGTCGAGGCGAACATGGCTTGGTTCGCCAACTGTTACGCCGCCGAGCCGGAACGCGTCCTCGACACTGTGCTCCGTGCCGCCGGCCCGATCGCCGCGGTCGCGAGGCGGGACCGGCCGTACCTGAGCGGGTCAGCGGCTCGGCGCTTCGGCCAGGACCCGACTCCTTCCGCCTGAAGGCTCGTCAAGCCGGCTTGTGCTTCGTCGGTCGCTTCCTGCAGCTCGATCGGTTCGTCCACCGCGTCCGGCTGTCCGACTTGCATTCCGGGATCCCAGGCGCGAAGAGCCGCCCGGCGTCGGGGAGACGCCGTTCGGGTGAGAAGTCCGGTTCGCTGCCGGTGATCGGGTGAAACGCCCCCGCGCTCCCGCGATCCGATCGTCACCAGTGTGTTGCAGGCGTGCAGGTGTCTCGCGCGCAGCGCGTTCGCGCCCGACGGTGCGGAGCGCGTCGCGACGGTCCTTCCACGCCGTGATCACCGGCTCGATCAGAGCCCACTGCGCCTCGGATAAGTCGCTGGGGTAGGGGATGCGTTCACTCACATCATCACACCAGCAGACGAGCGCCTGCGGACCTACCGATTCCGCCACGCACCCACGCCATCAGGCGACGACAGAGCCACTCAAAAGTCGCGAAACGCCCTCTGAGCGTGTGCCCGGGAAGGGATGTCCATGATGGAGAGCATGGTGAGCAGGAAGCCGCAGCGGCCGCGGCGGCAGTTCACGCCGGAGTTCAAGGTGGAGATCGTGGAGTTGTACTCCCCGGCCGACCGGCTCGCCCAGGCCCGCGCCGACGACTCCACCCGCCGCCGCAGGCGCGTGCTGGCCGCGCTCGACGACCTGACCCGCGACGGCCGGCCGATCAGCGTCTCTGCCGTCGCCCGCCTGGCCGGCGTCCACCGTAGCCTCATCTACCGCCACGGCGACCTCCACGCAACTGTGGCGGCCAGGGCCGCCCAGCCACCCAACGACACCCCGGTCCGCAGATCAGCCGGAACTCCCTGCTGACCGACTTGGCCAACCTCACCGAACGCGACACCCGCCTTGCGGGGCACGTGGCCCGCCTCGAACAACGCCTGTCCGAACTGCTGGGCCAGGACGCCTGGAGGGCCACCGGCCTCGGTGCTCCGACCGACATGCCCTTCCAAGGAAACTTGCCCATCTCGAACAGGAAGTCGGCGACTCCGCGAGCGGCCAGCCGAACACGACGAGGACCTCCAAGCCGCCCCGAGCCACCAACCGGGAACTGATGGCCCAGCTCA
Source organism: Streptomyces sp. NPDC037421 (assembly GCF_055602105.1). Classification (NCBI taxonomy): domain Bacteria; kingdom Bacillati; phylum Actinomycetota; class Actinomycetes; order Kitasatosporales; family Streptomycetaceae; genus Streptomyces; species Streptomyces sp. NPDC037421. The sequence goes on from NZ_JBVJWV010000010.1 coordinate 151,656, forward strand.
ACAGCTCCGTGCGCCGATCCCGCTGAGCCGCAGCGCGCAACGGAGAACCCCATCCCCCCGTCTTGCGGGATCCGCCAGGAAGGTACTGGCCGATCAAAGAGACGTGAGATCCGAACCGAACGATGAGCGGACCGCTGCGACCTCGGCGCCGTAGACGCCCGATCAGACATTCATGACCGGTACGCGTGTTGGTACCTGCGAAGCCGGGGGGCGCGTATGGAGGGCAGCCCGACCAGGGTGTACTCGAAGGCGCGGTGGTGGGGCGTCAGCGAGCACCAGGGGCGCGGCGGCAAGGGATAGTCGTCGCGCAGGACGCCGTCTGGAAGCACCCCAGTCGCGGGCATCGGTGAGGTCTCGCCCGGGTGGGCGAGGTAGGCCCAGACCCCGCTGTCCAGCGGCACCACGGCCGCGTCGTCGCCGGGTGGGCACCAGGGCATGCCCGTTAGGGGGTGGCGGGGGACGATGAGGATGTCGGGACGGGGCCGGGGCGTGCGGATTCCCGGGCCGGCCAGCCCGACAGAACGGGCATCGGGCCCGGCTGGGAGGTACCGCCCGACGGCGTGGCCGAGCAGCTCTGTGACGGGGCCGGCAGGGAGGGTCACGGGGCGGTCTTCAGTGGCCGCCACGAGGTGGGCCAGCGCGACCCCGACCGCCGCCTCCCAGCGACGGCTCCACGACCCGTCGGGTTCGACGGGTGGGACGCGGTGCTCGGCGCGCTCCAGCACCTCCCAGTCGGGAGGCGGACCAGCGGGGAGCCCCGAGGGGCGGCGTACGACCGCGTCGGGCTCCAGCCACACCGTCTGCCACAGTCCGCAGTCGTCCATGCGGGTCGCCACGGCCCGCCCGCAACCCTCGCACGCCAAGTTGGGGCCGGCCCGGCCGTCCACACCCTGGCAGTAGCCCTCGCACTTCTCGGGTATCAGGGCCGTGGACCGGGAGTCGCCGGGGGCGATGACGATCCTGTTCCGCGCGCCGAAGGAGACGGAGTACACCGGCGCGTACACGCCCTGCCGGGCAGCCGCGTCCTCTCCGACCTCCTCCCACAACCGCCACGGCGGTCCAGTGGGTCGGGGATCGACGGCGTACGTCGCGGGCTCCATCAGCGGGGGATGGAGTTCCTCCCATCCCCCGTGATGGGTGTGGACCGGGAGGGCCACTCGGGACACCGGCGCCGTCAGCTCCGTGCCGCACCCGGCACACGCGAACACGTCCAAACAAGCTCCCCCTCGCCCCGGTTCCCCGGGAATTGTGCCTCGCCTATGGCGAAGGACCCACCGGATTTTCTTGGGGTAGGGCTGGTGGGCCGCGCCTACGTCGCCACATCAAGTCGCCGCCGTCCGTAACGCGTGTGCGTGCACCGCAGCGGCCCTGAGCAGAGGCACTGACCACGACATCCGTGAGGACTTCTACCGCTCGTTCTTCGAGAAGCCCGACAGAAAGCACGTGGTGCAGGCACGCCTTGCGGCCGTCGGCGGTGCCATGGGTGGTCTCCTTCTCGGTGACCGGGTGGCCGTCGGAGGCGCCCTTCACGCGAGCGCAGAAGTCGTTCTGGACCCAGATTGTTGCTGCTTTCCTGGCGTGTCTCACATTCCTCAACTCCCGTTGGTAGGACGTGGGGTTAGCAGTTGATGAGCGTCGCGTCGCGGACCTACCGTGCCGACGCATGTTGGTGCACTTCTTCTCTGCCGAGGGCTGGCAGTCCTGGGGGCTCGATGGCGAGCCGTTGATCCCCGAGCGGATGCCGGTGCTGTTCGACGACGACTTCCTGTTCGAGGACGAGGGCGGCTCGCGGGCGACGCGGGCGGTGAACACCTGGCTTCGTACGCTGCCGTCGAGTGGGGCGCCGTCGCCGAATTCGTGGCGGGCGTACGCGCTGGCGGCGAGGGACTGGCTGATGCATCTGCGGCGGCACCGTGTCGCGGTGTTCGGTACGCGGCGGGAGTTGGTGGCCGTGCTTGGTACGTACGCGGACCGCCGGCTGTCGGGGCCGTTGGGCGAGAGGCTGGAGTCCTCGTCGTGGGAGCTGCAGGTCACAGCGCTGAGCCGGTTCTACGACTGGGCTGAGGACGAGGGTCTGGCTTCTGCGGTGCCGTTCACGGTGGGCACCGGCAGGCGGACGGTCGAGGGCCGGCTGGTGGAGACGGGGCGGAACCGGGCCCGGCTGCGGCGGCCGAAGCCGCACGTGAGGGTGCAGTACCTGGAGTCGGACTTCGCCAGTCTGTTTCGTCACGGTCTGGCCGGGCTGGGGCCGGACGGCTTGGAGGACGCGAGGTTCCGCGGCCGGTTCCCGGGCCGGGATGCGGAGCCGGGAGTTCTCCTGCCTGCTGGTCCATGAGGTTCCGCCGCTGCCCGCCGAGCCGACCGACGTGCCGATCCCGTGGGTGGTTCCGGAGCTGGCGGCCAAGGGGCGGAAGTACCGCACGACGTGGATCGACTACGCCTCGCTGGCGGCGGTGCACTCCTACATCGCCCTGGACAGGGAGATGTCGCAAGGATCGTGGCGGCCCAGGAGGCCGCTGGTGGTGGAGGAGGCGGACTTCCACGGCGGCCGGGTCAACGGCCGGCGCACACGCTGGGCGGCGCTTCGGCCGGAGGAACGGCTGCGGCTGGTCGGACCGGCGGGCGGCTCGCTGCTGCTGGCGCTGAGCTACGACGGGCGGCCCTTCGTGGACTGGGGCACGCTGTTTCGCCGCACGGCTGCCCGCAGGGCCGGGAGCCGACTCCCTCATGGCCGCATTCCGCGCCGTCGAAGGCGAGCTCGCCGACCACGAGCCGGGTCCGGCGAAGGTCGTCACCGATCGGCAGATCGAACTGCTGCTGAAGAAGAAGGCGTCGGTGTTGCACCTGTCCGCGGCGAACTACTGCTGGTTCGAGGACCCGGCGAAGGCCCTGTGTCTCAAGCTAGCCGGCACCCGCTCCGCGGTGGCTCCGCTGACCGGCCTGTGTGACAGTTCCCGCTGCCCGCAGGCCACCCACCATCTCTCTCACCGCTCCGTCTGGCAGACCTCGGCAGACAACGGCGCCGTTCTGCTGGCCAGTCCCCGGATCCCGTCACAGGAGAAGGACCGGCTGCGAGCCGAACACGAGCGGTCGATGCGGGTTCTCGAAGAGATCGACACGGCAGCAGCCGGAAAGGCTGGATGACATGGCACTGAGCCCGCAGCAGCGCGACCAGGTCGAACGGCGCGTCCGCGCGGCCATCGACCGGCTGCTGGCCGGGCAGCTCCCGCCCGGCGGCGCCTGCGACGTCAAGACGCTCGCCCGTGAGGCGGGCATCTCCCGCGCGTCCCTCTACCGGACCTGGGGCCACCTCAAGGACGAGTTCGAGAAGCGAAGGGCAGCCGCCTCGGCGGCAGGCCAGCAGCCCGACCCACGCGAGGCCCGCATCGCACGGCTGCGGGACCTCAACCAGCGGATCACCGGCAAACTTGCCCGCGCCCACACCGAATTCACCCAGCTCAAGGAGCGCCACCAGCTCCTCCTGTCGGTTTTGGCCGCCAAGGACGACGAAGTCCAGAGGCTTCGCCGCCAGCTCAGTACACCCGTCGCGGTCCCCGATCAAAGGCAGGGGGACGGCGCCACAGGCGTCGTCCCCCTGCCCCGCCGCTGATGTCACACCGGCGTGATCAGCAGAGCTGAGCTCAGTCGTTATAGCCATGCACGTCGAGCATGAACTCGTCGCCGTGGACCTGGACCCCGAATCGAGTGAGCTTCGCGCAGACCTGGCAGTCCTCCATGTATTCCTGATCGCCCACCGACAGGTCGACCGTTATCTCGATCACTTCCTCGCAGTAGGGGCAGCTATAGAATGCAGTTTCGAGCGCCATTGCATCCTCCACAGTAGTTGTGCCACTTCGTTGGACAGCTTGCTGTCCCGGACCCCGGATGATCTTAGGATCGAGACCGGCGCAGCGAACGAGAAGCACCAACAAACCAACCGCAGGCAGTCATCCAGCCTCGCAGCCACGGCGAAGAAGGCGCGGGTCACAGCCAACACGGCTATGCCCACCGCCAGACCAGGCAAGGACATCCGCAGCGACAGAACGACCCAGACCAACGTCAGCGTCACGCCTATCACCAGGTGGTACTGGGCAACATGGCGCAGGCACGAACCCCAGCCCCGCCGAGGGCTGACACACTCGGCGATCTCTTCCTCCGTCGGCGCCGCCTTCCCCGCGGCCGGATGGTCGGTCAAGGCGGCCCACCACGGTTGGCATACCTGACTGGCTGTTGTCGTGTCCCAGTCGTCCTCGAAACCCCGTACGCCCCCTCGCTCCGCCCGGTCAGCCAGCCGGGACGGAGTCAATCCCCGCCCGGCCGGACCGCAACTACGATCCGGCCATCGCACAAGGGGCTATTGGCTGCTCGGGGTCTGGTGCTGACCGTGCCCTGGGTTTCGTGAGGGCTGCCGGACCAGGGAGGCTGGAACCTGCACCTGCTCTGCTGTACCGATGTTCCCCAAGGCAGTGCTCCCGGGGGCCTGTTCGGCCGCAACTTTCACGACGGATTCGTTCACGGTTTCCGGCGGCATCCAGCTGTCCGCCTGTTTGAGGTATTTCCTGTAGGCAGCCTTGCGTAGGTATGCGCCCGGAAGATCCAGCATACGCAATTTGTTGGGCAGCATCATGAGGAAGACCTCATACGCCGCATTCGCCTCCCGGTGAATGGTGGCCTTCGCACTCGTCAAAGCAGGGGGAATTGTGGCCATTTCCCAAAGTGTAGGGCACCTCGGTCCCGATGTCGGGCAGAGATGTTGCTTGCGGCAATGCACTCATCATTTGATGAGAAAATAAACATACGATCCACCTGGGGTGTGGCTGCAGATCCGTCAACATCGCAGGGACGTCTTGAATATTGAATTCCTCATCGGGCCACTGCCTTGGCGATTCCGATTCCGAATCGGGAGCGGATGCCTACCCGTGGGAACTGCCGATGGTGGGGCACTGCTGATGCCGCTCGACAGTGTTGAGGTAGTGCAGGGTGTCGAGCGGCTGGTCGGTGAAGAAACGGCACATCAGATCGGCCAGTTCCAAATCGCGTTCAATCTGCACGAGATGGTCCGATTCCTTGATGGTGGTGAACCGGGCCCCCAGCGTCCTCGCTACGGTCCGTCCCACGGCGGGTGGGGTGATGGTGTCGTGCTCACCGGTGAAGACGAGTACGGGGAGTTCGGGACGAGGGCCGGGAACGCTCCAGGGATGCGCCAGGAGACGCTCGTGGTGCACGATGTCCATGGAAAGCTCACGCTGGGTCAGGTTCGCGAAGCGCTGCTTCATCAAGCGTGCCACTGCCGACTTGCGCCGTACGTGCCCATGGCCCTGTGGAGCCATGAACTGGTCGACCATGTCCTGCGCCATGTCGTCGAACAGGCCGTCGTCAACCTGCTGGCGCCAACGCCGGGCGGATGCAACGTACTCGGGGGACACCTGGAGCGCGGTGCCGCCCAGCATGAGGCGGGCGATCGCGTGCGGGTGCCTTTGCGCGCAGCGCAAAGCGATGGCGGCGCCGAAGCACGCTCCGAACATGTTCACCGGCCCGAGCGACAGTTCTTCGATCGTGCGCGCGACCGCATCGCTCAGGAAATCCATGCCGTGCTCGGCCGGCAGCGGATCGGCATCGCCATAACCAGGAAGTTCCAAAGTGGTCACGCTGGAGTGGGGTAGTAGCGCCTTCTCGTAGCGCAGCCAGGAGAAACGATCCTGGGAGGAGCCGCCGAGAAGCACGATCGGATGGGTGTCGGGGGTCGCCCGCTGTGCTGTCCGGGCGACGAAACGGAAGCCTTCGAAATGCAGGTGATGCTCCTGCACGTGGGGCTGGGCGTCTTGGATCACCCTGCCTCTATACAGCCCGGCCCGACTGCCGCGACATCCCCGGCAGGCAGAACCCCCCCCTTTGAGTGAGAGTCGAGGTATTCCGTCCTTCGACCGGAACTCCGCGATACCTTGTCGCATGCGGATCTTGCTCGCGACGTGGGGTTCAACGGGCGACGTCGCCCCGTACGCAGGCTTGGGAGACCGGCTGCGAACCGCCGGGCATGACGTCGTGGTGGCGACCTCCGGCCGATATGAAAAACTATTTGCCGACAATGGCCTGAAAGTGGCGGCGCTGCCGCTTGCCCGGCACGAGCGTTCCGCGCTTTCGGCCGACCGATTCGACCGGTGGCAGAGCCCGCGGCGCGTTGCCGGCCGCGCCCAAAACGCACGCGACATGGCGCACGTCATCGCAACCGGTGTGCTCGAAGCTGCGAGGAACGGGGTGGACGCGATCCTCGCCCATCCCCTGGCCCATCCGCTCTGTTCCGTGATCGCCACAGGCGTCGGCGTGCCGTGCATCGGCGTCTACACCGTGTCGTACGGCATGCTGCTTCCCCGTATCTCGGGTAGCAGCGCCCTTCATCCCGCCGGCTACCGCCTCGCCGAGATGGTCGTCAAAGCTGTGGCCAGTCCTCTCTACGCACCCGCATTGGCGTGGATCCGGAACGAACTCGACATGCGCCCAGGCGGACGGCAGGGTGTCGAGGCCGTGCTGCGCGGGCAGACGGTACTCCACGGCTACAGCGGCAGCCTCCTGCCAGCCGGCTTCCGACACCTTGAGGGACACAGGTGCGTCGGCTACTGGTGGCCTCCAACCAACCCGGCATGGCGCCCTGACCCTCGCCTGGTGGACTTTCTGAACGCCGGCCCACCCCCCGTCTTCTTCGGCTTCGGCAGTATCTCGATCGGCGACCCCCGCCTTCTGGAACAACTGATCAGGAACGTGTGCCGCAGACTCAAAGTGCGGGCCGTGGTGCAGGCGGGATGGCAGCGACTTCACATCGACGACGACGACATCCTCACCATCTCCCAGTGCCCCCATGAATGGCTGTTTCCACGCATACGCGCTCTGGTGCACCACGCGGGCCCGGGCACGACGGCCGCAGGCTTGAGAGCCGGAGTTCCCGCCGTCACGGTGCCCTTCGCCATCGACCAGCCGTTCTGGGCCCGCCGCCTCAGCGCACTCGGCCTGTCGCCCGCCCCTGTGCCCGCGCGGCAACTCACCGAAGTCCGCCTCGCCTCCGCTCTCCACCAGGCCCTCCACGACACCCGGCTGAAGGAGCGATGCGCGCGGCTCGCGGACGTCTTGACTGCCGAGGACGCGGCTGACGAGGTACTGGCAGCCCTGGCAGAGCAATCGGATACCGTCCGGACCAGAGCGGCAGGCGAAGAGGGATGATGCTCGAGAAGCTGCACAAGAACGGTCCTCCTTCGGTCACGGAATCTCTGCAATGGCAGGGACACGAATACGCATACCGCGCGATCACGCCACCAGGGTGCGGCGAAGACAGGACGATGCTGGTCCTGGGTGGCATCATGCGACCCCTGCACTCGTGGACCCCACTGGAGAAGAGCCTGGCGAAGTCCACTCGACTGGTTTTCGTAGAGCTGCCCGGAGTGGCGAACTCCCCGGCGAGAGTTGCGCGCTTCAATTGGGAACTTCTGCTGGGCGCAACCCTGCATGTCCTTGACACGCTCGGCATCCAGCGCTGCAGTGTGCTGGCAGCCTCTGCCTGCGCTCCCCTGGGCTACCGCCTGGCCCAGCAGCACGGCGACCGCGTGTCGCGCCTCATCCTGGTGGGAGCCCCTGCGTACATCACGAAGGGAACCGAGGACCTCATCCACCACATGAGCCGCTTTGCCGCTCTGCTGCCTGCCCAGAGTGGTGACCGGGCCAAACGTAAGGAATTCGCCGGAATCATCGCCGACGCCTTCATGCTCTCCAACCAATCCACGAGCCGGCTATCGGCGAACCTCGTCGCCAGAGCCCTCCGCCAGCGACTGTCCGAATTGCCTCACGAAGAGTACGTCAAGTACGTGCAATATCATCACGATCTGCTGATCGGGCCTGACAAGGAAATCATCCCCCCAGGGAAAATCCCGCCCACCCCTGCCCTGATCGTGCACGGCGAACACGATGGAATCACTCCGCCCGACTCGGCAGAGGTGATCGCCCGGGGCATCCAGGACTGCAAAATCGTCGTCATGCAAAACGCAGGCCACATGCTTCACAGCGAACGCTCGAAAGAATTTGCAGATCTCATCAGCCGATTCCTGGCAGACCACCCGCTGGAAGACCTGCCATACTGCGCCGTCAACCCGCCACCCACGGGCGCACCACACATCTGAGCAGCCTGCCTCGTCGCTGGCATCTTGTGTGCGGCGCGGCCTGACCACTCGGGGGCTGCATACCGAAGCCCCCGCATCCGATGACCCACGCGGCGGACGCAGACGGGCAGCCAGCCGTCCGATGCTGCGGGGCGCCGGTCCTCTTCGCGTTGACGGCGACCCGTCACACGGTCACCACGGGTACGCCGTCCGGGCGGTCGGCGAGCAGGGCTGCGATGTGGTCCGCGCAGCGAAGGGCCGCCGTGGCCATGGCGTTCCTGGTCATCCCGGCGACATGCGGGGTCAGCAGGGCGTTCGGCAGACCGAAGAGCGGTGAGGCGAAGGCGGCGTGCTCGTGCTCGAAGGTGTCGACGGCAGCCGCCGCGAGCGGGTGTGCGGGGTCGCGCAGTGCATCGGCCAGAGCCTGCTCGTCGACGATCCCGCCCCGGGCGGTGTTCAGCAGGATCGACCCCGGCCGCATCAGCGCCAGCTCCGCCCGACCGAACAGCCCTCGGGTCTGCGGAGTGAGCGGAAGGTGCAGGGAGACCACGTCACTGGTCGTCAGCAGTGCGGCGAGGGAGTGGGCCAGGGGCACCGAGGCCTCGGCCGGGCGCCGTGAGAGGCCGTGGACTTCCATGCCCAGGGCGCTCGCCCGCTCGGCCAGTGCCAGGCCGATCCGGCCCAGCCCGACGATGCCCAGGGTCAGCTCCGACAGCTCTACCGCCGGTGCGGCCGGTGCGCGCCAACCGCCTTGGTGCGAGGCATCGTTGTGCGCCGGGAGATCTCGGTCAGGGCCAGCAGCTGGGCCAGGGCGAACTCGGCCACCGCGTTCGCGTTGGACCCCGGGGTATGGGTGACCGCGACGCCGTGGCCGGGCGGCGGCTGCCAACTCGACGTGGTCGGGGCTGGCACCGGCCCGGCCGATGACGCGGAGCCGGTTGGCCAGCATGTCGTCGGTCGCCGCCGCGAGGAGCGCGGCGCGCAGCGGTACACCGGCACGGGACTTGACGGCGTGGTAGCCGAGTCCGCCCCGGACGGTCTCGGCGAGCAGCGCGGACTCGTCGAAGGCGTCGAAGTCGGTGAAGTCCACCCGGCCGGCCCACGCGGCTCGCGCTCTGGCGTGATCGGCGACCCGCCGGAGATTCAGCGTGACGGCCAGCCCATGGCCGAGCAGACGCTCCAGCTCTCGACCAAGTAACTCGCCAGGAGCCGCGTCCAGCAGCAGGACTCGAGTCCTCTCCATGTGGTCCCCCCTTCCCATGGCCGCTGATCTGTCGAAGGTAGAAGATCGTTACGGGGAGACGGTCCAGAAGATCACCGTGGGCCGGAACTGGCTCGGGTTCAGCGTGGAAGCGGCGGGAGTCCTGGACCGCGCACATCGCCACGGCGGTGCGGGCCGTGGACGAGTTCGACAGAGCCGTCAAGCAGGCGCTCGAAGCCGTGGTCGTGGACGGGAACGTCATCGACGGCACCATCGGGGGGTTCAATGCCTCTGCCAGTCCCGTCATCCCGCCGACGGGTGCGCGCGGAGCGAGCAGAAGTTCACCGACGCCGAGAAGTGGATCTTCGAGGAGATGAAGCGGAACGCGACGTCGGACACGGTCGGGCAGATACGGTCCCTGCTTGACGAACCCGAGTGGTACGAGTTCGGGCGCGACTACGGTTCCGACATCAACGCGGCGCTGACGATGTGGGGCGTGAAGGTGGCCCCGGGACAGGACTGGGACCACAAGCCGCAGCTCCAGGAGCGGTACGACCTCCAGACTCTTGACGACTACTACTTCAAGCAGCCCGGAACGAACCGCGAAGTCTTCTACGACATCTATTCCAACGTCCACTACGGATACGTCGGCCGGGCAGCCGGCTTCGACGCGGACACCTTGATCAAGGGCGCCTCCCTTGGAGAAACGCTGCTCACTGGGGACGACGACCAAGGCGATCAGATCACGATGCGCGTCGGCATCGACCTCTACGACGAGTACGGCGACAACCTGACCGAGGAACAGCTCCGGCGAGGAATCAACGACGCGATGGGCCAGATGGAGCAAGCGCAGCGCAACGGCGAGAACATCCCGCAGGCCAGGAACCGGAAGTGACGCGGGGACAGTGGGGTTGTGCGGTCGCCCCCGCAGCAGGCCTGGCCACCGGTGTACTCGGGTCGGTGCTGCTGGCAGCCGCCTGGCGGGCGTGCGACGTAGGGGTTGACGGCGCGGCCAACGGGCTCGCGCTGATCTTCTACGGGGCCCTGCTGGCGATCATGTCGGCGGTGTGGTGGGGGGTGCTCATCGGGTACGTAGGACGTTGGAACCTCACGGTCGCCCTCCTGGGCGGCGCAGCCGGTGCGGCAGTCATGGTATGGATCTTCGTGGCTCTGCTCCAGGTTCCCAACGGCTACCGCTGCTGACGAGTCCGCTACCGACCCGGTGATGCGCAGCACACCTCAGGCGCCAGGGCGCCCCCACGGCATGGACGACCAGACCAGGGCGTGAGCAGCCCGTCGCCCTGCGGTCTCTGTTCAGCTGGGCCAAACGGCAGGGGCTGATCTTCCGCAACCCCACCAGCCGCACCAAGGTCGGGCAGAACGAGTACGCCGTGCTGCAACCTCTCCTCCCTGAGCAGGTCGAGCGCTCCGTCGCGGCTGCGATAACGCCGACGGCGCGGCTCGTCCTCGCCCTCGCGGCGGTCCACACCGCCCGGGTCGCCCAGATCGCCGCCCTCGTGCTCGACGACGTCGATCCCGGCAGCCGCCGGCTGACCATCGCCGGACGCGCCCGGCCTCTCGACGACCTCACCGCGTGCGCCCACACCAGCTCACCCCGCGTCAGCATCTGGCTCGCGCAGGTGCCGCAGGCCACCGGGCAGCTCCGGCAGCTGGAAGGAGTACCGGCCCAGCATGTTGACGTGGTGCCTCACGAACGGCGAGAGCCTGGCCACGTCCTGGCCACGTCCTGGTCACGGACCTCGAAGCCCTCGGTGCGGAGCTGCGTCACCGCACCGTCCATGTACCGGGTGGTGAAGAGCACCAGCGCGTTGAGGACCAGGCCGAGGGCGCCGATCTGGTCCTCCATGCCGTCCTGGTAGCGGCGCGCGCCCGCCGAGGACCACTCCCGTCCCGGCGCAGCGGCCCTCGGGAAGGATTGGAACGGCCAGTAGCGGCATCTGGCCGATCTTTGTTCCGGTTCGATGACTCGTCCTGTTTCCGCTGGTCAGGGCTCCTACCAGGACCGCATCTGCTCCAGGTGCCCCGGTTGCGGCGACGCGCCGACCGGACGGCCGCGCACCCGAGGGAGGAGGCCGGACGCGCCCTCGCCCCGGCAGAACTCGGCGAGTCTGCCGGGGCGAGCCGGACCACGGCGGTTCCCGTGCGGTCGTCGGGTCGTAGGTCCTGCCCCCGACGACCGCACGACGGCGCACGACGGCACAGAACGTCGCGGTCAGGAGGAGCTCGGGTCAGCGGACCTCGGTGACCCGGTGTTCCTTGCGCGCCCCACAGTTGGAGTTGTACACCTGCACGTGCACGTTGCTGATGCCCCCGCCCCAGTCGACGCAGTGGCCCTTGCCGTACACGTAGGCCGGGCCCGCGTACGACGTGTACCGGCCGTAGTCCTCGCCCCGCTCCCAGGTTTCGGGGACTTCGATCCAGAGGGCCATGTCCACGGCCGCACCCGGGTTGTTGCGGATGGTCGCGACGCAGTTCTTGCCGTTCGCGGCGTTGTACGTCAGGTAGACGGTGCCCAGCGAGCCGATGGCGGCCGAGTTCACGGTCTTGTAGGCGCTTCCGCAGACCTTCTGCGGCGTGGTGTTGGGCGCGGCGGTGGCGGGCGCCGCCAGCGCGGTCGTGGCCCCCAGTGCCAGGGCGGCGAATGCGGTGGTGGTGAGGACGGAACGGGTGAATCTCATGTTTCCCCCTGGTCGTCATTGGAGTTGGTCGCTCCTGCATGGTGTGACATGCAGGACGGCGGAACGGTTGCGCACCGTCGGTAAAAGATATGACCGCGCCGCCTTACCACCCCGCCCGTCGGCCGACGGACGGCCTCCGACGGCCGCACGCGGGCGTCGACGCCACGCAGGCCGACTTCGCCGCGACGCGCCAGCGGCGACGGCTACGCACGCCACCGCTCGGCGGAGTCGCTACTCACCGGTCCGATCCTCCCCAAGGGCCACATCGCCCAGGTCATCGCCGGCCACGCCGACATCAACACCACCATGGCTACAACGCCGTCTACCCCACCGAGACCATCGAGGCCCACCGGGCCTTCATCACCCGCCGCCGCACCCTGCGCCTCGCCGAGGAGTACCGCACCCCCACCGACGCGGAGTGCTCTCCGTCGGCACCTGCGCCCGCGCCTACGGAACCGCCTGCATCCACGAACACGCCTGCGTCCGCTGCTCCCTCCTACGGCCGGATCCGGCCCAGCGCGGCCGGCTGGTGGAGATCCGCGAGAACCTGCTGGACCGGATCGCCGAAGCCGAGCGTGAGGGGTGGCCCGGCGAGACCGAAGGACTCCGTGTCAGCCTCGCCGGCGCCGAATCCGAGATCGGCCAGATCGATGCGGCGGCATCGGGCGGGCCTGTCCTGTTCGGTCTGCCGACGCCGAGAGCGGACCGGCACGGGTGATCAGGCGGCGGGTGGGGAAGGAGCGGCAGCCTCTCACTGGACCAGGTCGGTGTGCGGGTGGCCTCCACTCGCCGGGCAGGCGTACAGCTGGAGGTGATTGGCGTCCAGCACCGTGATCTCGGGCGGATTGGACCAACTGTCGTCGGACGCGCCGGGGACCCGGTCCTCGTACGGGATCCAACTCGTGCTGCTGCGGTGCCATTCGGACGAGGCGATGGTCAGCAGCGGCGTCATCGCGGTACCGCAGGCCACACAGAACCGCGGCACGGGGTCGGTGAGTCCCCAGGGGGCCCAGCCGCCGATCTTCCAGCCGGGGGCGTGGGACAGCGCGTTGTCATAGAGCTCCTGCGGGTCGGCACCGTCGACCACGATGCCCGCCGCCCGCCAGGGTGCGGGGTCCGTGATCTGCTGCTTCAACTCCGCGGGGAGTTCCAGGGAATCGGGGTACTCGGTGACCTGCTCCGGCGCGAGCACGCACGGCTCAGGCACGTAGAGGTCCTCGTCGGCGTCGAACGGCTCGGGCGGTGCGGCCAGCACGTCGGTGACATCCGCGGCGGTCCGCCAGGACAATTCGATCGGAATGCTTGAGTCCGGCGCGTGCTCCGAAGGGCACCACAGGACCTGCAGCAGGTCGGTCCGCCCGGGCGGCCGCAGCAGGGGTATGTCCCGCGCGTACAGCTGGGCCACGGGCACCAGGGGGTGGAGGCCTTCATGCTCGATGCGGCAGTACCGCCAGGGTTCCTGTGCGGGCCACAGCAGGGGCCCGCCGATCGAGCTGTCGTGCACCGTGGGAGAGCCGGGACGCGGGTGCAGCCGGACCGCTGTGCGGGCCAGCGGAGCCAGCGCGGGGAAGACCACGGCGAGGTCGACCGGCCGTGGCGGGGTGGTACGTGTGCGATTCATGGCGATGATCTTGCCAACACTCTCTGACAGCGGGCCTGACCCCGGCCTAACCCACCAGGACGAGTCAAGTCCTTCCTGCGCGCGGCGCACCCCCTGCTGGCGCAAGGCGACCGGGGCGGGGCTGCTGCCGCCGGCCGAGCGGGACGACATTCGACCATCCGGCCCGGAGGCTGGCCCATGGGCCCGGCCGCCCCCGCGGAGGCCGGGCTGTGAGTGCGGGCTACCAGCGGCGTCGGAGAAGCGGCACCAGCACGGCCATAGCGGCGATGTACACGCCGGGCGTGCCGAGCGTGCCGAGTGTGACCTGCGCCGTGACCTTGTGCACGGGATCGGGTGCTGGCACAGCCTCTGTGGTGGGCCGCTGTCAGCCGGGGGACTTGCTCGTGGGATCCGCGGTGTCGTGGATCAGCTCGGCAAGCTGGAGCAGAAGCCCGTACGTAGCCATTCGGCCGTGGATACGGAGGAAGTAGGACCGGCTGGAGCACTTGAAGATCTCCCGTCGGTTCACCTTCCAGAGCTTGTGCTCGTACGTGCTCGCCGCCTCCAGCAGGGCCGATACGGCTTCCTCCGTACTGCCGTCGAATTCCGCGAGCGTTCGTGCGTTTCGATCCGTCTCGTCGACACCGTCGACGGGTATGGCAAGCACAGTCCATCTGGACACTCTGAGATCCGCTCTCCCCCGCTCCGCCGGTCGCGGGCGCACGGCCCCAGTGTGGCAGGCGCACCCTCAGACCCATTCGGCACCACAGAAGTTGCGCCAGAGCCCGGGGAACAGGAACGGTTGTTGCCGGATTCTGGGAACGACCGTGGGAGGCTGCTGCGGGAAATGTTGGCGAGAAACAGGAACGGAGCCCGCGGGTGTCGCGCGACGGCAGCCAGCAGAGGCAGCGCGCCGGCCAGGGTAGTGGAACGTCCTGGCTAGCTGCTGTCCTGGCGGTCTTCCCGGGGTGCGAAGCGGGCCTGGGCCGCCAGGACGGCTTCTGTGTAGCGTCCCGCCCACGCGCCCATCGCATGGATCGGGACCAGCAGTGCGAGGCCCGCCTCGGTGAGTGAGTAGTCGACGCGCGGCGGGGCCTCGGCGTACGCCGTGCGTGCGACCAGGCCGTTGTACTCGAGGCGGCGCAGGGCTTCGTTGAGGACCTTGGGGCTGATCCCGCCGATGCGGGTGATCAGCGCACGGGGCCTCATGGGCCCGCTCTCGCCGAGGATGTACACAATCACGCTGTCCCAGCGGTTCGACAGGACTTCGAAGGCCACCCTTGCCTGGCAGTCCGCGGCGTACTCGCCACCGCCCAGGTCCTCGCCCAGGCCTTGTCCGTCTGCCTCTGCCGCCGTGCCGCTCATGCGTTCATCCTGCCCGGCCCGATGCACACCGTGTGGTGTGCATCGGCGCGCCTAGCGTCTGGTCCGTCACACCTCGCACATCTCGCGACACGGACGACAGGAGCAAGCACATGCGCATCGGCATTCTCGGTACAGGGGCGATGGCCACCGCTCTCGGCGCGGCCTGGGTACGCGCCGGCCATGACGTTCGGGTGGGCGGTCGGGACACCGAAGCGGCCTCCCGCACCGCCCTGCTCACCGGCGCCTCCGGGCACGGCAGCCTCGCCGAGGCCGCGGCCCACGGGGACGTGGTACTTCTCGCCTTGCCGGCGGGCGCCGCGCCGCAGTTGGCCAAGGAACTGGCCCCCCTGCTGGCCGGGCGGACGGTGATCGACTGCACTGTTCCCATGGCGCCGGCCGAGGACGGTCCGGCCCTGACCACGGGCGGCGCCACCTCCGTCGCCCGGCTCATCGCGGACGCCGCCCCCGGCGCCCATGTGGTGAAAGCGTTCGGGGTCTGCCACGAGAGCATCTGGACCCTGGACCGGCCGGCCTTCGAAGGGTCCCCTCTGGCGGTCCCGTTCTGCACCGACCAGCCGGGCGCCGCCACGCGGGTGACGGAGGTCATCACCTCCATGGACTGCACGCCTCTGCCCTGCGGCGGGCTCGATCGCGCTGCCCTCCTGGAGGCCACTGCCGTCTTCGCCATCGGGGTCTGGTGGTCGGGCGCTGAGGCACGCTTCGCGTTCCCGGCCCCCGCCCTCGCCCCGGGGGGCGTCGACGACTAGCCAGACCTGCCCGGCCGATCCCGCGTGGGGCTGGGGATCGAACGGGTCCTGCCAAGTCCGTTGCATCGCGCACGTGGACACAACCACGGTGCCGAAGCAAGCACCGAGGTGTTCTCAATATTCGGTTCTGGCATAGATCTTGGGGAGCTGTCGCAGAGCGTCACCTGGTTGTTCGATTGCGAAGGGGTGGGTTCGCGTGAGACCGCGTACGCCTTGCCGTACAGCGAGCAGAATTGACGCTCCCTCAGGTGTCGGCCAGCCGCTGCTGCGGGCGGCCCTGGACGGTGATGGTGCTGGTCATGCAGACCGATGCACCGTTCTGGGACTCGCTGGTGTTCGCCGGGATCGACGATGTGGACGTCGAGGCGGTGAGGGCCGCGTTCGGCACGGTCGAGGTGGTGGCGAGAGGCCGCTCGACCGGCTCTGCCTGTCCGGACTGTGGCCGCTTCTCCGACCGGGTCCACGACCGCTACCAGCGCAGGCTGAAGGATCTACCGCTCGCTGAGCAGGGCTTTACGATCCGGCTGACGGTCCGGCGCTTCATCTGCGGGTCGGCGGACTGTCCGCGTCGGACGTTCGCCGAGCCGTTCTCCCGGCTGGCCGCCCCGCACGCACGGTTCACCACGCGGCTCAACCACGCCCTGGAGCGAGTGGGGCTCGCGCTGGCCGGGCGGGCCGGGGCTCGGCTGGCTGCCCAACTGGGCTTCGGTGCGGGACGGATGACCTTGCTACGCAGGGTCATGGCATTGCCTGATCCACAGTTCAGCACGCCGCGTGTGCTGGGCGTGGATGACTTCGCGATCCGCTGCGGTCAGACCTACTCCACCGTCTTGACCAGCGTCGAAGACCATCGCGTGGTCGATGTGCTCCCGACCCGTGAAGCCGGGCCACTGGCCGCCTGGCTGATCCGCCACCCCGGCGTGGAGATCATCTGCCGGGACCGGGCGGGTGCCTACGCCGAGGGTGCCCGGCGCGGTGCCCCCGACGCTCTGCAGGTCGCCGACCGGTTCCACCTGTGGCAGAGCCTCGGACGAGCCGCGGAAACCTGCGTCGCCACCCATCGCGACTGCCTACGCAACCCATCGCCCAGCAGCCTGTTGCCGGAGGCGCCTCTGGGTTCCAGTCGGCCGCAGGACGACTTGGGGCCCGCCGGCAGGCGGGCCGAACGGAAGAAGGCAGCACACGCCCTGGTCCACGAGCTCCTCGCTCAAGGTCACTCACGCCGGGCGATTGCCCGGCACCTAGGCTGGGGCCTCAACACCGTGCTCCGGTACGCGAACGCCGCATGCTGGCAGGACACCATCCGCGACAACCGGCCCCGGCCCAGCAGGCTGGACCCCTACAAGCCCTACCTGGAACGACGTTTCGCCGAGGGATGCACCAGCGTCACCCACCTCCACAGCGAACTCGTTGCCGACAACGCACCCGTCACCTACCAGATGGTCCGCGCCCACATCGCCACCCTCCGCGGGGCTCCGGCCGGCGCGCCGCCCCGGCCTCCGACGGTGCGCCAGGTGACCGGCTGGCTCACCCGCCACCCCACCGCGCTGAGCGAGGACAACCGCGCGGGCCTGAAGGATGTCCTGACACGCTGCCCCGAACTGGACACAGCCGCCGGGCATGTCCGCGACTTCGGCGAGATACTCAGCGATCGTCAAGGTGCCAGGCTCCCCGCCTGGATCGAAGCAGTCGACGCCAGCCAACTACCTGGCCTCACGCGATTCGCACTCCATCTGCTCCGGGACCTCGATGCCGTGACGGCGGGGCTCACCCTGCATTGGAGCTCCGGCAGCATCGAGGGGGCCGTGAACCGCATCAAGAAGATCAAGCGGCAGCTCTACGGTCGAGCCGGATTCGAACTGCTCCGCAAAATGATTCTGCTGCAGTAGCGCCTCTCTGTGGCTTCTCCGTGTCGCTGGTCGGTGCTCACGCGGCAGCTACATCAGGCTTTGGCGCCGGGCATGCCGCTGGTGACGACGATCGTGGCCACGTCGCCGGTCTTGGTGCGGCCCAGCCAGACGACGCCGCCCGATTCGGCCATGAACATCACCAGATCGGCTTGTTGCGACTCGTCGCGTACCCGCTCGCACCATCCCGGCAGCCGTTCGGTTTCGCGCGGCACCGGGCTGCCGTCCTTAAATGCGCGAAACGGTGCGGACAAGGTCGTCCACGCACCTGCGTCGGCGAAGCAGCCGACATTCGCGTCGGAGTAAAACTGGGGTTCCCTGCCTGGCTGAAGCCTGTCGATGTCGTCGCCGATCCCCAGGCCTATCTCCCACACGATCACAGGGTCGTCGCTGATACACAGGCGCGTCGCGGCACACTCAACGCCATCGAAGTACTCGCCGAAGAACTCGTACGGGCCCGCCGTCCACGCGATTTCCACCCGGTAGACGCCCGGGGGAATCCTCACCGCCAGCTCCCGCGGGGGCCTCGTCGGCAACCCTCGCTCGTATCTCGAGACGTCGTCGTCGTCGAACGGAGCATCAACGACAAGACGGCCGCTGGGTATGCGCATGGTGGTCACCTCCTCGATCCCTGTCACAACGATGGGCCTTGTCGGATCGTCGTGCACCGTCCCCAGGTGAGCGCCGGGCGTGAAAGCCGTCTCCAGGTACCAGGCGGCCTCAGGCCCAGCTGCCAGCCGCGCGTCCCCGACCCACTTCATGTCTCACCCCTTCTCGCCGCCCGGCCGGGCGGTCAACCAAAACGTACGTGGGCCCGCTGACATCGGCACTTCGCGCATCGTTCCCGAGGTGAGGATGCCCGACCGATCAACCTGCTGCGCAGCTAGACCAATGGGACAGCGCGGTGGTAAGCCTGGGGAGCTGAGCAGCTCTGAGGCCATGTGAGGACGGGGTGGGGAGATTCAGATCTCTCCATCACGAGCCACATTTTCCGAGCTCGCGAGCCCCCTGCAATCGAACGAAACCGTCACGATCCGTGATCGCTCCCCAAGATCTGTGCCAGAACCCGAAACCCGGCTACAGAGCCACCCGCTCGCCCGACGATCATCACTCAGAGTGCATGCTCCACGGAAAGTGAGCCAGAACCCAAACCCGTGAACAACTGACTCCGCCCGTGAACAGAGCCCCCTGGGTAGCTCCCAACCGCAACCGCAGCGCAACGCCCCCGCACCGAATCCTTGGGTTCTAGTGGTCGTTGCAACACCCGAACTTCGGGGACGCAATGGCCTTCGCGATCCGCAAGATCTGCTCGCCTCAGGGAGCCGGGAAGCTGGCCCGTGAGCGGGAGAATGCTTCCGGCTCATGGATCAAGGTGTGAGCAGCCGGGAGGCGTGCCGGATCGCCGGCATCAACCGGCGTACTGGCAAGCGGTGGCGCAACGGCACTGCCGCAACGAAAAACAGACCCGCTCGGCCCGCACACAGAGTGCGGGCCGAGCGGGTCGTTTCGTCGTCTCGGTACCTCACGCTTGAGGAGCGGATCCATATCGCCGACCGGGTCCGGGAGAAGGCGCCGGTCCGCATGATCGCGGCCGAGCTGGAGCGGAGCCCGTCGACGGTCAGCCGCGAGATACGCCGCAACCGGCACCCAACGAACGGCCAGTACCGACCGCACGCCGCCGAGGCCCGTGCCGAGTCCCGCCGGCCCCGCCCCAAGCCCGGCAAGATCGGTGCGAACCCGCAGCTGCGCGACTTCGTCCAGGACCACCTCGACAGACGGTGGAGCCCGGAGCAGATCTGCCGGGCTCTGCGCACCACTTTTCCCCCGACCGGCCGGAGATCCACGTGGTCCACAAGACCATCTACCAGGCCCTCCACGTCCAGGGCCGCGGTGAACTCCGCCGCGAGCTGGCCCGCGCCCTGCGCACCGGACGTGTCCGACGCAAGCCCCGACGACAGGCCCAGCAGCGCCAGCCCCGCTACCGCCACCCCATGGCCATGATCAGCGAGCGTCCCGCCGAGGCGGACGACCGTGCGGTCCCCGGCCACTGGGAGGGAGACCTGATCACGGGCAAGGAGAACGGCTCCGCCATCGGCGGCGCGGCACTCTGGTCGAACGCAGTACCCGTTGCATGCTGCTGGTCCACCTGCTTCACGGCCGTGCCACCGAGCCCGTGCGCGCCCCCCTGAAGCGCTCCCTGACCTGGGACCAGGGCAGCGAGATGGGCCGTCACCACGAGTTCACCGTCGCCACCGACGTCCCGGTCTACTTCTGCGACCCGGCCAGTCCCTGGCAGCGCGGTTCCAACGAGAACACCAACGGCCGGCTGCGGCAGTACTTTCCCAAGGGCACGGACCTCTCGGTTCACAGCCCCGAGCACCTTGCCGCCGTGGCCGCCGAGCTCAACAGCCGCCCACGCAAGACGCTCGACTGGGAAACCCCAGCTGGGCGGCTGTCTACACTGCTCACGACGCACTGAGCCGCTGGAGGTGTGGTGAAAGTCCCCGCAGCGCTGGTCGGTGCCCGTGTCACACGCACCGCCTTCGACTACCAGGTCCGGATCAGCTTCACTGATCACGAACCCGACGGCCGTATCCGCCTCGATGGTGAACTCGTCATCGAGACGCCGATCACCGTCACCGATGCCGCCGGCACCCAGGCCATCCTCTTGCCTGGGGCGGGAACGACTCTGGCACCGCTTCTCGGTCTGCTCGCCAAGGCCGTCACCAAAGCCGAGGTCACCGGGCTAGGCACCCTGTCCCTCGGCTTTGACGACGGCACTCGACTCAGCGTCGATCCAGATCCCGACTTCGAGTCCTGGAGCCTGACCGGCTCAGGACTCGAACCAGTCCTGGTAGGCCCAGGCGGCGAAACCGACTGGCAGCACTGACCACTTCACCTGTGTTGCAGCCATCCCTGGAATCCGCCACCGTTTGTGGGAGCCGATTCCTTTACACGCCGAGTGAGGCCAGTGCCCGACGAGTGACGTCGGCCGGCGCCGCAGCGATGACGTCGTTGAGCGCATCCATGGAGGCCTGAAGGTCGCTGATGGCCTGAGCGATGCGGTCGCGCTCCTGGTGGAGGTCGGCGAGCAGGTCCGAGCAGGTGGGGACGAGGCGGTCGCCGGTGTCCCGCAGGCACGGCAGGACCGTGGTGATCGTTGAGGTGCCCAGGCCGGCGGCCAGCAGGCTGCGGATGCGGCGGACGATGGCAACGTCCTCTTCGACGTATTCCCGATAACCGCTCGGGCGCCGCTGCGGGTGGAGCAGCCCCTGTTCCTCGTAGTAGCGCAGCAGGTGCACGGCCACACCGGTCCGCCGGGACAGCTCACCGATGCGCACATGGACCTCCTGATGGTCGCGCGGGCTTGGCCCGCTCGCCTTGACTCTCATACCGGTGTGAGACTTTAGCGTCTGCGGCATGAAGGTGAACAAGGGTTTCGCGACGCTCTCCGCATTGTGCGCAAGCGTCTTCGTCGTGGGTACCTCGGAGTACCTGATCGCCGGGCTGCTGCCCCAGATCGGCGAGGATCTGGACGTCTCCGTAGGCACCGCCGGACAAGCGGTGACTGCATACGCGCTCGGCGTCGTGATCGGAGGGCCGCTCATGGCCCTGCTGACCGCGCGTCTCCCGCGCAAGGGGCTCGCCATCGGGCTGATGCTGCTGTTCGCGGCGGGTAGCGCGATCAGCGCCGTGGCGCCGTCGTTCGGCCTGCTCCTGGTGGGCCGCGTGGTGTCCTCGCTCAGTCACGCCGCCTTCCTGGCCCTGGCGTTGGTGACGGCGACTCGGGTGGTCCCGGCTGAGAAGAGGGGCTCGGCCATCGCCACCGTGGCCTCCGGCTTCACCGTGGCCACGCTCCTCGGAGTGCCCCTGGGGGCACTGCTCGGGCAGGGCGCCGGATGGCGGGCTCCATTCGCCGTGCTGACCGTTCTTTCCCTGGTGGGCGCCATGCTCATGGCCGCCGTACTGCCCCGGCAGGAGGCACCGTCCACGCGACTGCGTGACGAGATACGCGTAGTGGCACGTCGCCCGGTCATGCTGGCCATCGCCACCACCGCGGTGGGCTTCTCCGGGGTCGCCACCGTGTTCACCTACATCGCCCCGCTGCTGACCCGAGTCTCCGGCTTCTCCGCCACGGCGGTCTCCGGCCTGCTGATCGCCTACGGCGCAGGTAGTCTCCTCGGCAACCTCACCGCCGGAAAGCTGACCGACAAGTCGATGAGCGCCACCGTGCGCGGGGTCTTCGGCGGGCTCGCCGGGACGCTCTTGCTCGTCCCGTTCGCCGTGATGTGGCAGCCCACTGCCATGGCAGCAGTCCTGGTGCTCGGCCTGCTCGCCACCGCGACCATCGCCCCGCTGCAGGGACTGATCCTGCACCACGCGGGCGCCGCGCCGAACCTGGCCGTCTCCGTCAACGTGGGCGCCTTCAATCTCGGAGCCGCAGCCGGCTCGGTCATCGGCGGCGCGATCGTCGCCGCCGGCGCTCTGCGCTGGACCGGCCTGGCGGGCGCGGTACTGAGCCTGATCGGACTGGCCCTGACCCATCTCGTCCTGCCCCGGACACGGACGTCGGGGAAGGACGCCGAACCCAAAGCCTCGATCACCGCCTGATTCCCCGTCCACTCACCTCGCAAGGGAGGCCGCCATGCACGCGATCCAAATCGCTCGCCACGGCGGACCCGAAGCCCTGTCCGTCCGGGAAGTCCCTGAGGCTGTTCCTGCGCCAGCAGGCTTCCAGGCCGGGCGCCCCCGGGCCGGCCTTCAGCTCGGCGAAGTGCGCGGCCGGCGGAGGTCCCGTGCAAGGGGCGGGCGAGGCGGAGCTGGGCGGGCGCGGCCAGGACGAGCCAGGTCCATCGGTCGGCCGCTCCGGAGTCCCGCAGCTTGGGCCGGGTCCATCCGAGGGTCTGCTTGAGCAGCCGGAAGGTGTGTTCCAGCTCGAGGCGCCGCAGGAAGGACTGCCAGCACCGGTCGACGTCCTGCGTGGTGGCGCCGGTGACGGACCACCAGAGCCAGACGGGCTTGTTCACCCCGCCGCTGGGCAACTTCTCGACCGTCAAGCGGATCACGGTGCCTTCGTTGATCGGCAACGGGCCCTGGTGGTCGAGCCGGGCGGCTCGGCGCGTCAGTCCTGGGTGGAGCCGGTCCCGGCCTTGCGCGGTCGCCGCCCCGTACCGGTCGGTGTGGGTGACGGTGACCGTGGTGGCCTCGCCCCACGTGGCCGGGTCACCGAAGACGAACTCGCCGCCGTGCTTGGGCGGACGGCCGCCCCGTGGCGGGCAGATCCACGGCGCCGGGACGGGCTTGCGCATCACCCGGTCCGAGCGGAGCCGCCCCACAACCTCCACTGGGAGGCCGGCCAGGAAGTGGGCGATGCGGGGCGCGTCGTAGCCCGCGTCCAGCACGACCAGGATGCTCGGGTCGCCGACCCTCCACTGTCCGGCGTCCAGGAGCCGTCCGACGACGTCGCGGACCCGTCCGGCGGTGACCGCGGCCACGTCGGCGCCGGGCTCCAGCCGGATCGCGTCCAACAGCGCCGTCCACGAGGTCCGGCCGGTCTCCAGAGCGGCGACGATCGAGTACGGCCAGCCGGGCACCATCTGGTGCTTGCCCAGGCACCGGCGCGGCTTCACCCAGGGCAGAAGGCCACTCCCTTCCCCCCGCGCCCCGGATCCCTAGGGTGAGGGGATGAGCACTCACGCGCCGAACGAGTCCCGCGTCATCTCCCTGCGCCCGCAGGCCCCGTCGCCTGGTTCCGGCGGGCCGGCCGGCGCCCCGCGGCGGCCCGTGGGGGGTCCACAGCCACGCGCGCCGAGGGAGCCCCTGTGGCGTGACCTCGTCGGCGACGTGCTGCGGCGCGAGCGGCTCGCCCAGGAGCGCACGCTGAAGGACGTCTCGGAGGCGGCCCGGATCTCGATGCCGTACCTGTCGGAGGTGGAGCGCGGACGCAAGGAGGCGTCCTCCGAGGTGCTCGCGGCCGCCGCCCAGGCCCTCGGGCTCGGCCTCGCCGACCTGCTCCTGCTCGCCGGTGACGAGCTGGCCCGGCACGCCCGGAGCCGGCCGGTCCGGGGCCGTACGTCACCCACGTCGCCCACGGCGCAGTACGACGGCCTCTGCCTCGCCGCCTGACCGGGCCGACGGCCGGTACGGCGGGGCGCGCCCCGCCGTACCGGCCGGCTCGCCGGCCCTCGGCCACGGCCGCGCGGGCTCAGACGAACGCGAACCGTCGACTGAGCACCTCGTCGGCGAGCCCGTAGGCCACGGCCTCCTCGGCGGTGAGCACCTTCTCCCGGTCCATGTCCGCGCGCAGCGTCGCCACGTCGTGGTGCGTGTGCCGGGACAGGACCTCCTCCACCTGCGAGCGGATGCGGACCATCTCCTTGGCCGCGAGGCTGAGGTCGGAGACCGTCCCCTGCCGGCCGCCGCTGGCCGGCTGGCCGAGCAGCACCCGCGCGTGCCGGAGCACGAACCGTCGCCCGGGATCTCCGCCCGCCAACAGCACCGCCGCCGTAGACGCCGCCTGACCGACGCAGAAGGTGGAGATCGGCGCCTGCACGAACGTCATCGTGTCGTAGATCGCCATCAGCGAAGTGAACGATCCGCCGGGCGAGTTGAGATAGATCGAGATCTCCTGCTCCGGGCTCGCCGACTCCAGGTGAAGGAGCTGCGCGATGACCACGTTGGCGACCCCGTCGTCGATCTCGGTGCCGAGGAAGATGATCCGCTCGTTCAGCAGCCGGCTGAAGACGTCGTAGGACCGCTCGCCCTGCGCGGTCCGCTCGATCACGTAGGGAACCGTGTACGACCCCATGTCACAGCCCCGTCCGTCGGCGCGGCGTGGCCGGGCGGATGTCGGCCAGCGACTCCACCACCCGGTCCACCATCCCGTACTCCCTGGCCTGTTCGGCCGTGAACCAGCGGTCCCGGTCGCCGTCCCGCGCGATCGTCTCCTCGCTCTGCCCGGTGTGCTGGGCGGTGATCCGCTCGACGGCCTTCTTGGTGAACTGGAGGTTCTCCGCCTGGATCTCGATGTCCGCGGCGGTACCGCCGATGCCCGCCGAGGGCTGATGCATCATGATCCGCGCGTTCGGCAGCGCGAACCGCTTGCCGGGCGTCCCCACGGTGAGCAGGAACTGGCCCATGCTGGCGGCGAAGCCCATCGCCAGCGTCGAGACATCGTTCGGGATGAGCCGCATCGTGTCGTAGATGGCGAGACCCGCGGTGACCGACCCGCCGGGGCTGTTGACGTACAGGCTGATGTCGGAGCGCGGATCCTGCGCCGACAGCAGCAGCAGCTGCGCGCACACCCGGTTGGCCGACACCTCGTCGACCTGGGTGCCGAGGAGGACGATCCGCTGGTCGAGCAGCCTTGCCGCGAGGTGGTCGTCGAAGTGGCCGGGCAGTGTGTCGCCCTCCTCCGCGCGGGGCGCGAGCATGGTGAGGGGAGTCATCTCTTCTCCTTGTCGGGGCGGGATGCCGTCGACTCCACTCTTGACCCCGGGAACCCCCCGGACGCCGTTCCTCTGCCCCCGGCAGATCCGCCACGGGCGGACACGACGTCACGGCACTGGTAGCCGCGGCGGCCGGCGGGCGGGCGCTATTCGCGGATTCCTGAAGGTGTTCGCCGCGGAACCCGCACGTCCTGTTGTCCGGGCTTGCGTAGTAGCGGGGCAGCCGCAGAGTTCCTCGGAACGACTCCGGCCGGGGTGCGGGCCGTGGAATGGCC
This sequence comes from Streptomyces sp. NPDC037421, assembly GCF_055602105.1. Taxonomy (NCBI): domain Bacteria; kingdom Bacillati; phylum Actinomycetota; class Actinomycetes; order Kitasatosporales; family Streptomycetaceae; genus Streptomyces; species Streptomyces sp. NPDC037421. The sequence continues at coordinate 177,059 of NZ_JBVJWV010000010.1, forward strand.
GCGTGGGTTCCGCGCCGTCGCGGGTGACAGCGGATCGCGCGGGGTGAGGAGGCGCGGTCAGCCAGCAGGGCGACGGGCCGGGTTCACGGCCGGCCCGGGCCGCTGTGGGGCACGTGGATGCGGGATATCACCGAGTGTCTTCGGCGGCTGGGGCGGCCGGGCCCGCCGCGGGCCAACGGCCCCCGCAGGGCCGCCAGACCAGCAGCGCTGACCCAGGGCGCGCCACGTGTACCACCGGCCGGGCGGGTGAATTTCGATCTTGATGTCCAGGCCGGACGTTGTCGGAAGAGAATCCATTCTTCGTATGGGAGGAAACGATCCGGCGCCAAGGCGCAGCCACCCTCTTTCGTCCTCTTTACATGCATTACTGGCAGGCTGTTGGGTCTCCCCTGTGACCACTCGCACCAGGCCAGGGTGCGGGCGCTGCGCCTTCGCTGCCCCGGCAGCGATCCGGGAGCGGCTCACTGAAGAGCCCGCCAAGCACGCGCTGTGCGGGCCGGGCCCCAGCGGTCCGCCCCGCCACCCCCTGCACACCCGCGGGCCCTGTCCACCGTCCCGGCGCCCTGGCACTCGAGTGTGCCCGCGCGACCGTGCCCGGCCGGCCCGTCGCCTTGCGCGGCTGCCCGGCGCTGCTCCTGTCCGTTTCATGTGCCTATCGGAGGAGCCGAAGTGCGTTCGACCTTGCGTCACAGCTCCGCCGCGCTGATCGTGGCCGCCGCTCTCACGGTGGGCCCGCTCGCATCCGCCGAGGCCCGCACCGCCGTGCGGGCCGAGCCCGCACCGCTGAACGCCAGCGCCAACGCGGTCGCCGGCCAGTACATCGGCACCCTCGACAAGGGCATCAGCCCTGCCGATGTGGCGAAGCGGGCCCTCCCCGGTGTGACCACCCTGCACACCTACAGCACCGTCCTCAACGGCTTCGCTGCCAAGCTCACCCCGGCCCAGGTGACCAAGATCCGCAACACCCCCGGCGTGGCCGCCGTCACCGAGGACAGCGTCACCAGCGCCGACCCCGCCAAGGCGCCTGCCGAGGCGCAGCCCGCGGCGAGTGCCAAGGCCGCGCTGCCGGCCCTCTCCTGGGGCCTGGACCGCATCGACCAGCAAGACAACTGGGACACAGGACTGGGCACCGGGGACGGGCAGTTCAACGTCACCCAGGACACGTCCAACGTGACCGTCTACGTCGTCGACTCCGGCATCAACATCAACCTGCCCGAGTTCGGCGGGCGTGCCACCCGCGGGTTCAACGCCGTCGTCGACGGGCAGCAGCAGGCCGACTGCTACGGCCAGGGCACCGCGGTCGCCTCCACCATCGGCGGCGACACCTACGGCGTGGCCCGCCAGGCCAAGCTCGTCGCCATCCGCGTCCTGGGCTGCAACGGCACCGGCACCGCCGCCGGCCTCATCGCCGGCATGGACTACGTCGCGGCCCAGGCCCGCCTCCAGAACAAGCCCGCCATCATGGACGTCTCCGTCGTCCTCTCCAAGAACCTCCTCGTCGACACCGCCGCCCAGGTCGCTTCCGGACTGAACGTCCTGCCCGTCGTCGCCGCCGGAAACCAGGCCGCGGACGCCTGCGGCCACTCCCCGGCCAGCGCAAACCAGGTCCTGACCGTCGCGTCCACCAACAAGTTCGACGAAGAATCCTCGTTGACCAACGGCGGCAGCTGCCAGAGCATCTACGCCCCCGGCGAAGGCATCACCGCCGCCTCCGCGGCCGGCGGCAGCGCCGTCCGCAGCAGCACCCAGATGGCCGCCGCCCACACCGCCGGCGTCGCCGCCCTCTTCAACGCCGCCAACCCCAACGCCACCTCCACCGACGTCGCCGACTGGCTCACATTCGAGTGCACCAAGGACGCCGTCACCAACGTCACCAAGGGCAGCTCGAACTGTCTGCTGTACACCGCCGGCCTCCAACGACCCCGGGGGAAATTGAGGTCCGGACGTGCTGCCCTGCCGCGATATAGAACCCGCTGAATGTAGCCAGTGTTTGGGAAGTGGCCCTGGCGTCGAACGCGACGAGGTAGTCAGGATCGTGAGTGACCAGCTGAGGCTCTCGGGTGAGGATGGGCAGTCGTGATCAACATTGGTTCGTTGCGTGAGGAGGATCGCGCCGCCTGGGAAGTGCTGGCGCGCGGTTACAAGGCGTTCTACCGCACCACGGTGCCAGACGAGGGCTACGAGGAGACTTGGCAGCGGCTACGGGGCGGTACCGAGTTCCACGGCATCGGCGCCTGGTCGAAAGGGAAGCTGGTCGGCATCGCGCACTATCTGTTCCACCCGACGTTCTGGATGGAAGACAGCTGCTACCTCCAGGACCTCTTCGTCGACGAGGCGGCACGCGGCCGAGGCGCGGCGCGGATGCTGATCGAGAAGGTGGCCGATGCATCGCGGGAGCGGGGGGCATCCCGCTTCTACTGGACCACTCAGGAGGACAACACCGCCGCCCGCGCACTGTACGACAAGGTGGCGAGCTTCAAGGGGTTCATACGCTATGACTACCCCATTGACTTGCGACCTGGAGGAAGTGCCGACGGGGCCGGTCGGCAGTGACGTGAGAAGGGCCGTGCGGGTTAGGTGAGTTGTGAAGCTGACCTGGGCCCGCACGACCTGCTCCCATCCTGCCCTGTCTGGTGTCTCCCGCGCACACTTCGGCGAGTTGTTCGCCGAACTCGCCGACCCGTGGGAGGCGGCCCGACAGTCCACGCTGCGCGTGGCGCGGGGTGGTGAACGCAAGCGGGCGGCCGGGGCAGGACGCAAGCCGAAGCTGGTTCTTCACGACAGGTTGCTTCTCACGCTGGTACACCTGCGCCATCAGCTGCCGCACAAGGCCCTGGCCGAGCTCTTCGACGTCGACCGCTCAACCGTCTCGGCGGCGATCCGGCAGGTCCGCCCGCTGCTCGCGGCACGCGGCTTCGCGGCGCCCGACCGGCCCGGGGTACGACTGCGGACGCTGGCCGACGTCTTCGCCTACGCCGAGGCCGTCGAACTGCGGCTCGACGGAGCCGAGACCCAGGTCAGACGCCCGCAGACGGGCCGCCCCGGACGCCGGGCCTTCGTCTGTGGCAAGCGGAAGCAGAACACGATCAAGACCACCACGTTCAGCGACGGACAGGGCCGGATGCTGCTGTCCGGCGTCGTACGGCCCGGCCGAATGCACGACCAGACCGCCGTGGGCACTGAGGGCATCGCCGAGCAGTTCAGGCTTCACCCGTCGGTGAAGTCCCAGGCCGACGCCGGCTATGCCGGGCTGGCCAAGGAGTTCCCCGGCCAGGTCACCGTCCCGCCGAGGAAGCCGAAGGACGACGCGTGTGACGGCGAGAAGCGGGCCTGGCACGAGGCACAGCGGCGACAGTCCTCAGGCCGGATCTGCATCGAGCACACCAACGCCGAGCTGCGGCAATGGGCGCCCCTGCGACGCTTCACCGGATGCCGTGACACCTACGCCGAGACCCATCTGGCGATCGCCGGCCTGGTCTCCGACCGCTCCGCGCGGCGCCCCACCCGCCGCCGGACCAGCACTGAACTCGTCCTCGTCCGCGACAGAGCCAGCTGATCCACCAGCCGAACCGTCAGGTCGACATGTCCGGACTCCAATTACCCCCGGGGTCGTAAGACGCCGCAGGTCGTGACCGCCGTCCGCGGCGATTCGGACTTTGCCGGTCCGCCCGCCGGGTGCGCGTCCGTCGGCGGGCTTACCGGTTCTGGTCGCCCCCATTCGCGTGCGCCTGCGGCGTGTTGGTGGGACGTACGGTGGTGGAGTCCGACGACACCATCCAGTCGATCTTGTCGTCAGCGTCGGCCGCTGACAGGACGGCGGCAAGGATCGTCTTCCGCATGCCGTCGACGGCTCCTCTGACCAGGCGTTCGTGGGCGGTCCGGAACGGGCCGAGCCTGTGGGGCAGGTCCCGTCAGGGCGACTGGTTCGGCACTTCCACGCGATGGGCCCCAAGAGCGCGGCGGTGATCGGCCTTGCCGGTTGTGGACCGCATCGGCCGGCATCAGCCGCTCGAACCGGTCCCACATCGCATTGGGTGACCACTCATTGGACCGCAGAGGTCCAAGCGCAGATCGCCGCCGAGGAAAGCCCGGCCACCGAGCAGGACACCCCTGCCTGACCCGCCGCGCCTTCCCGCTCTACCCACTGCGCGAGCGCCGCCAGGCCCCGCTGGAACGCCTGCTGCGCCCGGCCCCTTCGCCGCGCGACCGGCCGCAGGGGCTGGAGGGGGCGTCAGGTCGGGCTGTGCGCCGAGCCTGGTCAGCCGCTCCTGCTGCTCGGGCAGCAGCCGCGCCCAGGTGGCCGGCTGCTTCTGCTGCTGGAGCCACTTGCCGACGTCGTCGCCGTCGAAGACGACGCCCGCGAACCTTCCGTTGGCCCTCGGGTGCGTCGATGTCCTCGCGGTCCACCAGGGAGGCGTACGTGGCGAACACGACGACCGGCCCGTGCCCAGCCCACAGCGCGAGCTGGATCGGGTTCGTGGTGGTGCGTGTTGTCACCCGAACGAAGGTTGTTGGCTGTCCAGGGGGTGAAGGGGGTCGGTTGTGCTGTGGTTGTGGATCACTGTGCAGCAGGATCGCGGTGTGGACGTGATCGCCTTCTCTGTGGCGCCGGTGGGTATCCCGACGCTGCTGTTCACGGCTGCTGGCAGAAGTGGCCGATCCCATTGCGCACGGGTCTCGTTGCTGCGGCGCGAGCTTGGCTTGGGCGGGGCGGACGCTGCGGGTTCCGGCCTGGGGCAGCCCTGCGTCCCGACCGTGGATGCGGCGACGGGCGGTGTCTGGCTGAACGGGGGTGGGAGCGTGGGTTCCGATGCGAGTCGGCCCGGAGCCGGTGTGGCCGCGCGCACCGAGAAGGCTGGGTGACGCCTTATGGCCAGCACGTTGACGGAGCTCGTGCATTGCGACGAGGTCGGGACCGAGATGAGGGCCCTGCGGTTGTCCGCTCCGGACGACGGTTGTGGCTTTGGCAGGCTCGACCTGGTCAGCATGCCCGTCCCCGTGCCCGGTCCGACCGAGGTGCTGGTCCGCGTTGCTCTGTGTGGGATCTGCGGCACCGACACCGACGCCTGCCGGTTCAGGCCGGACAACACCTCGGTGTTCGGTGGTCCGATCAGCCTGCCTGTGGTACTTGGCCACGAGGCCTCCGGCGAGGTCGTGCGCACCGGGGCGCTGGTGACCCGGGTGAGCCGGGGTGACCTGGTCGCGCTGGAGAGCGTGTTGGCCTGTGGCACCTGCGACACCTGCCTGCGCGGCCGCCGTAACCAGTGCGAGCGCGTGGTGCTGACGGGGCTGACCGCTCCGGGCGCGCTGGCCGACTTCGTCGTGGTGCCCGAGACCGCTTGCCACCGGCTGTCCCTGCTGCGGGACAGCGGCTGGAGCCGTCAGGACACGCTGCTGGCTGGTGCGTTGCTGGAACCGCTGGGCTGTGTGTACAACGCGATTTTCGTCGAGGGCGGCGGGATTCGACCGGGGGAGAGGGTGACCGTGCACGGCCTGGGGCCGCTGGGCCTGTTCGCCGGCGTGCTGTGCCACGTCGGCGGGGCGAGCCGGGTGGTCGGGGTGGACCCGGTGCCCGGCCGCCGGGAACTCGCGCAACGGCTCGGCTTCTCGGCCTGCCTGAGCCCCACGGACGGCCAGGCCCCGCCGCCGGATACCTCCTTGCTGGATGCCGAGGTGCACGTGGAGGCCTCGGGCGACCCGGCGGTCACCCTGCCGGTCATCGAACGCCACCTGCGTCCGGGAGCCCGGTGTCTGCTGCTCTCCCGCACCGACACGGCCACCCGCCTTGACTCGAACCCCTGGGTGTCCCACGCGGCACGCCTCATCGGCGCCCGCGGACACTGCGGCGGAATCTTCCCCTACCTGCTCAACCTCTTCCTCGCCGGACGGCTCGACCCCGCCACGCTGGTCGGCGGAACGCTGTCCCTCGAGGAGGTTCCGGCCGCACTGGCCCGGGGCGCGACCGCCACCTCGGCGGGCAAGACGATCGTCCGGGTCAATGACCACTGAAAGGACAGATGCCGTGCTGGTTGGACACAAAACCGTGGCCGACACCCCGGAGGTCCGGGGCTACCTGCTCCACCACGGCCGCGCGGCCGATGAGCTGCTGACGGAGCTGGCCAGGCAGACCCGCGCCGCCGTGCCGGAGCTCGCGCACATGACGCTGCCGCTGGAGGAGGCAGCGCTGCTGACCTTCCTGGTCCGGCTCACCAACGCCCGCTCGGTGGTCGAGGTCGGCATGTTCACCGGCTCCTCGGCCATCGCCCTGGCTCGCGGACTGCCTCCGGACGGACGGCTGGTCACGTGCGAGATCGACTCCCGGTTCGCCGAGATCGCCCGGCCCCACTTCGAGCGGGCCGAGGTGGCCGATCGGATCGAGGTGCGCATCGGGCCCGCGCTGGAGACCCTGCGGGCGATGCCCGCCGGCCCGCATCTGGACCTGGCCTTCATCGACGGCCACAAGCCGGAATACCTCGACTACTGGGCGGAACTCGTACCCCGGCTACGGCCCGGCGGTCTGCTCGTCGTGGACAACAGTCTGTTCTCCGGCCAGGTGGTGCGCCCGGAGCCGGGCAGCAAGGCCGCGGGGGTGCACGCCCTCAACGAGCACGCGCGGACCGACCCCCGGGTCGACCTGGTGATGCTCAACATCGCCGATGGCCTCACCCTGGCCCGGCGCGTGGCCGACGCGCCTGGTCGTGGCGGAACGGGCCACGGCGCAGCCCAGCCTCAAGTGGCTCGCTCGTAGAGCATCTCGGTGACCAGCCTGCGGTTGATCTTGCCGCTGTAGGTCAGCGGGATCTCCTCGACGGTGATCAACTCGCGCGGAATCTTGTACTCGTCCAGGCCCACGGCGCGCAGGGCCTGGGCGACCTCCGCCAGCGTGACGTCGGGCCGGTCGACGACCACACACGGATACTCCCTGTGCCGGTCGTCCGGGCGGCAGACCACGACGACCCGGCCGAAGCGGGCCAACAGGTCCTCGACCTCGCGGGCGGGGAACTCGCGCCCACCGGCGTTGATCATCTCGCTGGAGCGGCCCAGGAAGCGCACCCGGCCGTCGACGTCGATCTCGGCACGGTCGCCGGTGCGCAGCCACCCGTCGTCGGTCACCGCGGCGTCGGTCAGCTCCGGCTCGCCCAGGTAGCCGCGGAACATCGACGGTCCGCGCAGCTGGAGTTCACCCTCGACCACACGTACCCGCGCCCTGGCGACGGGGGTGCCGATGGTGGTCGACACCGCATCATCGGGGTCGTCGTGCCGTGTGTAGGTGCCTGCCCATACCTCTGACATGCCCCACTGCACGATCACACGGGCACCGGTGATCCGATGCAGGTCCTCGACCAGGGAGGCCGGCACCGAGGCGCATCCCGTGCGTACCCAGCGCAGAGCTACCTCGCCGGCGGAGCGGGTGTCGAGCCTGCGCACGAGGTCACCGAGTTGTGCGGGCACCGCGTAGAGCACGGTGGCGCCTGTACGGGCGGCGAGGTCGAGGAAGGAGTCGGCGTCCCAGTGGGACAGCAGGGCCTGGCGGGCGCGGGTGAACAGCGTGAGGTGGATCAGCTGCAGGGTGAACCCACGGAACGGAAGGGCGCTGAGGAGCACGTCGGCCTCGGTGACCAGTCCGTCCGCCGCGATCGCCGCCGTGTTGGACAACGAGGCGTCGTGGGTGTGCAGGCAGAGCTTGGGGCGCGCCGCGGTGGTGCCGGAGGAGGGCAGCACCAGCAGCGGCATGTCGGGATGCACCGTCACCGGACCGGGCTGTTCGCCTGTCCCGTCGGCCAACAACCGCGCCCAGGTGCCGGTGTCCACGACGAACACCGGCTCGACGCGGTCGAGCACCGCACGCAAGTCAGAGGTCTCAAGCGCCGGGGGCAGAGGCAGCATGACCGCACCGATGGAGGCCACGGCGATGTGCGCGGTCAGGAATCGCCAGTCATTGGGCAGCCGGATGGCGACGACGTCACCCGACCGCACTCCCTTGCGCTGCAACCCTGCAGCCAACGCCTGCGAATCGGCCTGCCACTGCCGCCAGGTCCACGACGTCCTCCCGTCGGTCGCCGCGACGGCATCCGGCGCGACTTCGGCCGCGGCGGCGAACACCCCGGGCAGCGTCAGCCCCAGCAGGCCCGCACTCGGCTGGTCGAACAGATAGTCGGCGGTAGTGATACGCACCGGACGCTCCGATGGCAAAGGCTGAACACGGCAGATCGGACTTGCCGGAGTATAGGGGGCCAGTCGGCGCTACCGTCCAGGTCCACCAGCGCGGCGGCATGCGAGTACTTGTAGCGAACGAGGCGGTGCCGAACCGGAGCCCCACGGAGGACACCGCGCTCGACCAGGGGCTGACCCGGACAGCACGGCAAGGCCTACACCCCTGCCCGTTCCCGCCGCACCGTCAGCGCCTCGCCGGCTACCAGTCGCCCAACGGCTCCCCGTGCACCCCCGCGGCCCTGGCCCAGCGCAATGCCCGCCTCGAGTACGAGAATCCCGGCCACCAGGTCGTCCGTTCGGGTGACCACCATTCACGCTCCGTGACGAACCATCCCCAGCGCACCGTTGGAACGATCATGCGTACCTTCACGACAGCAGCTCTGGCCACCGCGGGAGCCTTCCTGGCCCAGAAGGACGTCCCCCTCCTCGACATGAAGTCCTACGACCGCGCCCCGGCCTTCCTCGACACGACCGGCTACGAGCAGGTCCGCTTCATCGCCGTCCACCCCACCGACGGCCACGAGGATACCGAGCGCGTCGAACCCACCCTCCCTGAAACCGGAGTCAGCGACGGCGCGGGCCTCTTCGACCAACCCGAGGCAGCCGACCGGAACGAAGGCAGCCGCCGCGCCGCCCCGCCCACCGTCACCATCGGCGGCGCGCCCGCCTCCCGCGGCGGCTGCTGAACCATCGTGCCCAACACCCAGGCCAGCATGGCCGTGACCGAAGCCAGGGAGCGGCCACGGCCACGCGCCGTCCTGCCAGCCCTCTGCCTCACCCAGATCACCAGCTGGGGCATCGTCTACTACGCCTTCCCCGTCCTCAACCCCACCATCACCACGAACACCGGATGGACCGCAGGAGCGACCACCGCCGCGTTCTCCACCGCACTGATCGTCTCCGCCATCGCCGGCATCTGCGTAGGCCGCGTACTGGACCACCGCGGGCCGCGCACCGTCATGACGGCCGGCTCCACCGTCGGTGTCCTGGCCCTTCTGGTCGTGGCCGCCGCCCCGAACCTGGCCGTCTTCTTCGGCGGATGGCTTCTGGCCGGGGTGGCGATGGCCGCCACCCTCTACCAACCGGCCTTCACCGCGCTCACCCGCTGGTGGGCCCCCGACCACGTCCGCGCCCTGACGTTCGTCACCCTCGCCGGAGGACTCGCCCCCACCGTCTTCGCACCCCTGACCGCAGTCCTGGCCAGCCACCTGTCCTGGCGCACCACCTACGTTGTGCTCGCAGCCGTCCTGGCCGTCCTGACCATCCCGGCGCACGCCCGCGCTCTGAAGGCGCCGTGGCCCCCGGCACCGCAGGCCCCACCCCACATGACCGCCGACAGCAACCACGTTGTGCGCTCACGGGCGTTCCGGATGCTGGCCGCCGCCTTCATGCTGTCGGCGTTCGCGATGTACGCCGTCGTCTTCGCCCTTGTCCCGCTCCTGCTCGAACGCGGCTACACCACCACCCAGGCCGCGTGGGCCCTCGGACTCAGCGGCGCCGGCCAGACCATCGGCCGCACGCTCTACGCCGCCCTCGTCCGCCGCACCAGCGCCACCGCTCGCACCACCGCCTTGATCGGCCTGGGAGGACTCACCACCGCCGCCCTCGCCCTCCTGCCCGGCCCCTACGCCCTCATCGTCCTGTTGTCCGTGCTGTCAGGAACCGTGCGCGGCAACCTCACCCTCCTCCAAGCCACCGCCGTCATCGACCGCTGGGGCGCCCCCCACTACGGCAGGCTCTCCGGCGTCCTCGCCGCTCCTGCCTACACGGCAGGAGCGTTCGCCCCCTTCGCCGGCGCAGGACTCGCCCCGCCGCTCGGCGGCTACCCTGCCCTGTTCGCGCTGCTTGCCGCGCTGTCCGCCATCGCCGCAGCCATGGCCTTCGGCACCCGCCCGCCCACCCACCCGCCTGTGTGAACGGGCGGGTGGGTGGATGCCAGCCCCTCTACCGGGCCCAGTCGACGCCCAGGTGGCCTGCTGTTTCTGCTGCTGGAGCAACTCGCCGTGTCGTCGCCGTCCATGAGCACGCCGGGTGCGATGTCGGGCAGTTGGCCGTCGGCGTCGACCAGGTCCGCGAGCACGCGCTGGTGCCGCTGCCAGTCCAGGGGCGCTCGCCGAGCACGCCAAGCGCGAGGCGTATCCTGAAGCCGTCGAGCAGGCTCGCGCCGACTTCGGCGCTCTCCAGGCCGGCGAAGCCCCCGGCCCCCGTCCCACCCTCCCTGACCGAGCGTCACTCTGATTACAGAGAGCTACTTTTCACTTCGCCGTAGCTTCGGGAGAACAGGGCCGCATCGGCTGCTGTCCTGTCGCACTGAAGCTGTCGGATTCTCACTGTGTCTCATGCGGCGTGTGTCGGTTCTCATCCAATCGAGGCATACGCTCGGGCTGCAGTGCTGGCGTCGGCTCATTGCCGGTGGGCTACGCTGTGCGGCTATGAATACCGGGATGGCCTTGCGCCGCACACGGATCGGTGACCCGGTGCTCTTCTGAGCGCCGTACGGGCTGGTTTGGGCCCGCTGTTTGATCGAGGCTCTTGCGCTGCTGCGCGGGCTCCGCCTCCGTCGTGTTGATCACAGGCTCTGCACATCAACCACGACAGGAGCAATCATGCCCACCAAGACGCTGCGGATTCCCACGACGGACGGCCAGGCCGACGCCTTCGTCGCCTTCCCCGACGACAGCGAGCGGCACCCAGGGGTTCTGATGTACGCCGACGGCTTCGGCATCCGGCCCGTGCTGCGGGAGATGGCCCGCGAACTGGCCGGGCACGGCTACTACGTGCTCGTCCCCAACTCCTTCTACCGGCACGGCCCCGCACCGCTGCTCGAACTTCCCGAGTACATCGGAGGAGAGGTTCGGCCCGCGGTGTTCGCCCAGCTGATGCCCCTGATCGAGGCGCACACCGCCGAACGTGTCCTGAGCGACGCCGACGCCTACCTCAGGTTCCTCACCACCCAGCCGGAGGTCGGCGCCGGACCGGTCGCGGTGACCGGCTACTGCATAGGCGGCCTCTACGCGATGCGCACCGCCGCGGCCCACCCCGACCATGTGGCGGCCGTCGCCGCGTTCCACGCCCCCGTGGGTGTCGACGGGGCCAACCTCTTCTCCAAACTCACCGCCCAGGTCCACCTCGGCCACGCCGAAGGCGACATGACACCTGAGGCCCTCGGCGAGCTCAACCAGGCCCTGGATGCGGCAGGTGTCGGCTACACCTCCGAGATCTACCACGGCACCATCCACGGCTTCACCATGTCCGACACCGACGCTTTCAGCGCCTCCGGGCTGAAGCGCCACTGGGATCGACTGCTCCCCCTCCTGGATCGCACCCTGGTCAACTGCTGAAGCTCCAGCCCGGAAGCCAAGCCTGAAGCGGTCCACGACCAGCAGACGGCATGGCGGGTTACACCGATATCTCCGTGGCCGTGGCCCGCCTCTACCGCGAACGAGAGTCCCGTAAAAGCCAGGTCGCTTGAGAAATCCGAGCTTCCGCGGTCGCAAGCGACCTGGCATCCCAGCTCGTCAGCGGTCCACCATCGGACAGCCGCAGTGCGACAGGACAGCTGCTCCTTCACTCGGGAGCCCCGGGCCTCACCGCCCGAGCCTGGCTCACCCTTGGCCAGCGCACCGACTGGCGCGGGCAGGGGGAGCGGGCCCGGCCTGCGGCGGACCCGGTGCACGTGGCCCGCAACGCCCACGCAGTCTGGCGGCTGCTCGTTGCCGAGGGCCCGGGCGACGTCCAGGAACTGGCCGAGGTGGCGGACATGCTCGCCGTCCTCGGCGAGGACGTCCGCCGGCAAGACGTCCTCGGCTGGACCGAGGCGGAGCCCACCGGCTGACCGGCGGACGCCCGGGGGAGAGGTCTCTCGTCGGGGGCGCGGGCGGCCCGTGCCTATAGGGCGTGTACGGGCCAGTCCCGGTGCCCGGCGTGCTGGGAGCAGTACACCGGGCCGCCTGCATCCTGGGCGCGCGCTCCAGGGCCGTGCGTACGACGTCCCTGGTCGTCATTACCTGGGGGCGCTGCGCTTCCGTTCGGCGAGTGCTTCGGGCGTGGGGGTGGGGCCCGGTGCTGAGCGAGCGCGGGCCCGGGGGTGCCGTTAGGTTCGGTTCATGGCGTACGACGAGGCGTTGGCGGAGCGGGTCCGGGAGCGGCTGGAGACGGATGGCGCGGTGGCCGAGAAGAAGGTGTTCGGTGCGGTCACGTTCCTGTTGCAGGGCAACACGCTGGGCGGTGTGTCGGGCGACGATCTGTTTCTGCGGGTGGCACTGGAGGACATGGCTGACGCGCTCGCGCGGCCCGGGGCGCGGCCGTATGAGTTCAAGGGGCGGGTGTCGAAGGGCTGGGTGTGCGTGGCCGGGGAGGTGCTGGATGACGACGCGCTGGAGGAGTGGCTGCGGGTGGCTTTGGACGCGACGGCTGAGCTGCCGCCCAAGTGACCTGGTCGGTTGACGCTGGACGGCCGCTCAGTCGTCCTTCGTGGTGGGAGCGTGCTCGTCCGGCTTGCTGGTGGTGAGCGCGCGGGCCACGTCCTGCAGGAGCTGTGCGAACTGCTCCAGGTGCGGGGCGAGTTCGGGGCTTCCTTGAAAGGTGCTGCCGGGGCCGGGGGCGAGGTCGAAGAGCTGGAGGGCGATGCGGCGGGGGGCGTCGGCGGCCAGGTTGATGGTGCTGGTCTGCGCGCCGGTGCTCTGGACGCGCCCGGGTAGGACCTGGGTGCGCTCGAGGATGGTGGCGGTGTCGGCGGGGACGGTGACGCTCAGGGTGTAGCGGGCGGGGGCGGCTGCGATGCGTGCGGCGAGGAAGGCGACGGGGTCGGTGGCGGGCAGCTCGCGGGGGGTGACGCGGCGGCCGGTGGGGGCGGGGTGGGTGAGCCGGTCCACGCGGAAGGTGCGCCAGTCGGTGCGGTCGGTGTCGTAGGCGATCAGGTACCAGCGGGTGGCCGCGACGACCAGGCTGTGCGGCTCGACGCGGCGCGGCGCGGTACCGCCGCTTCTGGAGTCGTAGGTGAAGGTGACGATCTCGTGGTCGCGGCAGGCCGCGGCCAGGACGGCCAGCGCGGAGGGGTCGGCCCCGGGTCCTCGGTCCCAGGGGACGGTGGCGGTGGCGGCATGGATCGCGGCGACCTGGTGGCGCAGCCGGGTGGGCAGTACCTGTTCCAGTTTGGCCAGGGCGCGTACCGCGCTCTCGGCGATGCCGCTCACGCCGCTGGTGGCGGTGCGCAGGGCGGTGGCGATGGCGACGGCTTCCTCGTCGTCGAGGAGCAGCGGGGGCAGGTCGGCGCCGGCGGCCAGGCGGTAGCCGCCGGCGCGGCCGGTGGTGCTTTGGACGGGGTAGCCGAGCTCGCGCAGGCGGTCGATGTCGCGGCGGATGGTGCGCAGGGTGACGTCGAGGCGGTCGGCGAGTTCGTCGCCGGTCCAGGCGCGGCGGGTCTGCAGCAGGGACAGCAGGCGCAGCATGCGGGCGGGCAGGTCCTGGGTCATGGCTGTGAGCCTGCCAGGAAAGGGTGACAGAAGCTGTCCTAAAAGGCTTCTAGCGTGGGATTCGTTCCCCGGAAGAGGACCCTCTTCTTCCTCCCCTTAGTGTTTTGGAGCGTGTCATGGAAGCGCCCCCGCTGGACATGGTCTTCGGCTTCGAGATCGACACGAGCGACGCCCGGGCCGTCAAGGACTTCTACGAACCCTGGCTGGGCTGGACCTTCGAGCCGGAGCCCGCCTCCGGTGCCGACGGCGCCGTCCTCACCCGCATCACGGCCCCGGGCGCCCTTGCCCCGACGGGCCAGATCCGTCAGCACCCCGCCGGCACCGAGGAGGCCATCAGCCTGCGTGTCGAGTCCGCCGACGTGGCCGCCGATGCGTCCCGGCTCCAGAAGCTGGGGGCGACAGTGGTCACCTTGGCGGCCGAGGACGGTGACGGCACGGTCCGCGCCCGGATCAGGGACCCGCGCGGCAACCTGCTGACCCTCGTGGCTCCCGTCGGCGGGCTGTCTCCCCAGCTCCCGCAGCCCGGCGCCATGGCCCAGTTCGAGCTGTCCACCACCGACCTGGAAGCGACCCGGGCCTTCTACGGCACGGCATTCGGCTGGGGCTTCGAGTACGACCCCGGCTCGGTCGGCACCCCGTACCACGGCATCCGGACCCGCGGCCCGATCCCCACCGGTGGCGCCTACGACCGCAGCGGCAACCCGCACGCACCGGAGTTCGCCATCATCTCCATCCTGACCACGGACGTGCCCGCCACGGTCGCCAAGGCCGTCTCGCTGGGCGCGAGGGTGGACGACGAGCCCCGGAGCACCGCCTACGGCCTGGTCTTCGCCCGTCTCATCGACCCACGCGGCAACCGCATCGGCCTGTTCAGCCTGCCGCCCCAGGGCTGAGCGGCCCGGGCGCGCCGCTGACGCCCGGGCCCGGGTCGTGACAATCCCCGCCCGGACACCGGCAGCTGCGGTCCCACTCGGAGTCGTCCTCGCCGTACCCACGGGCATCACGCTCGTCGTCGCCTGGCCGGTGAGGTCCTGGAAGTCCTTGGCCTTGCCTGCGCGGTCGACCGGAGCGGCGCCGGCTCCGCCGGTGTGCGGGGTCGGGGCGCGACGAAGGCCGACCCCAGGTCGAGGCGCTCGTCCATGTCCAGGCGGAAGGTGCCCCCGGGTTGCCGTTGGACCAGAACAGCGTGGTCAGGCCGCCACGGTCCGCATCACTAATCCCACCATGAGCCATATAGGACATTATCTGACCTATATGACCGTTACAGTCGAATCGAGAGGGCGGAAACCGCCCGTCCGACCCACAGAGGAGAAGAACCATGGCCGACACAAACCCAGGCAGCGCCCTGAACGGCAAGGTGCTGTCGCACGCGATCTGGGCCGAGGACGGAGGCGAGCTCGCGAAGTTCTACGCCGCCGCCCTCGGTGCGCAGGTCTCCGAGCCGTACCGGGACGAGGACGGAAACCCGGCGGCCTTCCCCGTGTGGGTCGGCGACATGATGTACGTCTTCTGGTCCGCCGCGTCGTTCAAAGCCCCGACCTGGCCGAGGGACGAACTCGCCTTCCACATCGACATCAGGTTCGACGACGCCCAGGCAGCGGAGAAGCAGCTCCTCGGGCTGGGCGCCACCAAGCCCTCCCACCAGCCGGGCGGGGACCACTGGACCGTCCTGCTCGACCCCTCCGGCCAGCCCTTCTGCATCAGCAGCACCCACTGACACAGGCCGCCAGCCGCCCACAGCGGCTGCGCTCACCAAGACGGCGGCCCCAGGAGTGCACGCCCGCCCCGACCGGCGGAGAAAGGAACCGCAGGGCACCCGGCGCATACCGGCCCCTCGCGCCCGCACCCTGGTGAAAGCCGCACCCGACCATGGAGGACACATGCCATTCGCCCCCTGCCTGAGTGTCAAGGACACCGCGGCCAGCATCGCGTTCTACAAACAGCTCGGCTTCGACATCGATTCCAGCACCGCCAAGCCCGGCGACGACATCCACATGCTCCTCTACCAGGGCGGATTCTGCGCCATGCTCTACAGCAACGCCGACCTGAAGAACTGGCTGCCCAGCCTGGCCGACACCCCCATCGGCTTCGCCGGCATGTTCTACCTCGGCGTGGACGACTTCGACGGCGCCCACGACCTCATCTCCCGGCACGCCGAGATCATCAAGGACACCGGCACCGACCACACCGGCCAGCGCATGTTCTACTTCCGCGACCCGGACGGCTACGTCATCGGCATCAACGACCAAGCCGCCCTCCAGGCCAGCGAACTCGGCAAATACGCCTGACCCGGGCTCCGGACAACAGAAAGGCCAGAGCCCTGAACGCGGACGAGCCCGTCGTCCACCTCGACCTGACCTTCGCCGACGTGGAGGACGCCGAGCGGCGTCCGGTCGGCCCCGGTGCCACCAAGCCGGCCCACCAGCCCGGTGGCAGGCACCGGACGGTGCTGCTCGACCCTTCGGGCCAGTCCTTCTGCATCAGCGCCGCCGGCAAGAACGGGTGAGGCACCCCCTGGTCCGC
This sequence comes from Streptomyces sp. NPDC037421, assembly GCF_055602105.1. NCBI lineage: Bacteria > Bacillati > Actinomycetota > Actinomycetes > Kitasatosporales > Streptomycetaceae > Streptomyces > Streptomyces sp. NPDC037421. Next base: position 193,270 of record NZ_JBVJWV010000010.1, read on the forward strand.
GCAGTGCAGCGGACGGACGGGGACCGAATCATCGGGGTACAGACCGTGCTCCGATCACCATCTTTGAGCGAACAAGGAAAGACCCACATGAACCACGACGAAGGCACGGCGCTGGCGGGGAAGGTGGCGCTGGTCACCGGGGCCACCCGGGGCGGGGCCCGGGCGATCGCCGTCGAGCTCGGCCGGGCCGGGGCCACCGTCTACGTGACCGGCCGCACCACCCGCGGCAAGGCGGGCGAGTCGGGCCGCCCGGCCGAGACCGTCGAGGAGACCGCCGAGCTGGTCACCGCCGCCGGCGGCGAGGGCATCCCCGTCGTGGTCGATCACCTCCAGGCGGAGCAGGTGCAGGCGCTCGCCGAGCGCATCGACCAGGAGCAAGGCCGGCTGGACATCCTCGTCAACGCCATCTGGGGCGCGGAGCACCTCGTCGAGCGCGGCAAGAAGATGTGGGACTGCGACCTCGACAACGGCCTGCGCATGCTGCGGCTCGGCATCGACACCTACTACGTCACCAGCCACTACCTCCTGCCCCTGCTGATCCGCCGCCCCGGCGGCCTGGTCGTGGAGCTCACCGACGGCACCGCAGAGTTCAACAACGGCCACTACCGTGCCCCCTTCGCCTTCGACCTCGCCAAGTTCGCCCCGTTCCGGATGACGTGGGCACTGTCTGAGGAGATCAAGGAGTACGGCTGTACGGCACTGGGCCTGGCCCCGGGCTGGATGCGTACCGAGGCGATGCTCGACGCGTTCCACATCACCGAGGACAACTGGCGCGACGGCTGCAAAGCGGACCCCACGTTCGCCATCTCCGAGACCCCGCTGTTCACCGCCCGGGCCGTCACCGCACTCGCCACCGACCCGGACGTGGCCCGCTTCACCGGCAGCTCCCTGTCCGTCGGCACCCTGGCCAGGCAGTACGGCTTCACTGACGCCGACGGATCGGCCCCCGACTCCGTCCGCTACTTCCAGGAGTACATGCGCACCGGACAGGCGCCCGACCCCGACGACTACCGCTGAGCGCGCCCCCCTGGTAGCCCGGCCGGACGAAGGACATCACCATGACTCCCGAGGACGTCGCGGAGCTCGCCCTCGCGTTGCCGGAGGTGACGGAGGAGGAGCCCTACGGTCCCAACAGGCCCGTCTACAAGGTCGGCGGCAGCATCTTCGCCATGCTCGCGGCAGCCACCAGGACCCACCCCGACCAGGTCACCGTCAAGTGCGAACCCCAGCTCGCCCTGCACCTGTGCGAGCAGGACGCGGCCGTGCGCCCGTGGTACCAGGGCCGCCGGTGGCACTGGCTCACCGTGCAGCTGGACGACGACACGATGCCCGACGAAGACCTCACCGACATGCTCCACCACGCCTGGGACTGCGTGGTGACCGACCTGCCAGCAGCCACCCGCGACCGGCTGCGCACCCTTGGCCGTGAACAGCGATGGCCTTGAGACCGTCAACGCGTGTGAAGGTCCCCCTCACTGGTGACCGCTGTGCCGGGGCAGGGCCGGACAAGGGCCTGTCAGCGATTGACCTCGAAGTTCGTCAGCACGAGCAAGGCGCGCAGGAGGTGGGTGGCGCGGGCGGGGTCGGTACGGAGTTCGGTGAGAGTCCGCCAGTTCTTGAGGTGGGCGAAGCCGTGCTCGACCGGCGAACGTCCGACGGTGAGGACGCGGTTGGCGGTCTTCTGGCCGGGTGTGAGCTTGTGGGCGCGGGTGGCGGTGAAGCCAGTGTGCGGGGACAGCGAGGGAACGATGGGGGACACAGGCAGCTCCTGACGTACGGTCGCCGTGCCGATCACGGCGACGTCCCGGACAGCCTCAAGTCCCGGACTCGCGGACAGAGCCCGGCGATTTCTCCTCCCGGAGAAACGGACAGACCGCTGTGCCGTTGCGTCGTGGTTGGCCTCATTGGTTGCCAGTTGGCCAAGGACACCTGGTGACCGGTCTGGCTTCGGGAGTTGGCGCAGCGCCTGTCGGTTGCTCTGGCCGACCGGTGCTTGACCTGAACCTTGGTTGATGTATGAGAGTCGTGTCATCGAACGGCGAGACGAGGAGGTTCCGATGACACAGCCCAGGATCCTGGTGACCGGCGCGACTGGAAAGGTCGGCGGCGCGGTGGTGACCCGACTGCACGCGGCGGGCGTTCCCGTTCGGGCGCTGGTGAGAGGAGAGGCGGACTTCCCGGAGGGTGTGCAGGCGGTACGCGGTGATCTCGGTGATCCCGCGTCGCTGGACACGGCTCTGGAGGGCGTCGATTCGGTCTTCCTGGTGTGGCCGTTCCTGAGAGCCGAGGGCGCGTCGGACGTGATCGACGCGATCGGGAAGCGCGCCCGACGGGTGGTGTACCTGTCATCCGCCGGGGTCGGGAGCGAGGAGAAGCCGGGCGAGGCGATCACCATGTTCCACACGGAGCTGGAGCGGCTGATCGAGGCATCGGGCCTGGAGTGGACAGCGCTGAGGCCCACCGGTTTCGCGAGCAACACGCTGGGCTGGGCGGAGGAGATCCGCACTACCGGTGCGGTACGGGCGCCGCTGGCAAGGCTGGCCCGCCCGCTGATCCACGAGGCGGACATTGCTGCGGTAGCCGTTCAGGCGTTGACGACCGACGTCCTGCTCGGCGCCCACCCCCTGATCACCGGCCTCGAACTGATCACCCAGGAACGGCAGGTGGCACTGATCAGCGAGGCCATCGGCCGGCCGGTGCGGTTCGAGGAGATCGCACTGGACGAGGCCGTCGAGCAGATGAAGGCCGCAGGCTACCCGGCAGAGCTGGTGGAGGCCGTGATGCCGGCCCAGGCGGAGATGCTCGCCAATCCGGAGCCGGTCAACGATGAGGTGGAGCGCATCACCGGTACCCCGGCCCGGTCCTTCCGGGAGTGGGCGGTGGACCACGCGGAGGACTTCCGCTGACACGGATGTCAATGCACATCGACGTGGACGACCGGAGCACTGGATCTCGGCTCGGTCGTCCACACGCTTGACTCCGAGGTAGGGCTTTCTGCTCAGGGAAGCCGTGAGCGGTCGAACCGTGCAGGCCGGGAAGCCGTCGAGCGGCCATGGCATGCCGTCGGTCAGAAGAATCCGCATCCAAGCCCGAAACCACCCTGGGTGACCACACTGTCTACGCGCAGGCCGACTACCCGTCAACGAAACGGCCGACTGCGAAGCAACGTCATCCCGGGAGCTGCTCTGTTGACCGGCCCCCCTGGCCAACAGCGATGCAGATTCACAACCACGCGGACAAGGTGCCATACCGGACCCCCTTGACCGGTGCCCTGCCGGGTGGCGGCCCCGGCCGCTCACCCTCTTGCCAAGGTTGCCCCCGAACTCGACGCGGCTCCGGGGCGCTCGGGGTAGGTTCTGCCGGATGGAGATCGGGGAGTTGATCGGGACGGGGCGGACGGCGGACGTGTTCGGCCTCGACGGGGAGCGGGTGGTGAGGCACTACCGCGGCGATGAGGACGCCACCGGGGAGGCGGTCGTGATGGCGTACCTGGCCGAGCCGTGAAGTGGGCGGGCCGTGGCGAGCGGTCAAAGGCGCCTTCGGCGGCGCTACGCGCTGGGCTTCGCCCACCCTGGACAGCTCGCCCCGCAGGCCGTCTGGCATAAGCACGTCAGCATGTGATGAGGGGCAGGCCTGCGAGGAATCCGGACGGGGGCCGGCTCCCCGGCATTCCGAGGAGCCGCCCCCGCGTCACCGCCCCTCGGCCGGCCGCCGCCCGGGCCCGGCCGCCGCCCGGGCCCGGCCGCCGCCCGGGCCCGGCCGCCGCGCGGGGCTGCGGCGTGGGCCTTGCCTTGGACGGCGCTCAGCAGCGACGCCCCCTCGTAGCCGAGCAAGGGCGGCCCGCCCCCGCCCCCGCACCGCAGGGTTGGTGGACCGTACTGTCAGCCGGATGACGGAACACCACTTCCTTACCGTGAACGGCGTCCGGCTGGCCTACCAGGTGGCCGGGCCGGCTGGCGGCGCCCCTCTGCTCCTGCTCGCGGCGCTGGGCGAGTCCGCGGACGACTGGGGCCCCGTACGGGACGCACTCGCGCACGACCGCCGGGTGTACGCCCTGGATCTGCGGGGCCACGGCCGCAGCGGACGGACCGGCGAGTACTCCCTGGAGCTGATGCGTGACGACGTTCTGGGATTCCTGGACGCCGTCGGCCTGGACCGCGTGGACCTGGTCGGCCACTCGATGGGCGGCGTGGTCGCGTATCTGGTCGCGCAGCACAGCCCGAGGCGGGTGGTCCGGCTGGTCCTGGAGGACTCCCCGGCGCCGTTCCCCCGCGAGCCGGTCGCTCCGGTGCGGCCCGAGGGCGAGCTGTCCTTCGACTGGGCCATGGTCCTCGCGGTCCGGCCCCAGTTGGACAGCCCCGACCCGTCCTGGCTGGAGGGCCTCTCCGCGATCACGGCCCCGACCCTGGTGGTGGCGGGCGGGCCGGACAGCCACGTCCCGCAGGAGGCCCTCGCCGAGCTCGCCCGCCTGGTCCCGGACGCCCGGCTCATCACCATCCCGGCCGGCCATCTGGTGCACGCCGCCGCCCCGCAGGAGTTCACCACGGCGGTCGCCGCCTTCCTGGCTGCCGTACCGGAAGTCGGGACCGCCCGGCGCCGGCTCGCCGAGGACGGCACCACGCAGACCGGGCACGACGCTTGGTACGACGCGGAACCGCCGACCGAGCACCTCACCACGTAGGACCACGCCCGGGCGTTCGGTCCTGGTGGCCGGTCCGGCTACGAGCCGGCCGGACCGGGCCCCGGCGGGGGCGGCCGGTTCCTGTGGCGGGGCGACGTCTGTAGCCGTAGCCGGCCCTCCGGGCCCGGTCCGAGGCCGGTTAGGTGCGGGTAGCCCGTGTCGATGTGGCGTACGCGGATGAGGGCCTGGTGCCCGGCATGCCGGGAGCACTGTGCACCCGGAGCTGGTCGTCGAGGCGGCTGCGGCTGGTGATCTGGGCTCGGTTCCTTCTCTTCGTGCTGTGCAGCGCACCCTGCGTCGGGACCTGTCGGCGGGGGAGCGAGCGGGGCTGAAGGGCCCGCACACCCCCCGACTCGCAGCTGCGGATTCCGCTGTCGGCCAGGAACCGCGGGCGGCGCGCGAGCGTCATGGGGCGTGCACACGAGATCGGCTGCTTCGCCCCGTGCCGGAGTCGGCCATCCTGCTCCGGCTGGACTCCTCGGAGGTTTCGTGAACGGCAAGGACACCCGACCCGCACACCGCCTGGCGGCTCTTGCGGTGACTCTCACCGCAGCGCTGGCCCTCACCGTCACAGGGGAAGCCAGTGCTGCCCCAGCGGCCACGAGCGGCAAGCCCCTGACCTCACAGGGCCTCAGCGCGAAGGCCCAGCCTGCCGCCACGGCCCGGATCCGCTGGGTGATGCTCAACCAGGTCTACTGGTACCCCCAGTGCGTCGCCTACGGCAACTACTGGGTGGCGTCCCGGCAGATCGCTGCCTACCGGTGCATCCGGTTCGACATGTGGGGCAGGAGCTTGATGCAGGTGGCTGTCTGGTACTGATCCTCGATCCAAGGTCGGCAACCGAGAAGGGCCCCGGTGATGTTCCGGGGTCCTTCGTCCGACCATGGCTCCTGAAGCAAGGCGCAGCGATCCAGGCCGATAGCCGAAGGAGGGCGGCGGCCCCACCGCCGAGGACGTGGGCGCGAGGGGTTGCCGGCGACGCCGGTGGTTTGCCAGCCGTTACGGTCCGGTGTCAAGCCGTTCGGCATCACGCTGTAGCGCGGTGGTGGCCATGTGTACCTCGGGCCTGGAACCATCCCGACTCCGGCTCGCGGCTGGTCGGGGGCTCGGGCAATGGCAGTCAGCTGCGTGGGCGGAGCCTCCTGCGGTCCCGCCGAGGGCGTCCGCAAGGCGTGCGGCTGCGGGGTGGCCGGTGAGCGCCGCCCACGAGGTACGCCGCGGAGCCGGGCCGGCTCTTCCAGGTCGTGCTCGGCCACTGCTCCTCGGTCTTCCGGGGCTCGCCCCTGTGAGGGGGGCGAGGCGTACCTGCTCACTGGGGTGAACGGTGAGGGCCGTGGTGTGCGCCGTCCGCCCGCACCAGGTCACAGGCCTGGTGCCTAAGGGCTGTCCCGTAATCCCCGGCGGGCGCACGACGCCGGCTACGGCACCTCGCTGCGTTGTCGGAACGCCCGAATACACCCAGTATGGGGGCGCCCCTCCGCCTTGCGATGCACCGCATCCGACGCCGTGCGCTGATCCGCCGGGGATTACGGGACAGCCCTTAGACCGATTTGTTCTGCAGGCCTCCTTGGTGCGCCACAAGTCGCCACGCGGTGAACGGGGATGAGTCCGCGTCCGTAGTTACCGCGACGGGTCAGCGTGCGATCTTCGCCAGGGCCTGGATGCCTTCGAGTACCTCGGCGGCCGTGGGGGCGGTGGAGGGGTCACCGAGGCACTGGAGCGTCACGCCGGACACGAGTGCGAGCTGCACGGTGCCGAGGGTGCGGACGGAGGTCTCCCGTACCTGTTCTTCGGGGACGCCGTCCAGGATGGCCGCCATGCCGCGCCGCCCCTGGGTGATGCCGCCGGCCAGAGCTGGCCGGGGAGATCCTTGAGCGGGCGGCAGGACGGCACGGCTGCGATGGTCTGCTGGCTGACTGCGCCGACGCGATCAAGGAGTTCCGTGAGGTGCTGGACGGGCACCTGCGGTCGCGGCCGGCTGACTACCTTGTGTCCTTCCGTGCCCTGCTCGCCGTTGAGGAGGAGTACCACTGGGCGAACGCTCTGGAGGGTTTCACGGACGACATCATGGGCGTGGACTGTCCCCACTGTGACGTGGGTGTGACGATCGCCATCGGCGGCTTCGGATGCTACTCGCAGGTGTATGACGGCGGTGAGGACATCCGGCGGAACCTGCGGCCGGCGGCCGTCGAGGAACTCACCGGAACCGGTCAGTGGATGCATGAGATCACTGTCCGCGACGGGCAGGAGGCGCTGGCCAACGGAATTGCCCACCTGTTCGGTAGAGCAGAGTGTCCGTGCTGTGCCAGCGTCTTCACAGTCGCGGACGAGTACACGTCCGCCAACCGTCCGGTCATGTGGTGAGCCTGTGCTGGTTGGTGATGCTTTCCCGGAGCAGTGGGGAGGCGGGATGGCGCAACCGGTCCGGGGTTCGCGGGTTGACGGAGCAGGAGGGGCAGAATCTCCGGCACATCGTCCGGCGAGGCAGTACGAACTCCGTGCGGTTCCGGCGGGCGATGATGCTGCTGGCCTCGGCCGGCGGCAGCACGGTCCCTGTCATAGCCCGGCCGGTCCAGGCGGACGAGGACACCGTCCGCGACGTGATCCACAAGTTCAAGGAGATCGGGCTCGCATGCCTGGACCCTCGCTGGGCGGGAGGCCGTCCCCGCCTTCTCGATCGTGACGACGAGGACATCGTCGTCCAGACGGCCGCCACCCGCCCGACCATGCCGGGCAAGCCCTTCACTCGCTGGTCCATCCGCAAGCTCGCCGATCACCTGCGTAGGAACAACGCCCGGCCCATCAGGATCGGCCGGGAGGCTCTGCGGTGCTTACTGGCCCGCCGCGGGATCTCCTTCCAGCGCACGAAGACCTGGAACGAGTCTCCTGATGCGGACTTCGACGCCAAGCTGGCCCGGATCGAGTACGCGGTCAACGAGCGGCCGGACCGCACGCTCGCCTCCGACGAGTTCGGCCCCCGGCGCATCCACCCGCTGCAAAGGCCCGCCGCGCTGTCGGCCGCGGGCGTCGCGCTGCGCCCGGACAGGCCCGGCTCCATGCTTCCACCGCCGCGGCACCGGGGCGTGCTCACGGCCTGTGGGTCCCGGTTGGCTGGGCAAGCCTGAGCGCCTGGGCAAGCGTTAGGGGAGCCGGGGCAAGCCACCCGCGAGGGCAGTTGCCCACTCCCGCCGGAGCGTGGCGGTATGTATGCCCAAGGCCTGGCCATCAGAGTGATGTTGATGGTGTGGCAGGGTGGTGGGACATCCGGGCCTTCGGGGCCTGTGAACGTGAAAGGGGTATGTCATGAACGAGGCCGAGCTCAGGGCGCTGTTCGCCGAGATAGACACGGATGGTGACGGGCGGATCAGCATCGTCGAATTGGCGGAGCGTTTCAAGGCCGAGGGCGCCCAGGGGCACCTCTCTGAAGAGGTCAAGAAGGCCATGGCGGCCGACGCCAACCATGACGGGGTCCTCGACTTCGAAGAGTTCCGCACCCTGCTGAAGTAGCGGCAGGCCTGACAGCCCGGGCAAGCCTCAGGAGAGTCTGAGCAAGCACCCTACCGCCCGGTAGGTAGGGCTTGCCCTCGTTGCTTGGACGCTGTCGCCCGGGGCGCAGGACGCCGGCGTAGACCCGGGCCCGGACCCCGGGCGCACGGGGATCCCGGCGCACCGGGCCGATGCCCGAGGTTGCCCATCGCTCCTCCAGTGCGGCCATGACGGCCCCGGCCGTGTCCTCATCCCCGCCGGTGATGTCCAGGACCACCAGGCCGGGCTCCGCCACGTGCTGCTCGCCGATCGGCTTCATGAGCCCTGCGACGGTGCTGGAACTGGACCGGTTCGCCGTCGGCCCCAGGTCCACCCGAACGAGGGACCTGGCTCAAGCCGCGGGCACCTCCCCGGTCGGCAAGCCCTGTCGGGATGCGGCCCCCGTCGCAGCCCCAGTGGCCAGGGCCGCACCCCGTACCTCCGAACCTACTCCGGGGCAGAGGTCACGGTGTGGCTGCCGGTGGCCGGCCGCGATCTGCTGCCTCACCCGTTCGCGCCCGGCCAGGTGCCGGTGGGGAGCGACGGGAACAGGCTGGCCGCATGGCCGCGAAGCTGATCGTCTACCCGCCCGACGAGCAGCGCTGGCGCCGGGTGCGCTACGACGGCGTCGCCATCGGCGTCGCGCACATTAGGGTCTTCCTCGCGGCCGCCGGGCTGGAGAACGCCGAGGACGTGGACCTCACCGACCCCGACTTCGTGGAGTGGCGAGGCGCCGGCCCGGAAGCCTGGGAGCCCTCCCGCTGAGCCTCGCGAGGGTTGCACCGGAAGGGGGCTGGAGGGTTGTCTGCAGGGGTGTACTAGGCGGGGGACCGCAGGTGTGACCGGAGGTGGGACCCCCCGAAACCGATGATCTTCCATTCACGCAGGTCAGAGGCCGTGGGCAAGCCCCTTTCGGAAAACGACACCTCTTTCCACGCCGTAGCCGGGGGAAGAGGTCTGTGCCGTGTCCGGGGGCCGGCGGCGCCGCAGGGGTACATGTACCGGTATGGCTCGTGAGCGGATCCGGTGGCCCCTCGTCGTGGGCCGGGCGAGGGAGATCGTGGACGGGTACGCGCCGCTGAAGGTCACGCTGCGGCAGGTGATCCTCGCCGCCGAGGGCGTGCTGCCGCACACGCCGCCGATGTACCGCCAGCTGTCCGCGCAGCTGGCCCAGGCCCGCCGCGCGAGGGCCGCTTCCCCGACCTGATCGACACCGTGCGAGCCGTCCACGTCCCACCGGCCTGGCCGAGCGCGGACGCCTTCGTGCGGGAGATGCCCGACTGGTTCCGCCTCGACCGCACCAAGGGCCAGGAGCACGCCCTGTAGGTCCCAGCCGAGAAGGACACCCTCCGACAGCAGCTGACCGGCTGGCTCGAGTTCGTGGGCATCCCCGTGCTCGTGGTCCCCGGCTTCGAATGAAATAGAACGGTGAGTCCCGCATGCGGGACTCACCGTTCTGGAAGAGCAAGCTCGGTGGCTGCTACCGGAGGCCGCTGGCAATGGGGACCACGGCGGCGGCGGGTTGCACGGCGGAGTGGCCGGCGGGGAGGAAACGGCCGGTGGCGTGGCTCTCGCCCCTGGCGTTGCCGAGGAGTTGGCCGCCGACGCCGAGGCCCAGGCCGTGCAGGATGTGGTTGAGATTGATCCCGAGGATCCCGTCAGCCGGAACGGCCCTGCTGGGGCTGCTGGCAGTCGCGGCCTCGGCGTGGGCAGCTCCCGACATGGTCAGGACGGCTCCCGACAGGGTGAGGGCGACAAGTACGCGCTTGGTGTTGTTCATACAGGGGTGAACGATCTTGGATCGCCCTGGTCACCACCCCTTCCGAGCGCTGGACTTGCCTGGTCGGGCAGCCGTGTCCTGTGCGGGGGCTAGACGTCTGTGACGGTGCCGAGCAAGCCCTGAAGGACATCCATGTTCGCGTGGCGCAGCAGAGGCCCGAAGCGCCGATCCGCTGCCTCGCCCGCGGCGCTGCCTCGCCGGGGCGGTGGTCGCGTGCGGTGGTGGAGGCCGCCGACCCCGAGGCGGCGCGCGCGGCGCTACGGGGTCAGGTGCAGGGGTGCTCCCCCTTTCGAATGACCCACGGCGGGGCTGGTCGATCTTGGGGATCGGGAACGAAAGGCTGGTGCGGACACATGACGATCTTTGACTTGGAGGACAGCCATGGCGCCTTCGCCCCGCAGCACTGCCACAGCGGTTCTGGCCTGGGGAGCGGGGAGGGTCGGGCAGATTGGTGACGGGAAGACCGCGGCCCGGTTGAGCCCCGGGGCGGTGAAGGGGCTGGTGCCGGCCGATGTGGTGAAGATCGTCAGCGGTGGAACGAGCTCCGCCGACGCCTTCACGCTCGCCCTGGGCATCGACGGCACGGTCAAGTCGTGGGGTGCCAACCACTCGGGGCAGCTCGGCGACGGCAGCACCACGCAGCACACGGAGCCGGTATCCGTCTCCCAGCTCACGGGTATCAAGGACGTCGCGGCCGGGGGGAGACACGCCCTGGCGCTCGACGCCGACGGCAAGGTGTACGCCTGGGGTGACAACGCCCACGGACAGCTCGGCACCGGCAGCACCGGCGACGACCACTCCACTCCGGTCCGGGTCGAGGGCCTGGGCAAGGCCAAGGCGATCGCCGCCGGCAGCGACTTCAGCCTCGCCCTGCTGGACGACGGCAAGGTCTACGCCTGGGGCCGCGGCATTCACGGCCAACTCGGCACCGGCAACCGTGCCACCCACTCCGCGCCCAAGCCGGTCATGGGCCTGGAGAACATCGCCGCGATCGCGGCCGGGGAGTCCCACGCACTCGCCCTGACCACGGATGGCACCATCAAGAGCTGGGGCCACAACATCCAGGGACAGCTCGGCAACAGCAGCACCAAGAACAGCCTCGTCCCCGTCGACGTCGACTGGCTGGAGGACGTCAGCCGGATCATCGCCGGCGCCCACCACAACTACGCCGTGACCTCCAACGGCACCGTGTGGGGCTGGGGCGACAACCAGTACGGCCAGCTGCCCCAGGAGGACGAGAACTACGACGACAACGTCTCGCGCACCAACCGCACCGCCCCGGTGGAACTCCCCCGCATCAAGGGCGCCCAGGCCCTCTCCGCCGGCGCCCGCCACGGAGTGGCGATCATCGCAGGGAACGTCTACGCCTGGGGCCACAACGGCGAAGGCCAGCTCGGCAACGGCACCACCGTCCCCGGCTACCACAAGGTCAACCTGCCCGGCACCGGTTACACCGCGGTCGCCGCCTCCCTGAGCGGCAACACCACCTACCTGTACTGAACCGCGCGTCCACCTCGAACTGGCCCACCAGGGCTTGCTAACGGCTGTTCCGTTTATCCCGGCAGCCGTCGTCCTGGCCGTGGGCGAGGATCGGAAGCAGCGCCTCGGCGGCGTCGCACACGGTGCACGCCGTCGTGCCGGGGCGCGCGAGCGCGTCGAGTGCCTGCATCGTGCTCAGCGGATGAGCGCGGTCGGTGGCGCTCGGGCAGCCCTCGGCGTGAACGGTGGCCGGGCGCCCGTGGACGCGGCCGTCGAGCAGCCACGCCCACCGGGCCGGCGCCGAGGTGCGGGTGCGGGGGTGGGCCGGGATGCGGCCGAGGCCGACCCCGGGCAGCGGGCGCAGCTGCTCGGCGGTGACCCATGTGCCGTACTCGGCCGGCTCGACTCCGCCCCCGTACTGGTGAAGAGGCAGTATTCCGAACCTGCGCTATTCCACGCCGGACGTGGCTTCGGGGTCCTGCGGGCCAACGGGACAGGCATTGGTTCCTGTGGCGGTGAATCGGCCCAGGTCTCGGATCCGCCGCCACGCCATTCGACGATGGGTGCGGCTCTTCTGAGGGAAGGGCTGAGCAGGGAGGACGCTGACCGGGTCGGTGCAGGATCGTGGTCGGCCGGACCGTACCGCTGGGCCCGGACATCTCCCGGCAGGTCGGCGGCGAGTACCTCACCGCGGCCGGCCCCGGGCACCCCTTCGAGCGGGTGCGGTTTGCGGCGGTGTGGGAGTCGTGACGTCCTGGACGCGGTCCTGGTCCGGTCTGACGTGCTCTCCATGATGGACATCTGCCTGAGGACAAGCTTCTGATCTCGAATGTCTGTCAAAGCCGAGCAAGCTCCGGCTTCCTGTCCGGTCTGCGCGGCGGACAGTTCCTCGAGGGCGGTACGCCGTCTACTTGATCGTCCATGTCGTGAGGTTCCTGCCGCCGCTGGAGACTGTCTTGCCGTCCGGGCTGATGGCAACGCAGTTGATCTTCGCGTTGGTGCCGGTGCTCAGATCGGTCAGGCTCTTGCGGGTCTTGGCGTCCCACAGGCCCACGGTGCCGTTGCTGTAACCACTCGCCAGGATGCCGCCCGGACCGCACGCGATGCAGGTCACGCCTGAACCGGGCCCCGTTAGAGTGGCAACGCTTTCACGGGACTTTACGTCCCACAGGAAGATGGACCCGTCGTTGCGAAGGTTCGCAAGTGTCGTTCCGTCAGGGCTGAAAGCCAAGGCGTTCCGGTCGGTATTGGTTCGAGCCAGGGTGGCGATGACCGCGCGGGAGGAAGGGTTCCAGAGCTGAAGCAGTCCGTCGCTCGTCGTATTCCCAGGGTTGCCATTTCCCGTGGCGGCGGCCAGAAGGCCGCCTGCAGGGCTGTACACCAAGGACGCGACCCAGTAGCCAGGGCCATCGGCAGTCAGGGTTGCGCTGCTCGTCCTCGTGTCCAGACTCCACAGGCCGACAGTTGGGGAGGCGTAGACGGATGCCAGCGTTCCGCCGGCAGCGTCGAACGCCACACAACTGGGGGAGGAGTTCCACAGGACGGGGTTGAGGTAGGGGAAGACTATTTCGGCGCCGGTGGCGATGTTCCACAGGCTGACCGTCCCGTCGCCGTTGCCGACTGCCAGGCTGCGGCCGTCCGGGCTGAAGGCAGCGGAGGAGGCGCCGGTGAACTGATGGTTGAACTCTGTGACCTCCGCGATCGGCTTGGCCCACGGGTTGGTCACCTTGTGCGTGAAGGTCTTCGTCAGCATCTTGTCCGAGGCCTTCCACAGCCTGGCCACTCCGTCGTCACCGACGCTGACCAGGGTCTTGCCGTCCGGACTGAATGCCACGGCCTGTGTGGCTTTATCCCCGCCGTCATGGACGGTCACCGGGGTCTCATCGCGGGGTGGGTCCTCGGTCGTATCCGATTCACGAGGTGAGTGCTTGCTCGCACTCTCTGCGTTCGAGCGGAGCATGGATGTCACAGACAGGCCCGCGATCGCGGCAAAGCCCAGCCCGGCTACGAAGTCGCGGCGGCTGGGACGCCTGCGCGGCATCCGCCCCTCCGACAAGTCGACGTGGATGCCATGGAGAGCGTCCGCGACCTGAGAGGCCGTGGTGGTCCGCTTGCCGTGCTCCTTGGCCAGCAGCCGCTGGAGCAGGTCCTCGAGTGAGGCTGGCAGGTCGGCGCGGCGATCACGCAGGCGGGGCGGCGCGGTGTTGAGGTGCTGGTACCGGTAGTCCTCCAGGCCGGGGCCCGGAAACGGGCGGGCGCTGGTCAAGATGCTGTGGAGCGTCACGCCGAAGGCGTACACGTCGGCGCGGCTGTCGGCAGGCTCGCCTCGCCACTGCTCGGGTGCCATGAACGCAGGCGTGCCGATCACACTGCCGGGCAGGGTGAGGCCGTCAGTGGCTTCAGTTACCCGTGAGATGCCGAAGTCGCAGATCTTCACGCCTCCGTCGACCAGGTACATCAGGTTGGCAGGCTTGATGTCTCGATGTACGACACCGCGGTTGTGCGCGTACGCGAGCGCCTTAGCGACCTGCGCCATGAGACGCACCGCAAGAACGGCAGGCAGGCCGGCGGGGTGCTCGTTCAGCAGTTCTTCGAAGCTGTCGCCGTCCAGTAACTCCATCACGAAGAAGGGGGCGCCATCGTGATAGCCGAAGTCGTGGACCTCGGTGATGCCGGGATGTTTCAAAGCGGCGGCGGTACGCGCCTCTCGCCGCAGCCGTTCAGCGGACTGGAGATCGGTGGACCGGCTGGAGAGCACGATCTTGATCGCCACCTGGCGATTCAAGTAGGCGTCGTAGGCGGCCCACACCTCACCCATGCCGCCTTGACCCAGGGCCCTTGAGAGCCGGTACCTGCCGCCCAGCTCGTCGCCAGCGTTCACCTCGACACCTCTTCCGACGTACGTCGTTCGTGCACACGTCACCGGCCACCGTCCTACCGGTCGAAAACTTCCGATGAACAGACTTTCAGCAACGCGACTTGGTTGCCGTCTTGGCGCAGAGAACCGGAGGAGGGCATCACAAGCTTCTCCAGGCCCGTGGCGTGACGCAGTTGCTGTCGGAGACCGGAGCTCTGGCGGACGCCCACGCCAACGCGGCCACCCCCTTCGCGACGCCGACGCGGCCCTGGACGAACGGCACCAGAGGCCAGCCGGTTTCAATCGTCCTCCTGGCGTGCGGCGAGGTAGTGGGCCCGGCTGTCGCTGGAGTATCCGGCCCAGCGGGTGACGGTGTCGGGGTGGAGGCCGAAGAGGTCGGCGACAACGATGGGTGGCAGGTCGGTGACTGCCTCGATCATCGCGGTGTTGCGGGCGGGGCGGGTGGGTAGAGCGTGCAGACGCATCAGGTTGCCGGCACCGAGGGGGTTGCGGGACCTGCCGGGAACCTGGCCGGGTAGAAGGTAGTGGGTTCCGTCGTCGAGCTCGCGGCGGAACTTTCCCGTGTTCGGGTCGGTGATCTGATCCTCGATCAGCTGGGCGAGGCTTGGCGGGAGCAGTGCCGGGTGCTGGCCGAGGGTGAGGTAGGCGCCCTTGTCGTCGCGGTGGAAACGGTCGGTGGTGAGTTCTGTGATGCGGGTCAGCGGCGGGGCGTAGAGGAGGACCAGGGCGCCGATGATGCGTGTTTCCCGAGGGAGAGTCGCATCGACGAGGCAGCGGCGTAGCTGCTGGGTGTACTGGTCTTCATCGAGGAATGTACCGGCGAATTGACGCGGTGCGGCGGGCATGACCAGGGTGGTGTTGAGGCGTCTGGCCTTGGCCCAGCGGATGAACGGGGTCAGTGGTTTGCGCAGGGTGGGGTGGGTGACCAGCCAGGCGTCGAAGGCGGCCTGATCCGTGGTGGCCAGGGTGAGGTCGTTGGCGTTGAGCCAGTTCAGGAACGAGATCGCGGCCCGGACCTCGCTGATGTCGCTCTTGGCTGCCGCGAGGGTGTAGCGGTTGCGGGCGGCGTTGCGGTGGGCATCGCGCAGGACGCGCCACTCGGCGAACGGGCGAATGATCGTGGCCTGGTGGGGCGGCAGCTGGGCCATCCGGGTGATCCAGTGTTCGAGGCGGGCGAGGTCCTCGTTGCGCCGGGGCAGAACGCCCGCGGTGACGAGCAGGCCGCGGACGTGGTGGGTGGGGGCGTTCTGGGGGCGCGCATCGACGAGGGCGTGGGTGACCTCGGCTCCCTGGCTGGCGAGCTGGGCGAGCGCGCGGGAGGCGCGGCTGCGGTGGAGCCAGGTCAGCACCGGGTACGGGTTCTCGGCCCCGTTGAGCGCCTCGGCGAGCGGCGCCAGTTGGGCGGGTACTAGGGGGTGTCTTCAAAGGGGTCTGTGCCAGAGGAACAGGGACGTGATGGTGACGGCTGCCTGGTAGGACTCGCGGGTTTTGTCGTAGCGAGTGGCGATCGCGCGGTACTGCTTGAGGCGGTTGAAGCAGCGTTCGACGACGTTGCGTTTCTTGTAGAGCTGTTTGTCGAAGGCAGGTGGTCTGCCTCCGTTACGGCCGCGGCGGGATCGGTTGGCCTGCTGGTCACGGCGTTCGGGGATGGTGTGACCGATCCCGCGTCTACGCAGGTAGGCGCGTATCCTGCGGGAGCTGTAGCCCTTGTTGCCCAGGACGTGGTCCGGGCGGGTTCGGGTCCGCCCGGGCCGGGCCCGGCGGACCTTGATGGTGTCCATGACCTCCTCGAAGCGGGTGCAGTCGGCAGCGTTGCCGCCGGTGAGGACGAAGCCGGGCGGCCGGCCGCGACCGTCGCAGGCCAGGTGGATTCTCGTGGTCAGTCCGCCTCGGGACCGCCCGAGGGCGTGATCACATATTTCGTCCCCCTGCCCTGCCCCTTTCTACGGGCGCCCGCGGCATGCTGATGGGCCCGCGCGACCGTGGAGTCGACCAACACCAGCCAGTCGATGTCACCGGTCGCGTCCTTCTCCGCCTGGACCGCGGCCAACATCCGCGTGAACGTCCCGTCCAGCGCCCACCTGCGAAAACGCGTGTACAGAGTCCGCCAGGGCCCGTACCGTGCCGGCACATCACGCCACGCCGACCCCGTCCGCAGCTTCCACACGATCCCGTTCAGCACCCGCCGGTCGTCCAACCGCGGCCGCCCCGAGGACGGCCGCGGCAACAGCCCGGACAGCGCTTCCCACTCCACATCCGTCAGCTCATGACGACGCACCATGCCGGCATGATCCCCCATCAGAAGCCTTTGAAGACACGGCCTAGGCCGACAGGAGGGGGGTGTCCCAGCGCTGCCGGGCGGCTCCCGTGCAGTTGCGGAGGTTGATCCCGGCTCCCTGGCCCGGGTCCCCGGCGTTCTGGATGCTCAGGCACTGGTTGTTGACCTGGGTGACGAGCTGACGGCCCACGACGTCCCACCGCTGGTTGGCCTGCCCGTGGCAGTCGCCCACGACCTGGGCGGGGGCGTTGAGTTCGCCGTTGCGGACGTCCAGGCAGTGGCGTTCGGCGAGGTTCCGCAGTTTGTGGCCCTCCCAGAACCACAGCTGGCTCCCGACCCCTCCCGCGCGGTTGCGGACCTCCACGTTGTCGCCATTGGAGGTCAGACAGCGGCCGTCCAGGTCGGTGTGGATCTCGAAGAAGTCGGCTGCCCAGGCCGGCGATGCCATGCCCGGAGCGACCGCGCCCGCCAGGACGAGCATCACGGCGGTGGCGGCGAGTCGAATGCGCATACGCGTGGTTCCCGTTCGTTCCCGTGCACCTGCCGCACTGCACGGCAGATCGTCACGGACGGCAACTACTCACGCATGCATGGTAGCCGACCCCTCGAACCGCACCCGTGAGTGGGAACCTCCGCCGTGCAGCACGGCCGGAGGCCGCGCTCCCGACCTTCGCGCCGGCTCAGCCCTCGCGTCGGCGCAGGGATTCCTGGGACGCGACGTACTTGAGCATGAGGCGGGCGAAGTCGAGGCGTTCGCGCTCGCTCCAGTCGGCGGTGATGTATTCGAAGGCCGAGCGCTGGTGCCGGCGGAAGCGGACCATCAGCTCCTGGCCCTCGGGGCTGAGGTGGAGGACCGTGCGGCGGCCGTCCTGCTGGGAGGCGGCGCGGACCAGGTAGCCGGCGGTGATGCAGTCGGACACCATGCGGCTGGCGACCGAGGGGTCGGTGCCCAGGTGCGCGCCCACGGCGCCGACGGTGACCTCGCGGGCGCCGTCCTGCCCGATCTCCAGGACCACGTTGAGGACCAGGGTCCGGCCGAGGTCCTTCTGGGAGATCGGGTCCTCGATCTCCAGGAGTGAGGAGCGCCGCAGCTTCCCGAACGCCGGGCCGACGGCGTTCAGCAGCTCCTCGTCCCCCGTGTCCGCCTGCTGCTTCGTCATGCCCCGATCGTACATCCGTGAGTTCTCGCAAACATGTGTTGACGTGAAAACGTGTGCATGCAAGCATGCATATGTCGACAGTCAATGAATGGCTGCCGCTACGAACGGAGCACCCATGACCACCCTCGTCACCGGCGCCCGCGGCAAGGTCGGCCAGGCCGTCATCAGCCGTCTGCACTCCGCCGGATTCACCGTCCGCGCCGCCAGCGCCCACCCCGCCGGACTGACCGTCCCGGCCGGCGTCGAAAGCCGCGAGCTCGTCCTCGACCGCCCCGCTACCTTCGCCGTCGCACTGGACGGCGTCCGCCGGGTCTTCCTCTACCCCGAGCCCGCCGGCATCCACGAACTGATCGCCGCCGCCGAGGCCGCCGGCGTCGAGCACGTCGTCCTGCTGTCCTCGTCCTCGGTCCTCGCCCCCGGCGCCGAGAACGACCCGCTCGCGAGTCACAGCCTCAAGGTCGAGCGCGCCCTCGCCGCCTCCACCCTGACCTGCACCTTCCTGCGCCCGGACGCCTTCGCCAGCAACTCCTTCGGCTGGGCCTGGCCCATCGGCCGGTCGATGCCGGTCCAGCTCGCCCACCCGGACGCGCACATCGCGCCCATCCACCCCGAGGACATCGCCGACATCGCCTTCGAGGCCCTCACCGGCGACTCCCTCACCGGCCGCCGGCTCACCCTGACCGGCCCCGAGTCGCTCACCTTCCGCCGTCAGATCGCGGTCCTGGCCGACGCCATCGGCCGCGAGATCCCCGTCGAGCAGATCACCCGCGCCGAGGCCGAGCGGCAGATGGGCGCCCACATGCCCGCGCCGATGGTCGCCTCGCTCCTCGACCTGTGGGAGGCCGCGAACCACGGCCCCGCCGCCGTCGCCGACACCACCGAGACCCTCCTCGGCCGCCCCGCCCGCACCTACGCGCAGTGGGCCCACGAGAACTCCGCCGCCTTCACCGGCCACTGACCCCAAGGGATCCCATGTCCAGGGCCTCAGCCCCCGCCCCTCCCCGCACCACGCCCACCACCACCGACCGCCGCCGCTGGGCCGTCCTCGCCGTCGTCCTCTTCGCCGCGGTCCTCGACCTCCTCGACGCGACGATCACCAACATCGCCGCCCCGGCCATCGCCGCCGACCTGAACGGCGGGGAGGCCCTCGTCCAGTGGCTCGGCGCCGCCTACGCCCTGTCCATGGGCGTCCTGCTGGTGGTCGGCGGCCGGCTCGGCGACAAGTACGGACGCCGCCGGCTCTTCCTGACCGGCCTCACCGGCTTCACCCTCGCCTCCGTCGCCTGCGGCCTGGCCACCGGCCCCGCCTCCCTCATCGGATTCCGGCTCCTCCAGGGCGCCTTCGGCGCCCTGGTGATCCCGCAGGGCTTCGGCATCCTCGGCGCCGTCTTCCCCCGCGAGGAGATCGGCAAGGCCTTCAGGGTCTTCGCCCCCTGCCTCGGCCTGGCGACGATCAGCGGCCCGGTCCTCGCCGGGGTCCTGATCGACCACTTCGGCTGGCGCTCGATGTTCCTGATCAACATCGCCCTCGGCGGCCTCGCGATCCTCCTCGCCCTGCGCCTGCTGCCCCGCGACACCGGCGACCGCACGGTCACCGTCGACGGACCCGGCTCCGCGCTGCTCGCCGCCACGATGCTGGGACTGATCTACGGGCTGATCGACGGCTCCGCCCACGGCTGGACGACCGTCCCCCTGCTCTGCCTCGCCGCCGGAGTCGCCTTCTTCGCCCTCTTCTGCCTGCGCCAGCGCAGCGCCGCCGCCCCGCTCATAGAACCCTCGCTGCTGCGCAGCCGCGCCTTCACCTCCGGCCTGCTCCTCGGGCTCGTCTTCTACGCGGCGGTCGCCGGCCTCCTCTTCGTCCTGTCCCTCTTCCTCCAGGACGGGCTGCACCGCACCCCGACTGGGGCCTCCCTCGGTCTCGCCCCGATCGCCGGCGGCATCATCGTCGCCTCGATCGCCGCGCACCGCTTCAGGGAGCGCCTCGGCCGCGCCCTCGTCCTCGTCGGCCTGCTGCTCACCCTGGCCGGCACCCTGGCGCTGATCGCGCTGGTCCTGGCCACCGCCCCGACCGCGTGGACGCTCGCCCTCCCGGTCTTCGTCACCGGCCTCGGCCTCGGCACCTGCTTCGGCACCGTCTACGAGGTCACGCTCGGCGGCATCGACCCGAAGGAGTCCGGCAGCGCGAGCGGTTCGCTGTCCGCCGTGACCCAGCTCGCCAACAGCATCGGCGCCGCCGCCATCACCACGGTGTACTTCCACACCTCCGGCGGCAGCGCTACCGCCGCCTTCCACAGCCTGGCCGTCGTCGCGGCGGCCGTCCTCGCCTGCTGCGGCCTGGTCCGGCTGCTGCCCCCGGGGCCCCTCGCCCGGCACCACTGACGACGGGCGAGCGGGGCGGCCCGGCAGCAGCCGAGCCGCCTCGCTCGGGGCTTCCTCAGCTCAGGACGCCGCCCACTCCACCCCGAGGGAGGCCAGGGCGGCGAGTTGGTCCTGGCCGAGCCGCTCGCGCCGCTGTTTCTGGTTGACGATCCACACGCCCGTGCGGTGCTCGGTTCCGTCCGGGATGTGCTCGACATGGGCCCGCCCGGGCAGGCCGCCGCCTTCCCGCTCGATGTACTGCGTGAGGGCCTGGACGCCCTTGTGGAAGGCCTCCGCGCCCCGCCCGGACGGGTTAGTGGTCGTGCCCGGCGAGGAGCGGGCCGTACGGGCGGGCCCGTACGGCCCGCGCGGCCGCGAGGTTCTCCGCGAAGCCGGCGTCGGCGGTGTCCCACACGATCCCCAGCTCTTCCAGCTCGGCGGCCCGCTCCCCGGTCATCTGTCCGGCGCGGAAGGCGCGGCGCTGGTCGGAGAGCCACCGCCCGAGGGGGTGGGCGCCTTCGGTGTGGTCGTAGGGCACCTCCAGGTGCTGCTCCCGTTCCTGGTAGCGCCAGGCGGATTCGATGCCGCGGCGCTAGTCCTGGCGTTCGGTGTCGAGGACCTGGTAGTTGATCCGCTTAGCGATCAGCGCGGGGTCCCGCGGGCAGCAACCCGCAGCAGCAGCCGGGCCTCCTCGTCGCCTTCAGTGAGCTTTTTCAGCGCTGCCGCTCCAGCGTGAGGATGGCCTTGGCGATTGACGTCATGCGGTTGGGCTGCATCGGGACCTGCGGAAGATCCGCCAGGACTTCAGGCTCGCGACACCGCGTTCGACGGGCGCTCGCGCGGCGGCCAGTGCCCGGTTGAGGGTCTTTTCGGTGGCGGTGAGTTCCTGGAGTGGTTTGCGTTTGATGCCGGGGGCAGCCACGGGCCGGCGCCTTGGTAGGCGAGATCGGCCAGGAGGGGAACGCCCTGGCGCTCGCAGATCCCGATGATCCGGTGGGCACGGCCGCGGTCAGGTCGTGGGTGCGGCGGGCGAGAGCCACAGCAGCCGGCCGCCGGGGTCGGTGACGACCTGCACGTTCACGCCGTGGCGCCGGTGTTTGTGGGAGTAGTCGGCCCGGCCGTCGCCGACCCGGTCGCACTCGGCGAGGAGGTCGACGACCGCGCTGGTGTAGGCGTGGGCGGTGGACTCGCTGATCCCGAACCCGGCGGCGATCTTTGCCAGAGTGGTGTGTTCGCGTAGGTACACCAGTGCCACCATCGCGCGCTGGGACGGACGGAGCTTGCAGCGCCGGTCGCCCTCACGAGTGACCATCAGCATGGTGACCCACTCCACGAGCGCATGCGGCAGGTCGAGTGCGGCAGGATGGATGACCAACGAGGCCCCCGAGCAACTGGTTGAGACGTCAGACGTCTCGATCAACAGCTCGGGGGCCTCGCTCGTTGCGCTTCACGGCCCATCACCCGATCGGTGGCCAACTCGAAGAAGCTCAGTCACCGCTGCCGCTCTGGCTATCTGGCTTCGTTCATGACCGCCCTCGCCGAAGTGTGTCCAGTGAGACGGTGCGCGATCAGAATATGGCCCAGGCTTTACTGGGGAGGTGGTGATAGACGTCGTCCATGGCGTCGGTGGGCAGGAAGACGGGTCGCGTGACCAGGTGATCACCGGCCCGCTGCACGCACAGAACTACTCCAAGAGTCTGTGATCCAGCCTCACCGCCCGGTTGGTAGAAGAGCTCCGTGAACGCTTCTCGGCTTTCAGCACGCTCGAACAGCCACTGCTCCAGCTCGGAAGGAACCTGGCCGACCATCGCCGTGCCGTCCGCGTGAACCTGTGGCCCCCTCAGTGCGTCGACCGAAACGGCGCACAAACGGTCATTGGTTGCGAAATAGAGCTTCAGTCCCACCACTCGGTAGGTATCGCACGCGATATCCCAAGCCGAGTCGTGCTCCTGCCAGCACGGGTGGATACCACCGAGCGCATCCGATGCTTCGCCCGAACTCATCCCGAACCGCAGTGGACCAACGCGCACCAGCGGATCGAAGGTCCACTGCGGTCGTTCGCTGTCCGGCAAGACATCCCACAAGCTCATGGGACGCAGCCTACGACGAGCCATCCGACCAACATCTGGGGCCTCATGGCTCTACTCGGCGCACCGTCATGTGATCGGCCGGACAGGTCCTAGCCGAAGAACACCGAGTGCGGGACGGTCGCGCCGCCGTAGACGCCCCCCGTGTTCGGCGGGAGCGTGTCCTGCGGGACAGAGCACTCCTCGTCCCGGTAGACGGTTGCCACGGTGTCTGTGAAGTTGTCGACGACGCCCCCGCCACCGGGCATCACGATGCATTCATCGTCCGCCGGGTTCTCCATGACCATCCGGAACCCCGTATCGGCCCGGTTGTACGCGAACGTGCCCGTAGCTGCCTGAGCGCTGGTCGATACCCCGGTCACCAGCACGATCGCCGAACCCGCGACGAGTGTCAGCCTCGCCAGTCGCTTCCACATGTACACGTAAGCCCCTTCCCATCGCGGATGATTTCCACGATGAACCTCATGAGTGCTGCATTCAGGGCAGCACGGATGCTTCGGCTATACAGCTACTGCACATGCAAACCAGCTGAAAGAGTCCAGGATGGGACCACCTGGACATCACGCCCATCACCCGGGCCGGGCAGGGACTGCCTCGTGACGATGGGCGCCTGGTCCAACCCGCCCACACGTAAGTCAGCCGCTCCCCTGCACGCGTGGAACATCGCCTCCCGTCGGGAGCTCCACACTCACCTAGCGTCCCTGACCAGCACCGACTACTCGCAGCGAAGAAGCAACACGGCTTCTCAACGAGACCGGGAACTCGTTTCCGCTGCCCGGCGCCAAACGGCCCAGGCTCCCAGCGACGCCGACCCACGCGGCGCCGAGAACGAAGACCAGCAAGCTGCCTCAGAGCGTCGAGGCAGTACGGGGCCGCGCCGTTGCCCGGGCTCGCGCCGAACGAGGGCGCCTGTCCTGAACCCTCCGCCACCCGTCCACCGCTCGCTACGCTGATCGCGCTGTTCACGGGTCCGACGTCAGCCCCGTGCCAAGCTGAAGGAGACAGGTGGCCGAGGACGACGCCCAGGCGGCGCAGCCCCCGCACGATCTTGTTGCAGAGCAGACGGTGCTGCGCTCCACCGAAGCTGTTACCGACATCGTGGAGGTGCTCCAGGGCGAAGAGTGTCAGTGCCGGGCAGCATGATGACCTTCATGACCGAAAACAGTGCCCTGCTCTCTCCTGCCGCCTACGTGGAGGCCGTGACGACGGCCCTAGCGGCGTCGGCCGCGTACTACGGCGACGGGGCCACCCCGCTCGGTGACGATGAGTACGACGGGCTGCTGCGTGGCATTGCCGCCTACGAGGAGGCCCACCCGGAGGAGGTGCTGGCCGAGTCGCCGACCGGGAAGGTGGCGGGCGGGGCGGTGCAGGGCGATGTGCCGCACTCGGTGCCGATGCTCTCCCTGGACAACGTCTTCGACGCCGACGAGCTCGCCGAGTGGGCGGCCGGGCTGGAGCGGCGTCTGGGGCGTCCGGTGGCCGGGTGGTGTGTGGAGCCCAAGCTCGACGGCCTGGCGGTGGCCGCCCGCTACCGGGGAGGCCGGCTGGTGCAGCTCCTCACCCGCGGTGACGGGCTGGCCGGCGAGGACATCACGCACGCCGCCAACGCCGTCCTCGGTCTGCCGCAGGTGCTCACCGAGCCGGTCGACGTCGAACTGCGTGGCGAGGTGCTCTTGACGACGGCCCAGTTCGAGGAAGCCAACCGGATCCGTCTCGCCCACGAGGCCACGCCCTTCGCGCACCCGCGCAGCGGAGCGGCCGGCACCCTGCGGGCCAAGGACCGCCCCTACCGGATCGAGCTGACCTTCTTCGCCTACAGCGCGATCGGCCTGGACGAGGACCTCGGCCACGCCGCGCTGCTGGAGGACCTGGCCGCGCTCGGCGCGAATACGGCCGCGAGCACAGCCGCAGCCCCGATGCGCTACGAGACCCTGGAGCAGGTGCAGGAACGTATCGACGTGATCGCCGGCCTGCGCGCAGCCCTGCCCTTCGGGATCGACGGAGTCGTCGTCAAGGCCGACACGGCCGAGGACCAGCGTCAGGCCGGAAACGGCTCGCGCGCCCCGAGATGGGCGGTGGCCCGGAAACTGGCGGCCGAACACAAGGTGACGCGCCTGCTGGCGGTTGAGTGGAACGTCGGCCGGACCGGGATCATCGCCCCGCGCGCCGTCCTGGAGCCCGTGATCATCGACGGGGTGACGGTCGCCTACGCCACTCTTCACAACCCGTCCGACATCACCCGCCGCGGGCTCATGATCGGCGACCAGGTGTTCGTGTACCGGGCCGGCGACGTGATCCCCCGGGTCGAGGCACCGCTGGCCGACCAGCGCACCGGCGCGGAGAGCCCGATCGCCTTCCCCGAGGTGTGCCCCCGCTGCGGTGACGCGATCGACACCACCGAGCAGCGCTGGCGGTGCGTGCGCGGCCGCAGCTGCCAGGCCGTCGCATCGGTGATCTACGCGGCCGGCCGGGACCAGCTCGACATCGAAGGCCTCGGCGGCACCCGCGCGATCCAGCTCGTGGAGGCCGGGCTCGTCAACGACATCGCCGACCTGTTCACCCTCACCCGCGAACAGCTCCTGGGCCTGGAGCGGATGGGTGAGACCAGCGCCGGCAACCTCCTGGCCGCGATCGAGACCGCCCGGGGAGCCGACCTGAACCGTGTGTTCTGCGCGCTGGGCGTCCGCGGCACCGGGCGGACGATGTCCCGCCGGATCGCCGCGCACTTCGGCTCGATGGCCGCGATCCGGGCCGCCGACGCGGACACGCTGGCCGAAGTCGACGGCATCGGAGACGAGAAGGCCCGCGTCATCGCCGCCGAACTCGTCGAACTCGCCCCCCTCCTCGACAAACTCCAGGCCCAGCAGGTCGGCACCCAGGTCACCGAGCCGCAGAAGCCCGCGAGCGGTGCGACTGGCGCGACTGGCGCCGAGGAGGCTGCGGACGGCGGCCCACTGGCCGGAGAGGCCGTCGTGGTGACCGGCTCCATGACCGGCCCCCTCGCGGCGCTGTCCCGCAACGAGATGAACGAGCTGATCGAGCGGGCCGGCGGAAAGGCGTCCTCGTCGGTGTCCAAGCGGACCACCCTCCTGGTGGCGGGCGAGAAGGCCGGCTCCAAGCGCGCCAAGGCCGAGGAGCTGGGCATCCGGATCATCGGGCCCGAGGAGTTCGCCCCACTCGTCGCCGACCTCATCTCCGCCGGCTGACAACCGCATCGTCTGCATCGTTCGCGTGTGGATGATGACGTACCCCGAGCAGCGTCCGACGTCGTAGCGAGTGGTGAGCTGCATGTTCTCGGGCCGGTCGGGCGGCCGGGGCAGCGATTACGGATACTCGCCTTTGGCTACTGTGGTCCGTTATGTCATGGGATGTAAGTGGTAGCCCGCATCGGCTGGCCGGTCGTCGTTCGGGGCGCAGTGAGCTGGAACCGGACCGGGTGCCGGAGGTGCGGGAGCTGGGGGAGCTGGGATGGTTCCCCGCGCCGGAGGCCCCGATGTGGGTGTTTCTGCCGTTCGTGTGGCCGGCGGAAGCGCGGACGTGGGTGCCTGACCGGTCGACTCGCTGGCAGATCGACACCACCTTGGACGCATCGGGGCGAGTGGTGGATGTCGAATGCCACCCCGTCACGGAGTCGGAGCGGGAGACGCAGGAGGAGGATCTTTCCGCGGACTTGGCCCGCTGTGGCATTCCGCCGCGTCCCACGGGCCGGCTGTGGCTGCTGCGGCCGGTGGGACGGTTCGAGGATCTGGACGCCGTTCTCGACCACCTCTGTGCTCACGCCGAGGCCCGTGGTGTGCCCATCGGGCTGTCGGCGGCGTTCGCGGAGCTGTGCGCGGCCGAGCTTCAGGCCGTAGGGGATGCGGGCCGGTCGCCGGGCTAGGGAGGTGGGGAGCAGGGTGGGCCGGGTTAGGGCTGCCAGGGCACCTGGTAGTACTGGCAGCCGGTCCGGGAGTTGCACTTGGCCCAGCGGCCGGTGTGCAGCACCCCGGCCTTGAACAGCTGCCGGTGGCCGAACGCGGTGAACTCTCCTTCATGGTCGTCGTGGTACTTTCCGCTGCCCGTCAGCCGCTGGGCGTTGTACGACCACCGGTCGCCGCTGGGCCACCAGGCGCGCTGTGCCGTGGCGTTGATCGAGGCCAGGTTGACGTTGTTGCGTCCGCAGTAGTCGTCAGGTTGGCCGCTGAGGTTGACGCGGCAGTTGTTCGTCCAGGTGCCGGGGTTGATCTCGGGACCGCTGTCCCAGTCGATCAGGGTGCGCCAGCGTGGAAGGTTCCCGTCGAAGGACTGCCGGTAGACGATGTCGAAGCTGCCGATGACGCCCTTGCTGTCGCCGTAGGCGCCGTTGCCTTTCACCTCCGCTGTGTAGTCGTTGATCTTCCGGCTGCAGATCGTGCCGTTCTCACACCAGGAGTCGTAGTCGTCCCTGCCCGGCGCCGCCGCGCGCACGGCCGGGGAGGCAGGCGTGTCTTCCGCGACGGCGTACACGGTGTCGGTGGTCTTGCCGCGGCTGTCCGCCGTCACTCTGAGGACGCCGCCCATGCAGGTCCACGCGTCGGGCCGTGTGCGGTGTGCAGCGCTGGGACTGGGCGTCGGCCGACGGCCGCCACCCCGTGGTCGTCGCCGCGTTCGCCCCGAACGCCGAGGCGATCTACTCCGAGCACTACGCCGATGACTCCGGAACCCGCCCGACCGAGCAGGGCCGCCTGCACTACGTCGGCCGCGGCCTGTCCCACCAGACCGTCCCGCTCCAGGGCCTGGACCCGCTGCTGCACGCCCGCCTGGTCGACGGCGGCACCCGCCTCGCCGAGGCCTACCGGGCACTCGGCTACCGCGGCCACCTGTCCGCCGACGCCATCGCCACCCCCGACGGCCGCATCTACTTCACCGAGGTCAACGCCCAGGTCTCCGGGAGCCTGCACATCTACCAGGTCATCGCGCACCGGATCGTCGACACCTCCGCCCGCCCGGCCCGCGCGGTCGTCGAGTACCACGTCCCCCCGACCTGGCACGTCCCCGACGCCACCGCCTTCCACCAAGCCCTCGCCGACCTCGACCTGGCCTGGAACCCCGCCACCCGCACCGGGGCGATCGTCTCCATGCCCATCGCCCCGGGCCCGGACGGCGCGCAGTTCGTCTTCTGCCTCGCCTACGACCCCGCCACCGGCCACCGGGAGCCGTTCGCCCGCCTCCACGCCTGCTTCGCCACCCGCCCGCAAGACGCCTTCGACGCCGCCCATCACGTCGGCCTCGTCACCGCCTTCTCCTCCTGAACGGAGCCCACCCCGATGACCACCACACCCCTGCCGCCCGCCGCCTTGGAAGAATTCTGTACAAGAGGCACCGGCGATCGACCGGAATGCATCGATTGGGTGGAAGGTAACTTCAATGGAACACTTCTTAATCCTCCTGTCGAGTAACTAAGAAGCTGCCGCCTGAAAGAGTCACCATCTAGTCATGCGGGGCACTGTCTCAGACTGACGGTGCCCCGCTTCGCTTAACGAAGTAGGCCGGCCACTTCGCGGCGAGGGGGCGGCGCCGCGGGCGCGGCCGGCGGCCCGCCGCTGCAACGCCTCGAACAGCCGACCCGCCTCCGTGTCCCAGACGAGAAGTTCACCGTCAAGGACGAAGCCCTGGGCCGCTGCGCCGCGGCGGCCGCCACCACGCGTCCGGCCACCAGTCCTGCACCAGGGGCCCGCGCCAGGTCTGGAGCAGCACCCGCCCACACGGGCGGCCAGGGTGAACAGGAGGGCGCGGTGCCCGTCGAACTTCTGCTCGTAACCAGACCCGCCCGCCCCGCCCGTGAGAGCCGGCCCGGCCGCCGGCGGCGGCGCGGACCTGGTCGGCGACCGGAGCTTCCGCGCGTGCGGTTGGGCTCGTGTTGGTGGGCTGTTGGCCCGGGCCAGCACAGTGCTGTCCGTGCGCTCCCCACGGAGCAGCACCTGTGACGAGGCAAGCGGAACGCATGCCTCGTCCAGCGGACCTTTCTTGGGAACACGGAGACACCATGAAGAAGAGGATCATTCAGGCTGTCATGACAGCTACCGCGGTAGCCACCTTCGGGCTGATCGCCGCCGGCCCCGCGAGCGCGGCCTCCTCGGTCTGCGAGGGATACACGTGCACCAGCGGAAGCGTGCCCGCCAACGGCAATCACGAGGTCTGTTTCTCCGGCACCCACACGGGCCTCGCGTACTGGGGGCGGGCTGAACTCTGGGACGCCGACACCGGTGTGATGGTCGCCTCCTTCCCCACCAACGGGTGGGAGACCAAGAGCACGTGCGTGGGCGGTCTGTACGGGCAGCACTACTACGAGCGCGGTACCGGCGGGTTCTTCTACGGCAAGGTCTGGAACTGAGCAACGCCTGAAACGAGCATCGTGAACGGCCCCCGCCGGGAGAACCGGCGGGGGCCCCGTTCGTCTGCTCGCCGATCAGGCCGCGAGCCGGCGGAGTTCCGGGAGGACGGGGGCATCCGTGCCCTCCAGGGCACGCAGGGCGCTGTGCCAGTGCCTCTGGGCTCCCAGTTCATCGCCCGCATCGCGGAGGACGTGTCCGTACTCGTGCTCGGCCAGGCCGGTCGCGTACACGTCGCTGCGGTTCCGAGTGAGCTCCAGGAGCAGCTCGCAGGTGCGCCGCGCCGCCTCCAGGCGGCCGAGCAGGCGCAGCGCCCGGGCTTCGCCCCGGCGCATCTCCCTCTCCGCGTTCCAGTGGGACCCGCCCGCGGCGGTGACGGCCAGGCCTTCGGCGAAGCGCGTCAGCGCGGCTTCGGGCTCGCCCAACACCAGGTGGGCGTGGCCGATGTTGCACAGCGCCACCAGCCGGAGCGCCTGTGCGCCGATCCGCGTCGCGATGTCCAGGCTCTGGAGGTGGTACGAGATCGCGAGGCGGGTGTCAGTGAGTTCGGCCACGTATCCCTGGTTCCCCAGGAGGAGCGCCTGATGGAAGGCGGACGTCGGCTCGGGGCGGAGTGATAGGCATTGGGCCAGGGCCGTCTGGGCCTCGTCGCACCGTCCCATGGCTCTCAGTACGGCCGCTCGGTTGCCGAGCGTGATCATGCGCGTGACGGCGTCCTGGCCCGCTGGCATCGCGCTGGACTTCTCCAGCAGGCGCAGCGCCTCGTTCATGAAGCCGTCGGAGTACTGGGCGACTGCCAGGAAGCGGAGGGCCTCGGATTCCGCCTCCAAATCGCCGCCTTCCCGGGCCAGGCGGATCGAGTGGTGCGTCAGACGCTTCCTCGCCTGTGTGAGTCCGCGGTCGTGGAAGTAGGGGTAGAGCATCTGGATGAGTTCGATGGCTTGCCGGCGGCCCAGTCTGCCGCCGTCCGTCTGTCCAGCCAGGAAGATCAGGTTCTCCGCCTCCTGATCCGCCCACGTGAGGGCTTCCGTCGCGTCGTGGAAGGACGAGCCGTCCGCAGGGGACGGGTCCGCGTCCGCCCACGGAGTACGGGCCCAGAAATTGTCAGGGCGTAGGACTCGGGCGCACGCCGCTGCCTGGCGCAGGTACCAACGCAGCGCACCCTCGTCCAGCCCGGCGTGGTGGGAACGCGCGGGGTGGGAGCGTGCCTGCTCCCGGGCGAATTCCCGTACGAGGTCGTGAGGCACGTACCGGCCGGCACACGACTCGTCCAGCAGCGCGACCTCGGCCAGCCGCTCGAGCGCCAGATCAGCGCGGAGTTCGGACACGTCCATGAGCCGTGCCGTCAAGCCGACGGAATACTCGGGCAGGTCGAGGGAACCGAGACGTGTGAGCGCGTACGCCGCGTCGCGGTCGGTCTGCTCGGGCGACGAGGTGAGGGCCTCGTGGGCTGCGGCCAGCGAGCGGCGGACGCTCAGATCGTCGAGTTCGAGGTGGTCGAGCCGGGCTTCCTGTGCAGCGAGTCGTTCGGACAGCGCTTCCAGGGTGAGATTTTCGCGGGTCGCCAGGCGGGCGGCCGTGATCCGCAGTGCGAGCGGCAGTCCCCCGCACAGGGCGACGAGTCTGTCCACCAGGGCGGAGTCATCCGCCGTCAGCGGGCGGCCCGACGCCCTGCGCAGAAGGAGGCCGCTCGTCGCCGGTGTCAGAGGTGCCAGTCGGATGTGCCTGCCCGAATCCAGCGTTGCGAGCGGAGACCGACTCGTGACCAGCACGCCACAGCCTGGTCCGGCCGGCAGCGAGGGCCTGATCTGGCTGACCGAGGAGACATCGTCGAGCACGAGGAGAACGCGCTTGTCCGCCAGGGTGGATCTCAGCAGCGCCGATGCCGCGGCGCTGCTCGTCGGGATCAGCCGCGGGTCCACGCCCATGCCCTGCAGAAGCAGCGCGACCGCCTCGCTGGACTCCACCGGCGCGACTCCGGGAGTGGCCGCGTGGAGGTTGAGGAAGAGCTGTCCGTCAGGGAAGGCGTCTTGAAGTTCCCGGGCTACGTACAGGGCCAGGCCGGTCTTTCCCACGCCCGCCATCCCGCTGATCACGGCCATGGCCGGGTGGGTGCGGGCCGCGAGCAGCACGGAGCGGATCGCTTCGATGTCCTGGGTACGGCCCACGAAATGCAGAGGTGGTGGGGGGAGTTGCGCCGGCTGGCTAGGCGGAGCGGCGATGGTGACCGCTTCCTCTGGGGCGTCCGGGTGGCACTTCCCCGCCAGGATGAGCCGATGTGCCTGCTGGACCGCGGGGCCGGGTTCCACGCCCAGTTCGTCCACCAGCATGGTCCGCAGGCTCTGGTACCGGGCCAGTGCTTCCGCTTGCCGGTCCGTGCGGTCGAGGACGAGCATCAGCTGCCGGTGGAACGATTCGCGCAGCGGGTGCTCCGCGACCAGGAGGGCGAGCTCGGCGGACAGGCCATCAAGTCGACCGAGCTTGAGCAGGGCCTCGAACCGGCACTCCAGGATCTGGAGCCTCTGCTCCTCCAGATAGACGATCCCGGGGTGCTCCGGCGCCGTCGACGTGTCGGCCAGGGGCGTGCCCCTCCAGAGACCCAGCCCTGCCTTGGTTTCCCGCTCGGCTTCATCCCACTTCTCCAGACGCAGGGCTTCCCGGGCACGGTCGCCGTGTCGCAGGAAGGAGTCGGCGTCGACTTCCCCCTCCGCTACCTGGAGCTGGAATCCCCGGCCTACCGTGCGGAGTCTGGCCGCACCGTCCGGGCCCAGGTCCTTGCGGAGGCGCGCGACATGGTTGTGTAGGGAGGCGGTCGCAGAGGCCGGCTGACCATCACCCCACAAGGCGGTCATAACGGTTCCGAACGCGACTACGCGATTCGCGTCGAGGAGAAGGGCAGCGAGTACGGCCCGGGACTTCGGCCGCGCGACGGGGCGAAGCCGGCCCACGTCGTCTAGCACCGTCAACGGCCCTAATATGCCAAATCTCATCAGCCACCCCCCGAAGTCTGATCGATCGGACATTCTCGTTCAGTGACAGATATTGATCAACTCCACACCGCCCTACGGTCCTGAATTACCTGGTCGGCGAGTCCGGGGCGCACTTTGAGACGGTGGGCCCGCTGCGGGGCGGACGACGAGTAGGGCGACGTCCTCGGCGGAGTACAGGGAGGGCATCACCCCGGAGGAAGCAGAGGGGCCTCAGTGCCAGGAGCGTCAGGCCTCAGGCCGAGGAGGGCTGTCGGTCGTCGGCATGCCGAGGGCGGTACGAGCGTTGTACTGCCCGACCTACGGCGGCATCCCGGCCCTCCGGGGATGTCTCCGCCGGCCTGACCCCGGCCGCGGCGCTCCAGGTGACCGGTGCCCTGAACACCCCGCCGGCGCGTGCACCCGCGCCGTCCCGGCCGCGATGCCGAGGGCTCGGGTACGGGGGGAAGGGCATCGACGCCGGTTGAGGGGTGATGCTTCACTCCCTGGCCGGATCGCTTCGTGCCGTCCGGGGGTGCTCGTATGCCGTGTCGGGCATGGGGATTCCCTGGCGCCACAGCTCGCTGAGCCTGGTGTTCAGCAGCCGCTCCGCCGCGAGGTCGGCTGGAGGGGGCAGGCGGAGGGCTTCCGACAGGGCGAACCGGTGGAGGTCCACGGCAGCCCGGACGCTCTCGCCGTAGGCGACGGCGACGTGCACCGCGCCGATGTAGGCGACGCGGGCGACCACCAACGGGATCAATGCCAGTAGGAGCCACCAGCGCGAGGTGACCGGAAGGCCCGCGGTCACCAGGGCCGTGGCGGCCATGGTCACCGCGAGGCGGGCGGCGGCGTCCATACTGTCCCGCCGGTCGTCGACGATTCGCCTGGTGTCCGTGGGGAGGAGCGGGTACAGGCGCGGCCAGGCGACGACCGCGTCGAGGCCGTACGGTTCGCCTGCACTGATCTCGATGGCCGCCAGTACGTTGCCGAGAGCTGTGGGCTGCAGCACGGCCGCGGGCGGAAACAGGCGCCGAAGTGATGATCTGTGGGTTTTTGTCAGTGGGTGTTCGGCATTGATGTGTCAGTGTCTTGCTCTGGGGTTGTCCCTGGTCAGGGGTTTATGGCTTGGGTTTTGGCACTGACAGTGTGTGCCGATTTCGTGCTGACATTTTTGACGTAGTGCCTGGTCACTTGGGTGCACATCGGGATCACGTCCAGGTGAGGGCTACGTGTCTTCTGGAGTGAGTGCGCCGAGCTCGACTTCTTCGAATACTCGTGACCACCAGGAGTCCTCGTCGAGGAAGGCTTCGGGGTCGGTTTCCCGGGCTTGGTCGATGACGTCTTGCGCCCAGTCGTCGTAGTCGTCGTTGGCGTCGCTCTTGCCGGAGTACACGGAGGCTTCCCAGATCCGTAGCATGTCCGCGAAGCGTTCGACCGATGAGTTGACCAGGCCGTATTGCTGGTCCGTCTGGTCGTCGTAGCCCCTGACCATCCAGATTGCGCTGCTGTCGGTCAGTAGCCAGTATGAGTTGACGCCGTCCTCGAAGGAGCCGAGAAACACTGCCCGGCCCGCGGGAAGTTCACGAATGGCCAGTTCTCGGCTCCGGTCGCGTACGAACATTCGATTGCAGTTGGTTGGCAGCCCCTGCTCGGCGAGGAGCCGGGCGGCCTCGCCGTGTACGCCACAGGCAGCAAGACGGTGTTCGTCGTACGGAGTCCAGGTCCCGTGGCCCATATTGCCGCACCCCGCCCTTTCCTTCACGTCCTGCGGTGTGCTGATCCTTTCAGACCGGTCTTCCAAGCCATCAGACACCCCTGGATTGGGGTAGGCGGGTGTGGATGGCGTTGGCGTGTTCGGTGAGGGTGGCGGCGTTGCGGGTGGTGATTAAGGGGTGGAGGGGGCTGTCGGGTGGGCGGCCGGTGTCGTGATGGTGGTGGTGGGCTGCGCTGATGAGGGCGTGGGCCCATGGGGGCAGGGCGTGGACGCGGCAGTGGCGATGGGCTTGGAGGTCATGAACCTTCACGTGGGTGCCGTGCGGATGGACGTCGATGCCGCGGATGAGCGCCAGGCGGGTGGGGCCGGCTGCGGTGAGGAGGGCGGTGGTGAGCGCTGCGGTGTTGAGGGGGTGGGCGAGGGTCTGGAGGCGGTCGGCGAGTTCGCGGTGGTCGTCGTCCTGTGGGGTTGTGGGCGCGGCGGGGCAGGGGAGGGGTTCGACGCCTCCGCAGGGGCCGCGTCCGGTTCGGGAGACGGCGAAGCCGGGCAGCCGCGGTGGTGGATCGAGCCAGGGGACGGCTGCCCGCACAGACCGGGGGTTCGCGGGTGTCGGAGCCGCGCTGGTGCGTCCGGATGGGGCTGCGACGGTGTGGGTGATGTCGTGCTCGATGCCGGCCAAGAGTTGCGGCAGGCCGCGGCTGGGCCGGGTGTGCCAGATCAGCGTGAGGCGGATGCCGGTGCGTTCTCGTAGGTGAAGGAGTTGTTGGAGGCGGTGTTCGGTGAGCCGGTGGGCGCGGGTGATGGTCAGGTCGGTGATGTGCAGGGCGGTGGTCCAGGCTCGGACTGCTGTCCAGGCGGGGGTGAGGGAGTCGGCCCAGGTGCCGTGGCCGGCTGGGGTGCCGAAGCAGGTTTTGCCGAGTGCGTGGAGGATGTCCTGGGCTGGGGCGGCGGGGGCTGTGGTGGCGGGTGTGGGGTCCACGGTGATCCGCCCGGCCGCGACCTGGTGTGAGGCCAGAGCCTGGGCGGTGACGGCTGGATCGTCGTCGGCGTCGATGAGGATGGTGACGGGCGGCGGCATGGGGGAGGCCGGGCCTGCGCGGGTGGGCGCGGTGCCGGGCGCCGGCATTACATGCCGCCGATTTTGCTGTAGACCCAGTGGATGAGGGGCTCGTCGACTTCGGTCAGGTTCTTCTTCCGCATGCCGGTCAGGACGTGGGCGGTGATGCAGGCCCAGTTGCGGAAGCTGCCGTGGGCGGCCTGTTTGTCGACGGCTTCGATCAGCGCTGGGGTGGCGGTGGTCCAGACGGGATGGAAGGCGG
The DNA here is from genome assembly GCF_055602105.1 of Streptomyces sp. NPDC037421. Lineage (NCBI taxonomy): Bacteria > Bacillati > Actinomycetota > Actinomycetes > Kitasatosporales > Streptomycetaceae > Streptomyces > Streptomyces sp. NPDC037421. Next base: position 227,845 of record NZ_JBVJWV010000010.1, read on the forward strand.
GGATGGTTTGGAGGACCTCGGCGCGTGAGAGGCGGGTGAACTCCTGCCACACGTGGATGCGGGAGGCGAGCATCGGCTCGCGCCGCAGGACTTTGTAGCAGCCGTCGCCGCCGGCGAAGATCACGGCGATGTCGGTGCGTTTGTCGTCCCACAGGTGCCGCCAGTACTCGAACGAGTTCTTCTTCATCCACTGCGCTTCGTCGCACACCAGGATCCGGAACTCTTCGGCGAGGGTGTCCTTGAGGAGGTTGTCGAACTCGATGGGCCGGATGGGAGGTTCTCCTGGGAGGCCGAGGGCGTTGAACAGTCCGTGGCGGATGTCGCGGGGTGTGGGGCCGGCGCGCAGTTCCAGGCGGTGGGTGCGGTCGGGTGCCAGGAGCCGTAGGGCGGAGTTGACGGACATGGTCTTGCTGGATCCGGCCGGCCCGTACACGCACATCATGGCCTTGGCCTCGATGACGGTCTCGATGTTGTCCCGGGTGGTCAGGAGGGCTTCGGTGCCGACGAGCTGTGCGTCGGGTAGGGCCAGGAAGTGGTCGGCGGTCTCGGGCGGGAGCAGTCCCTAGTCGAGGTCGATCATGGCGTCTGGTTCTCCTCGTGCGGTGTGCCGGGCGTGGGTGTCCTTGGGGCTGGTGGGATCGGGCGGGCCCAGGTGGCGGGTACCGGGGCGTGGGGGATGTAGTCGGGCCGGGCCAGTTCACGCAGTCCGCAGTGATCGGCGGCCCGCAGCTCCGCCTCGGCTTCGTCGGCGGTCAGAGCGCCCAGCTGTTTGGGGACCTTGGCGGTGGTGACGGCCTCGAACCGCTTGCGGCGTAGCTTTTCGGCGGCTTTGAGGTCGGCCCGCAGCTGCCTGGCCGCCGCGGTGCGGGCCGCGCGTACGGCTGTGAACTGTTCGAGGTCGGCGCCGCCTGCGAGGAACGCCGTTCCCAGGTGTCGTCCGGTGGCCGCGTCGAACACCTCGATCTCCTCGTCATGGTGCGGCAGCCGGCGTACCTTGATCGGGTCGCCGGCGTGACCGACCATCCAATCGGCGATGTAGTCACGCCGCCGGAACCGCACACCGCTGGTGGAGACCATCCGGATGCGGCCGTCGCCTTCGAGCCCGAACCCGATCAGCGCCTCCTTGGGCACATCGGTTACCGGCGTGGGTTCGCCTGCCATGCCTGCAGCGGAGTCCGGCCGCCCAGGGCGGGGGAGAGGTGGGAGGTGTTCCACCAGTGCACCCACTCCAGCAGCGCGGCGACGAACGCGTCGAACGCCATCGGCGGGGCGTCAGGGTCTGCGAGCCGGCTACCCGCCAGACGCTGACGGTGCCGGTAGCGGGGGAGAGTGACCAGGAACATCTCCTCGACCGCGTCGTTGAGCGCCTCGATACTGCCCTTCAGATGCGGCGTACCACCCGGCAGGTCCACCACCGGCACCGCGAACGCCCCGAGCGCCCGAGTCACCGCCTCACACAAGAACTCCTTCCCCCGGTCCACCCTCACCTGCCCAGGCAGCCCGCCGACGGGACCGAACACCGCCTCGTCACGGACCAGCACGACACGCAGCGCTGTGAGCACCCCGTCCCTGCTCGGTGCGTGCGCGGTAACGGACGCCCCGGTGATCACGTTGTGCGCGCAGTCGACGAACCACGTCACCCACGGGGTGACCAGTTCCCCCTCCAGGTCCACCTCGACGGCCAGGTGCTTGTGGTCGCCCTCCCACGCCGCGTTGCGGTACGACACCGGCCGCTTGCCGAACACGTCGTGGGCACGCCGCGCCGCCTCACCGGACCGAAGCCCAGCGCGCTCACCACGGCTCAGATCCCGCCGCAGCGCACGATGCAGCGTCGACAACGACGGCACCGGCCCGGCAGCCGGATCCTCCGCGGACCGTCGCTCCAACTCCGCGTGCAGTCGCGCGGCGTTCCCGCCGTAGAAGGCCAGCAGACGCCGGATCTCCGCCGTCACGGTGAACCGCGCCGACGCTTTCGCCCCAGCCCGGCCTTCACGTCGAGCGGTGGCCAGCCACCGCCACACCGTCCGCTCACTGCGCCCCAACGCCAGCGCCACCAACCGCACGTGTGCGGCCGTCAGTTCACCACGCCCGTCCAGTTCCAGCAGCCGCGGCACTGCCGCGGCCCGCCCCAAGGAGAGCGAGAACACTGCTTCCTGTGCTACGCGGACCGCTTCCGCTCTTTCATCACGCACGACACCGTCATCCCAGACCGAGGGCGGCATCAGTGCCTATACCCTGATACTGTCGATATCGGGACGTTCTTCCTGGGATAATCCCTTTCCTTGCGGAGCGCCGTCCGGTCACTAGAGCGGTGGTTTCCGAAGTCCGTCAGGCTTGGACCTTCCGTTGCCCTCTGGTCGGTACCGGTGATGTGGCTGCGTCGTCTCTCGGGCTCCGCCCGGTCGTGACCGCCAGGGTTTGGCCTTTCTCCCTGCCCTCGCGCAATCGTTTCCCCACACCGTTGGCGGTGTTGGGGGAGGTGCGGGTGATCGAGCGGTTCCGGTCGGGGTCGGGCGGCCTGCGGGTGACGCTGGCCTGGCCGGCCGGCCGGCCTGCGCGGCGCCGCCGCGGAGGGGGCGGCGGGTGGGGTGGTCCGGCACGGGGTGCCGTACGCAGGCTCGGCGCAGGGGTGCGCGTGCCGCCGCTACGACTGCGGGGGCCTGGTCCCGGTGGCCTGGTGCACAGAGCACGGGGACGCAGCCGGCCCGTTGATGGAATGGCACCCCGGCGGCGGGATCCGCTGCATCGAACTGGCCCAGGGGGCCTCGGAGCCGGTGCCTTCGGCGTGACGCAACAGCAGCCGGGGGCCGCCACCACCTGGTGGCGGCCCCCGCGCTGCGCCCGTGTTGGCACCCCGGCGGCGGCTAGGGCCGGGTGGCGGCGCGGGCCTTGACGATGAGGCGTTCGGCGGTGCGGGTGCTGATGCCGTAGTGGGTGGCCAGGGAACCAGCGGTGACGGCCGGCCCGTCGCCGGTCTGCGCGGCGGCGAGCGCGGCGGCGACCTCGGGGACTCGGGCGTCGGGGGGCGTGCGGCGTGGTGCGCGGCCCGTGGCACCGGGGGTGCGGCCTTTGTACTGCGCGGGCCGGACCGCGCGGGCCTCGGCAGTCTCGCGGGTCCACCACCACCGCCCGTGCAGCTCGGTGCCGGGGGGGGGGAGTCGTCCGGCGGTGACGTCGGAGTGGACGGTCGTGGTGGTGAGCCCGGTGATGGCGGCGACCTCGGAGTCGCCCGCCCGGCCGGTCCGGCCGGGCGGACTCTTGGCACAGGGGACGACGAGGGAGGCCCTGGGATGACCTTGTATCCGCCGGTGGAGCCGATGTTGGCGCAGGCCGCCGAGGTGATGCCGCCCGTGCGTCCGCTCGGTTCGGGGGTGGCGTACGAGCAGAAGTTATGAACAGAGCTGATGGTTGTCCGTTGTCCCGAGCAGCCCCGGCTTGCCAAGCTCCTGTGCCGCCGACTGCGGCCCCGTCGAGCCCCGGGTCCGCCGCTACTTCAAGCCATCCCCGGACGCGATCATCGAGCTCGGCAGACTCCTCGCGCAGGGGGGGGGGGACAGTCGCTGCTGAGACCCGGACGAATCCCGCTCAGCAGCGTGGACGTCAGGTTCGGGCGATGGTGTGCGGGCACTGGCCGGCGACGTCCAGTTCGCTCGAGGCGGGGGACCGGCTACCTGGTTGTCCTGAACTTGATTGATCCACTCCTAGAGACCTCTACGGGATGATCACAGTGGGGCGCTGCGCTGGCTCCCTGCACCCTCGTGTCGGCACGGTGCCAGACTTCGGACCGCAGCGGCCCACGGCGCCTCGCGACCCCGCCCCTACGAGTGTCCTGACTGCGCTGGTCTCGTTGCACCTGACATGAAGAAGATCATCACTATCGCCGCTGTCGCGCTTGCCGCGGCCGCCGTGTCCGTGCCCGCCCACGCCGACAGCGACTCCAACTTTGGCGGCGGCGTCAAGGCCGCCAACAACTGGAACTTCACGGCCGCCGCCGTCTGCCTTCAGGAAGTCGCCGTCGTCCCCGTCCTGGGCGACTGGGTCGGCGACCATGCCAACAACTGCTCCAACGGCAACGTCATCGACCACAGCGGCCGATAGCCGCTTCCCCCTTGCGGTACCGACCGCACCACGCGGAGCCCCGCCGCCGGACTGCCGGCAGCGGGGCGCGCGGGCTGCGCCCACTGAGGACGGGATGTTCTCCGTCCGACAGGCGACCGCCACGTTGGCGAACAGCCGGGTCGACGCGATCAGCCGCTGACCGTAAAACGTGTACCACCGGCCGGGCGGGTGAAAATGGATCTTGATGTCGAGGTCGGATCCTCTTGGCGGAGAATCCTTTCTTCGTATGGGAGGAAACGATCCGGCGCCAAGGGGCCCGCAGACGCATCCGTTTTCGCCCCTTTACACGCCTTACCGGCAGCCTGTTGGGTCTGCCACGTGACCACTCGCGACTGGCCCACGTCCAGGCACTGCGCCTGCGCAGTCCCCGCCGAAGCCCGTGAGTGGTTCAGAAGAGTCCGCCAAGCACGCGCTGACGGTGCCGGGCCTCAAGTCCCGCTCCGTCACCCCCTGCACACCCGCGGGCTCTGACCCTCTGTCCCAGTGCGCTGGCACCTGAGTGTGCCCGCGCGATCGTGCCCGGCCGGTCCGGCACGTCGCGCGCGGCTGCTGGGCCCTGCTCCTGTTCGTTTGACCTGACCCATGAGGAGTCGAAGTGCGTTCGACCTTGCGTTACAGCTCCGCCGCGCTCATCGTGGCCGCCGCTCTCGTCGCCGGGCCGCTCGTGTCCGCCTAGGCCCACACCGCCGTGCGGGCCGAGCCCGCGCCGCTGAACGCCAGCGCCAATGCGGTCGCCGGCCAGTACATCGTCACCCTCGACAAGGGCGTCGTCCCCGCCGACGTGGCCAAGCAGGCCCTCCCCGGTGTGACCACCCTGCACACCTTCAACACCGTCCTCAACGGCTTCGCGGCCAAGCTGACCCCGGCCCAGGTCGACAAGATCCGCAACACCCCCGGCGTGGCCGCCGTCACCCAGGACAGCGTCACCAGCGCCGACCCGGCCAAGGCGCCCGCAAAGACGCAGCCGGCAGCGACCACCAAGGCCGCGGTGGCGGCGACCTCGTGGGGCCTGGACCGCATCGACCAGAAGCAGCTGCCGCTGGACGGTCAGTTCAACGTCACCCAGAACACGTCCAACGTGACCGTGTACGTCGTGGACTCCGGTATCAACATCGGCCTGCCCGAGTTCGGCGGGCGTGCCACCCGCGGCTTCAACGCCGTCGTCGACGGCCAGCAGCAGGCCGACTGCTACGGCCAGGGCACCGCCGTCGCCTCCACGATCGGCGGCAGCACCTACGGCGTGGCCCGCCAGGCCAAGCTCGTCGCCGTCCGCGTCCTGGGCTGCAACGGCACGGGCACCGCCGCCGGCCTCATCGCCGGCATGGACTTCGTCGCGGCCCAGGCCCGACTCCAGAACAAGCCCGCCATCATGGACGTCTCCGTCGTCCTCGCCAAGAACGCCCTCGTCGACACCGCCGCCCAGGCCGCCTCCAACCTCAACGTCCTTCCCGTGGTCGCCGCCGGAAACCAGACCCTGAACGCCTGCGCCTACTCCCCCGCCGGCTCCCAGCTCGTTGCGACCGTCGCGGCCACCACCTCGTACGACGAAGAAGCCGCATTCTCGAACTACGGCGAGTGCCTGCACATCTACGCCCCCGGTGAAGGCATCACCTCCGCCTCCGCCGCCGGCGGCAGCGCCGTCCGCAGCAGCACCCAGATGGCCGCCGCCCACACCGCCGGTGTAGCCGCCCTCTACAAGGCCGCCAACCCCAACGCCGACTCCGGCGAGGTCGCCTCGTGGCTCCAGGAGGAGAGCACCAAGGACGTCCTCCACAACATCTCCAAGGGCGCCTTCAACTTCCTGCTGAACACCGCCGGCCTCTAACCACCCCGGGCGTCCTGCGCCCTGATCGAACCGGTTCGCCTCCTGGGGGCCGCCCGCCCGAGCGGGTGGCCCCCAGGTGCTGTCATCCGCCTTCCAGCTCTGGTGGGCCGACATCGGCCGGGTAGCGAACCAATAGGACGGGTTGGCAGCCTCCTCCGCCGGGCCCTGTGACCGATAGCCGACGGTTAGCGGGGGCTGACCTGCCGCCTACCGCAGCCACTCCACGCCCGCACCTGCCCACTACCGCGCCCAGTCGACGCCCAGCTTCGCGAGGGCAGAGAGTTGGTGGGTGGTGAGCTTGTCACGCCGGGTCTTGGTGTTGGAGACCCATACGCCGAGCTTCACGATCACCGGCTCTGCCTCGCCGTCGATCGTGATCTCCTCGCCGTGGGCGCGAGGCACCGGCCGGTGGGCGCCGTCCCGCTCTACCCACTGCGTGAGGGCCGCAAGGCCCCGCTGGAACGCCTGCTGTGCCTTGCTCGGCCCCCTTCGCCGCACGACCGTCCGCCGGGGCCGGAGGCGGCGCCTGGGTGGGCTCCACGCCCAGGGCGGTGAGCCGTGTCTGCTGGTCGGGCTGGAGCCGTGTCCAGGTGGCTGGTTGCTTCTGCTGCTGGAGCCACTTGCCGATGTCGTCGCCGTCCATGAGGACGCCAGGTGCGATGTCGGGCAGCTGGCCGTCGGCGTCGACCAGGTCGGCGAGGACGCGGTGGTGGCGTTGCCAGTCGAGTGGCCAGGGGCAGTTCCAGTCCTTGTCGATCGCGGCGAGCTGTGCGGCCCGGGTCGTCGCGGTGTCCTCGTCCTTCCCGAGTCCGTTCTTGGCGTCCTTGCGGCGGAGGTTGGCCATGTGCTGTCCGATGGGCAGCATCTCGTTGTCCTCGCCCCACATGGCGTCCTGTCGGGGCGCGAGGTGTCCGGTGGCTCGCCGGTAGGAGCGGAGCGCGGCGAGCTTGGCCTCCCACGCCTCTTCGCCGGGCTCCCACACCATCCCGGCCTCCGGCGCGTCCAACAGCGTCTTGCGCCGCTCCTCGAGTTCACCGGTGCGCAGTGCCTTGCGCTGCTGGTGGACCCACCGCCCGAGGGGGAAGTCCTTGGTGACGCCGACCTCGACGTCGTAGGGCACGGCGTAGACGCCGGTGACCTCGTTCTCCGCCCGCCACCGCAGCAGGGCCTGGTAGCCCTCCAGCCACACGAGGCTTTCCGGCCGGTAGACGCGGGTGCGCAGGAACGCGGCGATCGTGGCGGCGTCCCGTGGGCTGGAGAAGTGCAGCAGGGCCGACTCTGCGGCGGCATCGGGTCGTCCTGCTCCTGGTCGTCGCCCTCGCCGCCGGCCGCGACGATCCGTCCGTCCTCGTCGCGCCGAACGTGGACCCTGCGCTTGCCGCTGGTGAGGGCCCGGGAGGCGAGCTGCTCGACCAGGCGGTCGTCATGACTGCGGAGGCCTTGGAGGACCGCTACAAGCGGCTTGTAGCTGGCGGAGGCGACCATGTCCTTCAGGTCCTCCCCGGCTTCCAGGAACACGGGCACGATGATCCTGGCGATCTTCGTGCTGCCGTCGCGGTTGAGCCGGAGCGCCCGGCCGATGTTCTGGACGATTTCGACTTGTGAGCCGCGGGTGTCGGCGAAGCAGATCGCCTCGATCCCGCGCTCGCCGGTGATGTCGACGCCCTCCCCCAGGACGCGGACGGACGCGAGGAACGCCCGGTGTACGCGGTGTACGGTGGCGTCGATGCCGTTGGCGAACTGGTGGAGGACTTCGCGGCGCTCGGTGACGAGATGGTCTCCGCATAGCCACTCGGACCAGACACGGTCCGGGGGTACGTGGCGGCCGGTCTCGAGCTCGTAGAACTCGGCTTCGATGGACGACTTCGGCAAGCCTGCTGCTTTGGCGAGGTCGGCGTCGGTGGCGTCGGTGGCGTACAGAGCGGCGGCTGATTCGGGGAGCTTGTCGGCGAACGCGCGGGCTTCCTCGACGCGCTGGTGGAACGTCATGACGGTGCGCAGGTTGTACGCGGCGGAGTGTTCCAGGAGTGCGGTCTGCAGGAGCGCGAGGCGGCGTCCCCGCAGCGCTTCCTCGGAGAGTCCGAGGATGGGTGAGGGGTCGCGGATTTCCAGGACGTCGATTTCGAAGCCGGCGAGGATCTCGCGCTCGATGGCTTCGGAGAGTCCGAGCTCGGCAAGCCAGGCCCCGTACGTTCCGTCGGGGTCGTCTGTCATGCTCGCGATCTCGAGCTCCTGGCCGTCCGCGCTGCGCTGGGGCCGGGTGGCTGCGAGGACGCGCGGGGTCGCGGTGAGGTAGAGCCGGAAGTCGGCGGGGATGCGGGTGTTGTCGTGGATGGCGGCCCAGGGCCGTCCGAGGTCGCCGGCGGTGCCGTGGGCTTCGTCGATGACGGCGAGGTCGAAGCCGTCCATCTGCTGCCCGTACAGGCGCTCCCCGCCTACCAGGGCGGCCTCCAGTGGCCCGCGCACCTTCCGCTGGCCCTCGGGTGCGTCGAGGTCTTCGCGGTCTACCAGGGAGGCGTACGTGGCGAGCACGACGACCGGCCCGGAGGCGGCCCACAACGCCAGTTGAATGGGGTTGGTGGTGGTGCGCACTCCGAGCTCGTGCAGCACGGGGTCGTTCTCCAGCGAGCACACCGCGATCATCGGGGCTCGGTAACCTACGAGCCGCCATGCCTGGGCGGTCTGGGCGAGGAGGTCGAGGGTGGGGACGGTGACGAGGATCCGGCCGTCCGGGAAGCAGTCCAGCGCGCTCGCGGCGGCCGTGATGGTCTTGCCGGAGCCGGTCGCTGACACGATGGTGCCCCGAGCTCCTTGCGGGGGTACAGAGGTTCTTGCAGGGAATCCAACCCATTTCCGGAACGCCGACTTCTGGTCGACCTGATGTTCCTTGAGTTGAATCGTAGACATTTCTACGCCTTCCGATGGCTGATTTCCCGTATGTTTCCGCGCAACATCGGGCGGGCGCTTGCGACGTCCTTGATTCGAGGCAACTCGGGTTCCAGGTCTACGATGGCCCCCTACCGCAGCTTTCCGTGCGACCTCTCGGTTTGGTGACAGTGGTGTGAGAGACAGTGAGCGTGGGTGTGTCGTCGCTGGGCGGGGCCTGTTTCGGGGCATGTAGCCACTGTCATGGATGTGAGAGATCGGGGTCTTTCCACTGTCGTTGAGTGAGAGATGCGCAGCTCACGTGCTGCCGCGAAATCGAGAGATCGCACCCAGGGGTTGAGCGTCCCGAATGACCTGGACCTGTCCGACCGGCCCGCCGCCCTGGAACAGCTCGACGTCAGCGCGGCGGCCAACAGCTGGCTCGTGAACATCACCAAGGACTACATCGGCTCGGACCGGGAGATGGCCCTGCTGGTCTCCACCCGGGCCTGGCCCCTGCTCGCGGCCCGCATAGTCGGCGCGACCTTGCGTGCCCTGACCGCCCCGCCCGGCGCCCCGGTTCCCGACGGCCCCCCGCGTCTCCGCGACCGCGGCCCGCTCCCGCGCTCCACCACCACCCCCACGGGCGCGGCCCCGGGTCAGGCCGCGCCTGCGGAGCCTGCCGTGCCCGCCCACCGGCAGCAGGGGGCCCCTGCCAGGACCTCGGGACGGGGCCGATGACGGCGGAGCACCGGGCAGGGCCGCAGCGGTGCGGCTCAGGGCTGGCGAGGGGCCTGTCGTGTCAGGGGCTCAGCACTCCGGTGGGACCCGTCAGCGAACCGGAGGCGCTTGACAGTGCACCGCTACTGCCGAGGTTCAGTGAGCTGAGGGAAGGCGCGTTCTTCTGGATGTCTGCGATGTCGAGGCCCTTGGTGAGGTCGGAGACGCTGCCGAGGGTGAGGGTGCTGGGGCCCTTCGGCTGGGGGCTCCCCACGGGGTTGTTGTTTTCGAGGAACTTGTTGGCGACGCTGAGGACAGTCTTGTCGAGGTTCGTGGCGTCGGCTCCCTGCGCGGGAAGCCCGTAGTTCTCAGGGTGCTCCGTGACCACGCCCCTGACCTTCGTGTAGAGCTGCTCCTCAGTGGGAATCTGGGAAATCATCGACCCGGTGTCAGGAAGGCTGTCGACCCGGACGACCTTTCCCCCGAGGTCCTGGAGCGCGTCGATACCTCCGTCCAGGACGTCGGCATGGGCGGGGGCGGTGACGGACATGGCGGCGGCGGCAAGCACGGCACCGCTGATGATCTTCTTCATAGCCAAAGAAACGACAGGCCGGTGGTCAGGAAACGGCCGCGGCCCGCTGACAGCCCGCCCCCGGCGTCGGATCTCGGGATCTCACACAGCCGACCCCGCCCAGTCGACCCCGAGTTCGGCCAGCGCCCGCAGTTGCCCGGCGTCCAGCCGATCGCGGCGCTGGCGCTGGTTGGCGAGCCACACCCCGGTGCGGTGGACCGCCCCGGGCAGGTGCTCGACATGCTGGCGGCCGGGCAGACCGCCGCCCTCCCGCTCCACGTACTGCGCCAAGGCCTGGATGCCGGTCTGGAAGGCGCTGAGCCGCGCCCGGACCCTGTGGCCGTGCTGGTCTTCGCGGGCGTCTTGCGGGCCCGTACGACCCGCGCCGGGGTGACCCCGAGCGCGGTGAGCCGGGCCTGCTGCTCGGCGTTCAGCCGGGCCCAGTCCCGTCGTTGGACGGCGAGCCACCGGCCGATGTCTTCGCCGTGCCGGGTCACCCCGGCGGTGACGGCGGTCAGGCGGGCGCCTTCGTCCAGGAGCTGGGTGAGGTAGGCGTAGTGTCGCTGCCAGTCCACCGTCCACCCGCGTTCGGCCAGGTTCCAGTCCTCGTCGATCGCGGCCAGGGCCGCCGCCCGCCGCCTGGCGCGCACCGGGTCCTTCCCGAGCCCGCCGGGCCGGCGGACGTTGGTGAGCCACTGCCCGACCTGGACGTCGAGGATCGCCGCGCCCCGCGGGGCCGCCAGGGTGCCGTGGAGCCGGTGCCAGGCCCGTGCGGCGGCGAGGCTGGTCTCGAAAGCGGCGTCGGCGGTGTCCCACACGATCCCCAGCTGCTCCAGCTCGGCGGCCCGCTCCCCGCTCATCCGCCCGGCGCGGAACGCGCGGCGCTGGTCGGAGAGCCACCGGCCCAGCGGGTACGGGCCCTCGGCGTGCTCGTAGGGCACCTGGAGGTCCCCCTCGCGCTCCCGGTACCGGAACGCGGCCTCCGCGCCCCGACGCCAGTCCTGCCGCTTGGTGTTGAACACCTGGTAGCTGATCCACTTCGCGATCAGCGCCGGGTCCCGGGGGGCCGCGAACCGGAGCAGCAGCCGGTTCTCCTCCTCGCCCTCCTCGGGCGCCTTCCCGACCAGCGGTGCGATGCGCCGCTTCCATGTCAGTGGGTGGTGTCAGTGACGTTGCGTCAGGTACTGCCGTTTGTGCTGGTGGAGGCGGTATTCGGATTCGGCTCACTGTCATGGGACGGTGCTTTGGTGCGATCTCTCGGTTTGGTGACAGCGGTGTGAGAGACAGTGGGCTCTGGTGTGTTGACGCTGGGCGGGGCTATTTCGGGGTGTGTGGTTGCTGTCATGGATGCGAGAGATCGGGGTCTATCCACTGTCGTTGAGTGAGAGACGCCCAGGTCGCGTACTGACGTGAAAGCGAGAGATCGCACCTCGCATGGAGGTGGCAACGCCGGCTTGCTTGGTTCGAAGGAAGGTCAGGGGCAGGTCGATGCCCTCGATCGTGCGGAACTTTAGAGGCGCCGACTACAGGACGGTGAATCTGTCACTTGCCTTCACCGGTCGGCGTCACCTCGGTTTCACTGAACCTCACCTGTAAAACTCACAAGGGGTATGAGGAACAGTCAGGTGCGGTTGCGTAGGTTGGTTGAGTACTGCGCATTTCGCTGGTCGTCGACAGCCGCGCCGTCGAGTACACGGAGCGTAGGGTAGGTGGGGTTCCAGATTAAATCCGGCTCTTAGTTTGAAGCATCGTAGGTGCTGGAGCATGGGGCTTTGCGTAAGGTTCTGGTCGGCTGGGCTGTGGGCCTACCCCGGGAGTCCGGCTCGCACCGGGTGGCTGGATCATGGCTGGATTCCTGCGCTTGGGTGGTGTGGGCTCGGTTTGGGGTTGGGGTGGGGAAAGGTGCTGGACGGGATCGAGTTGTGGCTGCGCAAGATTGTGGGGCCATTGTTTGGGGGCGTGTTCCTGTGTGGGCTGGGGCTCGTTCGTGAGCACTGGTGGCTCCCCTTTCGGCTTTTGGCTGTTGCTGCGGGCATGGCTGCGTTCTGGGAATGCCTGAGGGAGACCTGGAAACTGGTGCGCAGCCGGGAATCGACCAAGGCGCAGCTGGACAGGCTGGAGACCGAAGCCCTGAGAGACAAGACATAGCCCCGTTCTCGCTGCCGGCTGCCCGCGGAGCGGGCTGGTCCTGGAGGCGGAGCCGGAAGGGTCCGGGCGGGGGAGCGGAGCGGACCAGCCCAACGGTCCGTAGGACCGGACCCCGTGAAACGGGGTCACCCGGGCCCGCGGAGCGGGCCGTTCGGGTGGAGCGCAGCGGAACCCGAACCCGTCCGGAGCGAAGCGAAGGACTCCGGCCCAAAGGGCCGGCCCGGGGGGGGGGGAGGGGGGCCCCCCCAAACGGAGAGAAGGGGGGCTTTGTTGCAGCAAGGCGCGGTGTTGG
>NZ_JBVJWV010000011.1:0-8500 GCF_055602105.1 Streptomyces sp. NPDC037421
GGTTTCCCGTCAGTCCCATCGTCCTTCCGTGTCGTGCCGGCCCGTCAAGGGCGCTCCCTTCGGTCGCGTCACTTCGTGATCGCCTTCGGCGACCCCTGACAGCCCGTCCCGCCCCGGAAAGCCGAAAGACTGCCGGGAAACCCCCAAAAGAACGGCACGGTCCAAGGGAGAGGGACGGGTCTCTCAGCGATGAGACGAGGGGACGGGCCATGCCCCGTCAGGCATCCGAGCCCTCAGCGTCCCGATTCCGGACCAGGGGCGCGACTACCCGCACCACATGACGACCAGAGCCCCCTGCGGACCAGGGCGCACCAGATCGCTACGCGCTCCTCAGATCTCAGCGACTGGCGGCCGTCCGTGGCTGATACCCGCACCCAAGGACGACCAGAGGAGTGCGGGAAGCGGATGGGCGCGGCAGATCGCTACGCGCTTCTCTGACCTCGGCGGCCTGCGGTCGTGGTGCTTGCTCAGCTTGTAGATGCCCAGGGGCGGGAAGACTTCGCCCCGGGCCGGGTAGTCCTTGGGCGCAAGGCACGCACAGCAGGTCCCGGCGGGTGCTGTGGGTGGCGGTGCGGGCGACCTGGACGGGGTTTCGCCAGCAGGCTTCGCACGTCACGACATCGGTTGCGGTGGTGGTGAACTCGGTCGCGATCACCGAGATTCGCCTCCTCGGTTCCCCCGAGCAGGATGAGGGTGCAGTAGCCGGGCAGGTTTGCCGTCAGGGCATGTCCTCGGCCAGGCGCGCGGTGCCGACGCGGATGAGGAGGGCCACGGAGGCGGAGACGCAGTGTGAGGGTTCGGTGCCGGGGACCGACCAGTAGATCGGTGTCTCGCGCCTGTACTCGCAGCGGTTGGCGGCAGGCACGCCCAGGTGGGTGCGTGGAGCCAGGCACTCGACTCCGCGTGCCGACGTTCGCCAGTCCAGCCGGTCCTCCGGCCGGACCAACGGGTAGAAGTTGCGGCCGCGTCCGTCGTGGATGACCGGGCCGTCGAGGCGTTCGGCCAAGGCGAAGGCGATGTCATCCGGGTCGGTGGACTCCACCGCCGCGTGCACGACCGCCTCGGGGATCCGAATGGCCCCGAAGGTCTGGCCGACAGGAATGACCGCGACACCGTGCTCGGTCCACTCGGCCCAGGCCTGCCGGGGATTCGGATGGCTGGCAGCGAGCCAGTCGGCCATGCTCGTGCAGTTGTTCATGAGTGCGCTCCTACCGTCGACATGAGCGATTAACTTCCGCCGTAATGCACGGGAGTTACGTCCAGGGCGTAGCCTTTCGCGTACGGACCGTCAGGAACATCGGTGACGTGTCCGCTCCCGTCCGCACCCTCGCGGACACTGCGGACACCCGAGGTGGAGACCGTGCCCGAATCCTTTGGCGAAGCTCTGCGACGCTTCCGAGGAAGCCGATCCGTTCGAGATGTCGCGAAGCTCGCAGCGTGTGGCAAGACGTATGTGAGCGACCTGGAGAACGGGAAGCGGCGGCCGACCCCTGAGATTGCGGCAGCCCTCGACCATGCGCTCGGTGCCAACGGCGAACTGAGCGCACGAGCCCAGATCCGTACTGAGGCTTCCGTGCTCGACCGAGCGGATTCCTTACAGCGGGGCCTCCACGAAGCTCTCGCTGCCGGTCCTATGACCGAGGCAACTCTGGAGGACTGGGAATACACGATTGCCCGCCATGGCCGTGCCACTCGTCATCGGCCCGAAACCGAGATGCTGGGGGACCTGCTGGCCGACTTCGGGGACCTGCGGCTTGTACTAGCCCAACGCCACCCCACCCCCGTGCGCAGACGGCTGAACATCGCGGCGGCCCAGATGGCGGGCCTGATGGCTCTCACGCTGCTGAAGCTCGGCGATCCAAGGTCAAAAGCATGGTGGCGGACCGGTCGAGCTGCCGCAGCGGCTGCTGAGGATCGAACAGCCCTCTCGTGGATCTACGCCCAAGAGGCGTACCAGCTCTATTACAGCGGCGACTGGCACGGAGCCGTCGAACTCGCCTCCCGCGCCCGGGGCCTGGCCGGAGGCCTGCCATGTGTGGGACCTGCTCTCGCGGCACCACTCGAAGCACGAGCGCTGGCACTCCTGTCGCGACGCGACGAATCCATCGAGGCACTCGCTCGTGCGGAGACGGCACTCAGACGACTGTCGCCGGCAGAGCAGACAGGATCCGCGTTCGGCTACTCGGAATCCCAGTACAACTTCCATGCGGGAAACGCGCTGACCCACATGCGCGATACCTGCCGCGCCATTGAGCACCAAGACCGCGCTCTGGAGCTGTACCCGGAATCCGACCACACTGACCGGGCACTCGTGCGCCTGGATCGGGCCATGTGCGCCATGTCCACCGGTGACATCCCAACAGCCGCTGAACAGGCAATACAGACAGTCGCCGACCTTCCTCCGGAGCATCGCTCGGCTCTGATCATCTACCGTGCGCGCGAGGTCGCGGCTATCGTGCCGGGCAATGCACAGACGTTGCGCGAGGTGAGGGTTCTGCGCGAGCTCCTGGCGCTGCCCTCCGGAGAGAGGAGCCAGGGTGAGGATTGAGCAGGCGACCGAGGCGGAAATCGAGGCGCTCTCCGAACTCATCGGTGAGATAGAGGTCTACTACGGCGGGGCACCCGTTCCCGGCGATGCTGGTCAGATCAAGGACGCCCTCTTCGGTCCACGGCCGGCCGCGACGGTCCTCTTGGCCTACGAGGGTGACCAGGTCATCGGCCTGGCGAGCTACTCCCTGCTGTGGCCTGCTGCCGGCGCCGACAAGAGCCTCTACTTGAAGGAGTTGTTCGTCCGCGAGGCCTCGCGGCGCCAGGGAGTTGCGGCAGCGCTGATGACGGCCGTCAAAAGTGCGGCCGCGAAGGAAGGGTGCAGCCGTGTGGAATGGACCGCAGACACCGACAACCCGGCAGCACTCGCCTTCTACCAGGCCCTAGGCGCCGAGCCCCGCGGGGGAAAAATCTTCTTCCGCGCCGATGGCCTATAGACAAAGCGCACGGACGAGGCTCAGCCGGTCGGCGGGACGGGTGGTCCGGGATGTCCAGCCAGGGCCTCTGTGAGCCCTCGGCCGCGGTCAGCCCGAACCGATCGAAGCCGGGCCTTCCCTGGGCGTCCCACCAGCGGTAGGCGGCTTCCGTCTCGTCCCACAGCCTGCGTGGAAGACCCGACTGGACGACCTCGAACGAGCTGGCCCCCGGGTCGTAGTCGGTCGACGCCCACGACAGGGTGTCCGTGCTGTACGTCCACCGGGTGTACGTGGCCTCACCACTCCGTCTGATCGGCGCAAGAGGGCCGTCTGCGACGCCGACGCTTTCCACGCTGCTCTGATCAGCATTTGGTGCGGGTATCAGCCTCAGACGGCCACCAGACGTCCAGAAATGAGAAGCGCGTAGCGATCTGACGCGCTGGGGGGGCTTCCCCGGGGGCTCTGATCAACCTCTCGTGCAGGCACCCGCTCCCCGGCCCGGGATCTCGACTGCTGAGGGCCCGGATGCCCGGCAGGCCGGGGCCCGCCCCCTCGCCTCATCGCTGACGGACCCGCCCCTCCGACCATGGCCCGTGCCGTTCTTTTGGGGGTTTCCCGGCAGTCTTTCGGCTTTCCGGGGCGGGACGGTCGGTCAAGGGTCGCCGAAGGCGATCACGCAGTGACGCGACCGAAGGGAGCGCCCTTGACGGACCGGCACGACACGGAAGGACGATGGGACTGACGGGAAACCCCCAAACCGGCCATGAGACCGCCCAGGGGAATACCGCTCCCCACCCCACCGCCCCGCAGACGGGGGCGGGTGGGCAACCACCGACCCGCTCCCACCGGGTCGAGGGGGAGATAGCGGGCCCGCACCGCAAGCAGTGAACGGCCCCGAGGTCCCGCGCCGCCGACGGTGGATGGCCCCGCGAGCGGGTGCCGCCTAGGGTGGCCGCGTGACGACCCGTCTCTCGGCCCGTGCCGCCATCGCCGCCCTCATCGACCCCGACTCGTTCGCCGAACTCCCCGCCCCGCGCGCGGAGTCGCCCGCCGACGGTCCCATCGGCTGGACCGGCTACGACGCCTCCCGGGCCCGGGCCACCGCGCGGACCGGCGAGCCGGAGTCCGTGGTCATCGGTACCGCACTCGTCGGCGGCCGGCCGGCCACCGTGATCTCCTTCGAGTTCGGCTTCCTCGGCGGGTCCCTCGGGCAGCGCACCGGAGACCGGCTCGAAGCCGCGTACACGCACGCTCGGGAGCAGCGCCTGCCGCTGGTTTCCTTGATCGCGACCGGCGGATCGCGGATGCAGGAGGGGATGCTCGCGCTGACCCAGCTCCAGCGGGTGGCGCGGCAGTGCGTGCTCACCCGGGCCGCCGGGCTGCCGCAGATCGCGGTGCTGCGCGACCCCACCACCGGCGGCGGATGGGCCACCCTCGGGGCGGGGGCCGATGTCGTGCTGGCGCTGCCCGGGGCGCAGGTCGGCTTCGCCGGGTCCCGGGTGCGGCCGGCGGACGCCGATCCGGCGGCGTACACCGCCGAGGGGCAGTACGCGGCCGGGCACGTCGACGCCGTCGTGCCCGCGGCGGAGCTCCCGGGGGCCGTGGCGGACTGGCTGCGGGTGCTGGCCGCGCCGCGCGCCGCCGGGCCGGTCGAGCCCCCGGCCGCGCTGGCCGGCGCAACGCCCCCGGAGACCGGCTGGGACGCCGTCCGGCAGGCCCGGCACCCGGACCGCCCGCGGGCGCAGGCGTACCTGGACGCGTACTTCGAGCTGCGCCTGCCGCTGCGCGGGGACCGGGCCGGGGCCGCCGACCCCGGGATGCTGTGCGGGTTCGGGCTGCGTGAGGGGCGGGCGGTCGCGTACGCCGCCCAGTGCGGCACGGCCACCCGGCCGGCGGGCTACCGTACGGCGGCCCGGGTGATCCGGCTCGCGGACCGGCTCGGGATCCCGGTGCTCACCCTGGTGGACACCCCGGGCGCGGCCAACGACGCGGCCGCCGAGCACGCCGGTGCCGGCCCGGCCATCGCCGACACGTTCGCGGCGCTCGCGGAGGCTTCCGTGCCGGTGACCACCCTGCTGATCGGCGAGGGCGGCTCCGGCGGGGCGCTGGCCCTGGCCGCGCCCGGGAACACCTGGGTCACCCCGGACAGCTACTTCTCGGTGATCGCCCCGGAACTGGCGGCGGCCATCCTCAAGCGTCCCGCCGAGGAGGCCCCCGCCACTGCGGACCAGCTGCGCATCCGGCCCCAGGACCTGGTCTCCCTGGGCGTGGCCCGGGGAATCGTTCCTCCGCCGCGCTGATCCCGTGCGCCGGTCTCACCCACTGAACGCGGCTTCCCGCCGCCGGAGTTGACGGCGTACGCTCCGCCGCATGTCACAGCCCGTGCAGCTCGTCGTCCTGATCAGCACCCTCCCCGGCCGGGGGCCGGAGCAGATCGAGGCGTACGAACGCCTCGCGCCGGTCGTCCGGGCCGAGGAGGGCTGCCTGCGCTACGACCTGCACCGGGTGAGCGGCGACCCCGACCGCTTCGTCCTCGTCGAGCGGTGGGCCTCGCGGGCGGCCCTCGCCGCCCACGACGTCGCCCCGCACATGATCGAGTCCGACGCCGCCTGTGCCGGGTTCCGGGCGGGCCCGGCGGAGGTGATCCGGCTGGACGCCGAACCGCTGGCCTGAGCGGCCCCGACCCGGTCAGCGGTCTGCCGAGGCCGCGCGGCGGCCTCGGCGGCGGGGGTGTTCCCGCGGGCCACCTCCGGCCGGGTAGGGCGCCGACTTGTCGGAGACCCCGGCGACGCGCACCGGCGACGTGTCAGAAGGGGGGCGCTACGCCTGCGGTGAGCGGGCGTCGTAGCGGGCGAACGAACGCCACCGCGCGGCAAGAACGCACAGCACCAGTACGCACGCCAGCCCGCCTCCCGTGACGGCCACCGTCGGGGAGGCCAGGTCGGCGACCGACCCCGCGAGGAAGTCCCCCAGCCGGGGTCCGCCCGCGACGACCACGATGAAGACGCCCTGCAGGCGCCCCCGCATCGCGTCCGGTGTGGCCGCCTGGAGCATCGTGCTGCGGAACACCATCGATACGGTGTCGGCGCAGCCGGCCACCGCCAGGAAGAGCAGCCCCAGCCAGAGGTTCCGCGTCAGGCCGAAGACGGCGATGGCCAGCCCCCACGCCCCGACGGAGAGCAGGATCGCCAGCCCGTGCCGCCGGATCCGGCCCTGCCAGCCGGAGAACAGCCCGCCCAGCAGCGCGCCCACCGCGGGGGCGGCCACCAGCAGGCCGACCGTCTTGGCGTCGCCGCCGTACCAGAGCACGGCGACGGCGGGGAACAGCGCCTTCGGGTGCGCCAGCACCATGGCGGCCATGTCGGAGAAGAAGGTCATCCGGACGTTCGGCCGGGTGCCGAGGAAGCGCAGGCCGTCGAGGACCGAGGCGCGCCCGCCCGTGCGGCCCTCCGGCAGCATCGACGGCAGCCGCCACATGGCGTACAGGGCGGCGAGGAAGGTCACGGCGTCGATCAGGTACGCCGCCTGGTAGCCCCACCAGCCGACGATCACGCCGCCCAGCACCGGGCCGAGCATCGTCCCGGACGTCATGGTGACGGAGCCCAGCGCGTTGGCGGCGGGCAGCTGCTCGGGCGGCAGCAGCTTCGGGATCATGGCCGAGCGGGCGGGGCCGTTCAGCGCCCCGCAGACGGCCTGGAGGGCGACGACGGTGTAGAGCAGCCAGACCCGGTGGTAGTCGAGCAGGGCGGCGGCGGCCAGGCCGACGGAGAGGACGGCGAGCCCGGTCTGGCTGTAGAGGCCGAGCTTGCGCCGGTCGACGGTGTCGGCGACGGCGCCGCCGTACAGGCCGAAGACGACGAGCGGGACGAGCGAGAAGAGCCCGACGAGGCCGACGGAGAAGCTGGAGCCGGTGATCTCGTAGACCTGGAGCGAGATCGCGAGGGCGGTCATCGCCTGGCCCATCCAGGAGATGGTGCCGCCCACCCACAGCCGCCGGTAGTCGGCGGAGGTGCGCAGCGGGGTCAGGTCGGCGAATATGCGCCGCTTCGGCCGGGGAGGGGAGGCGGTTCCAGTCACACGGGATGGTAACCAGGCCCGGCTGGGGCGGCTCTGGAGACCGGGAAGCGTTCACACACCCGCAACGCCCTCACCACGCGGATCCGGGGCCCCAGGCGGGGGCCGGCCTTGCCGCTAACCCGCCACTATCACCAGACATTTGACCGGATCGACGTACCCTCCACGCCCCCTGTCGGCTCATGATGAAAAGACTCGTATGTCCAGGGAGGCGTAGTGATCGAACCTGGCAACAGCACAACGAGCACCACCGTGAGCGGCGTTCCCACCCCCCTCACGGTCGGGGTCGAGGAGGAGTTCCTGCTCGTCGACGCCACCACCTTGCGGGTGGTCCCGGCCGCGCCGCTCGTCCTCGCCACCGCCGCCGGGCTCCCGCAGCAGCTGCACGCCGAGGGGACCCGGTACCAGGTGGAGATCTCCACTCCGGTCGCGGATTCGGCGGTGACCCTCCGCGAGGAACTCGCCGTCCTGCGGCGCGCGCTGTCCGCGGCGGCCCGTGCGCACGGCTGCCGGCTGCTGGCCGCCCCCTCGCCCGTCGTGGCGGTGGAGGGGCCCCTGCACCTGACCGACGACGAGCCGCGCCAGCGGGAGCAGCACCGGCGGTTCGGCGCGCTGACGGACACCCTGGTGAGCTGCGGCCGCCACATCCACATCGGCACCCTCGACGTGGACACCGCGGTGGCCGTGTCCAACCGGGTCAGACCATGGCTGCCCACGCTGATCGCGCTGGCCGCCAATTCCCCCTTCTGGGGCGGCCGGGACACCGGGCACTCCAGCTGGCGGGCGATGGCCTGGTCGGGCTGGCCCTCGGCGGGGCCGCCCCCGCACTTCACGTCCACGGCCCATTTCCGGCACTCGGTGGAGACCCTGCTCGGCTCCGGGGCGGCCCTGGACACCAAGATGGTCTACTGGGACCTCCGTCCGTCCGGGAACTGGCCCACGCTCGAGATCCGGGCGCCCGACATGTCCCCGGACATCGACACGGCCGTGCTCCAGGCGGAGCTGGGGCGCGCCCTGGTGTCCTCGGCGCTGCGTGCCATCGCGGAGGGGCGGCCGGATCCGCCCGTACGGGACGACGTACTGCGTCTCGCGCGCTGGCGGGCGGCGCACGACGGTCTGGAGGGCTTCGGCCTGGACCCGTACACGGGCGCCGAGGTGCCGGCGGCCGACCTGGCGGAGGCGCTGCTCGACCTGGTCGCCCCGGACCTGGCCGCCGTCGGCGACCTGGACCACGCGGCGAAGACCCTGGGCGGGCTGCTGCGCGACGGATCGGGGGCCGCCCGGCAGCGTACGGCCTTCGCCCGCCGCGGGGACCTCACGGACGTGCTGCGCCATCTGGTGGAGGAGACGGAGAACTTCTAGCCGGTCCGTCCCGGCGGCCGGGGGGGGGGGGGGGGGGGGGGGGGGGTTCCCCAACTCAGTGGTATCGAAACGAACTGCGCCCCGGGGGGGCGAAGCCTCTC
>NZ_JBVJWV010000011.1:8510-99492 GCF_055602105.1 Streptomyces sp. NPDC037421
GAGACACCATGCCTTCTGTGTCCGCCGCGGTCTTGCGCCACCCCCCCCCTCCCCTCCCCTCCCCCCCCCCCCCCCGGTGCGCCTCAGAGCCAGCCGCGCTGGGCGGCGCGCAGTCCTGCCTCGAAGCGGCTGGTGGCGTCGAGGCGTTCCATCAGCGCGGACATCTGGCGGCGTACGGTGCGCAGGGAGACCCCGAGCCGCTTGCCGGCGGCCTCGTCGGTCAGGCCGGAGGCCAGCAGCTTGAGCAGTTCGCGTTCGGCGGCGGTGATCCCGTCCTCGGCGGCCTGTTCGCGGGCGGCACCGAGCGGGACCGCCTGCTCCCAGGTCTGCTCGAAGAGGCTGACGAGGGAGGCGACGATGCCGGGGGCGGTGGTGCAGAGGGCGCCGAGCCGGGAGTTCGCGGGGTCGATGGGGACCACGGCGGTCTTCCGGTCGAAGATCACCAGGCGGGGCGGCAGCACCGGGCTGGTGCGGACCTGCCCCCCGAGGTCGGTCGCCCACTGCACGTAGGCCAGGGTGGCCGGGTCGTTGCGGACGCTGTCCTGGTAGACCGACCGCAGCTGGATGCCGCGCCGCAGGGCGTCCTCGTCGAGGGGCCGCGAGGCGTCCAGGCTGGCCTGGGACTGGGCGCCGCCGGGCATGATCGAGAGGCATTCGACGGTGAGGTCCCGGGCGAGGACCTCCAGCCGGGACTGGATGGCGTCGAGCCCCACGAGCCGTTCCGCCCCGTCGGATTCGGTGTTGGGCCGCAGGCCCGCGAACTCCGCGACGGCTCGGGCCGCCGCCGCCTTGCTGGCCGCCAGCTCCTGCTGGCGGCGGATCAGGTCCTCTTCCTGACGGCGCAGTATCTGCTCCAGCCCCGCCTCGGGGCTGACGGCCCGCAGCCCGCCCGCGTGGTCGCGCGAGGGGGTGAGCAGGTCGAGGTCGACGAGCCGGTCGAGCCCCTCGCGCACCTCCGCCTCGGTCATCCCCAGACGTGCGCCCAATTCGGCCACTCCGCCGGTCGGATCGGCGAGCATCTCCCGGTAGACAGCCTCTACGAGGGTGTCCAGTCCCAACGCTTCCAGCATGCTTGTGCCCCCCGGCCTGTTGGTCCGACGGATGAATTCCCGCCGATTGTCTTGATCCTAAAGGTGCGCAGGTCGGGCCATAGGCAGTCTCTTTCGATCTTCCCTGGGCGGCACCTTGGTGCCATCCCATTCCTCTTCCGCACCTATACGCGGGCCAGCAGGATGGTGTTCACCGGGACGGCGGGGCACGGAGCCCCACCCGGGCCAGGGCCCAAAGGCCGGACCGGAGCAGCGCTTCCCGGCCACACCCGACCGACCGCTCGCGTTCCAGGGGGATCCATGTCTCGCACCGCTCGCCTGATCGCCGCCGCCGGCCCCTCCGCCCTGCTGTCCTGCGCCGCCGCCGTCACCGCCGGTCCGGGCCGCATCGGCTGGGACTCGGTCCAGGCGGCCACGGCACCGGGCCACCTCGGCGGGGACTCGGTGCGGGCGGCGGGCCCCCAGACGATCGGCCCGGACTCCGCCGCAGCGGACAAGCGCCTGATCGGCTGGGACTGACCTCCGGCACCGGGACGCCGAACGGGCGACGGCCGGCAGCGAGAGCCGGCGATTCCGCCCCCGCCGTGACGTACGCCACACCCCCGCTCGCGCACCCCGCCCCTGGAACGCCGAAACCGCAGGTGCAATCGTTTCTGCACCTGCGGCTTACGGTGGGGCGGGTGGGACTCGAACCCACGGCCGACGGATTATGAGTCCGCTGCTCTAACCGGCTGAGCTACCGCCCCTTTACGGCGTGGCGCGTACATGTGTGCGCGCCGTCTGCCGCAGCATAGCCGCTCATACGATCTCCTGCCTCGGATGCCCCGCATGATCGGCTGCGCTTGTTCAGAGAGACCGCGCTGAAGGCTGCCCGGTTCCCGGATCAGGACAAAAAGAAAGAGGACCCTCCCGGGTCCTCTTCTCTTCCTGCTCCCCCGACTGGACTCGAACCAGTAACCTGCCGGTTAACAGCCGGCTGCTCTGCCAATTGAGCTACAGGGGACCGCGCTCCCCCGACTGGACTCGAACCAGTAACCTGCCGGTTAACAGCCGGCTGCTCTGCCAATTGAGCTACAGGGGATTGCTGCGGTGCACCGAACAGCCCACCTCCGGCCTTGCCGGGGGGCGAGCGCCCGTTGCGAGTCATAGATTAGCGCAAGCAGGGGGGTGCTCCGCCAATCGGTATCGCAGCAGGCCGGGCACCGAGACAACGAAGGGTGGCAGGCATGCGCTACAAGGTCACGTTCCTCGCCGGAGTAGCCCTCGGATACGTGGTGGGCGCGGCGGCGGGACGCGAGCGCTACGAGGAGATGAAGAAGTCCGCCCGGCGCATCGCGCAGAACCCGGCGGTGCGCAACGCCGCCGAGACCGCCGGGCAGACCGGGCGGCAGTTCGCGGGCAAGGCGTTCGCGGCTGTGGGCGACAAGGTCGGCGACGCCGTGCCCGACTCCCTGGCGAAGCACGTGCGGTCGCTGCGGGACCGGGGGCAGGGCGCCGACGACGAGTGGGGCACGAGCAACACCTGAGGCGGCTGGTTCCGGCCCGGCGTGCGGCAGAATTCTCCGCATGGGGATAGTCGCCGGGCTGGACAGCTCTTCCACCTTCACTCGCATCGTCGTCTGTGACACGGACACGGGTGCCGTGCTGCGCCAGGGCTACGCGCCCCATCCGCAGCCCGCCGGTGAGACCGTCCCCCACGAGACCGACCCGCAGGCCTGGCTGCTCTCCCTCGGCGAAGCCGCCGGGGGCGGGCTGCTGGAAGGCGTCCAGGCCATCGGCGTCTCCGCACAGCAGCACGGCATGCTGCCGCTGGACGCGCAGGGCACCCTGATCCGCCCCGCCCTGATCGGCAACGACAAGCGCGGCCAGGTCGCCGCCGCCGACCTGATCGGGGCCCTCGGCGGCAAGGCCGCCTGGGTGGCCGCCGTCGGCGCCGTCCCGCACGCCGCGCAGCCGATCACGAAGCTCGCCTGGCTGGCCCGCAACGAGCCGGAGGCGGCGCGCCGGGTGGCGGTGGTCATGTCCCCGCACGACTGGCTCGTCTGGCAGCTGCTCGGCCGGCCCGCGCGCCGCACCACCGACCGGGCCGGCGCCTCGGGCACCGGGTACTGGTCGGCGGCCACCGGCTCCTACCGCCCCGACCTGGTCGAGCTGGCGCTGGGGCACCAGGCGCTGCTGCCCGAGGTGCTCGGCCCCGCCGATGCCGCCGGGATGACCCCCGAGGGGCTGCTGATCTCCGCCGGGACCGGGGAGACCACGGCCGCCGCGCTGGGGCTCGGCATCGGCCCGGGCGACGCGGTGGTCTCGCTCGGGGCCTCCGGTTCGGTGATGGCCGTGCACCACGAGGCCCTGTCCGACGCGGGCGGCCTGATCACCTCTCTCGCCGACGCGGGCGGCATGCACCTGCCGGTGGTGAACACCTCCAACGCCGTACGGGCCCTGCGCGGCACCGCCGACATGCTGGGCACCGACCTGGAGGGGCTGAGCGCGCTCGCGCTGAAGTCGACCCCTGGTGCACACGGGCTCGTGCTCCTGCCGTATCTGGAAGGAGAGCGGACCCCGAACCTGCCGCACACCGCGGGGACCCTGTCGGGGCTGCGCCGGGACTCGATGAAGCCCGAGCACCTCGCGCGGGCCGCCTTCGAGGGCATGCTGTGCGGGCTGGTCGACGCCCTCGACGTGCTGCGGCACCGGGGTGTGGGGATCCGCCGGGTGTTCCTGCTCGGGGCCGCCGCCGAGCTGCCCGCCGTACAGGCCGCCGCGCCGGGGCTGTTCGGAACGCAGGTGGTCGTACCCGCTCCGGCGGACTACGCGGCGCTGGGCGCGGCCCGTCAGGCGGCCTGGGCGCTCGGGGTGCAGCAGGGCACGCTGGCCCCGCACGTCCCGCCGCTCTGGCCCGCCCCGCCGGCCCAGGTGTTCGAGCCGGGCGAGGACTACCCGGCCTGGCAGGCCGTCCGCCAGCAGTACGTCACCACGCGGGAGCAGCTGCACCCGGGGGCGTTCGGGTTCTAGGGGGCGGGGCGCGGGGTGGCCTACTCCTTTTGACCGGGCTTTGCGAAATACGGTGGGGTTCGGGCCATCCGTTGGCACAAGATGGAGTGAACCCCCTCGATCTTGCCTACCGGAGCCTGCGCGTGCTCATACGACTGCTGCGGACCCACCTGGATCCGTACAAGAAACCCATCGCCGCACTGGTACTGCTGCAACTGCTGCAGACCAGTGCGAGCCTCTACCTGCCCACCCTCAACGCGGACATCATCGACGACGGTGTCGTCAACGGGGACACCGGCTACATCCTGCGCTTCGGCGCGCTGATGCTCGGGGTCTCCCTCGTCCAGCTCGTCTGCAACGTCGGAGCCGTCTACTACGGGGCCCGCACCGCGGCCGCCCTCGGCCGCGACGTCCGCGCCTCCGTCTTCGACCGGGTGCAGAGCTTCTCCGCACGGGAGCTCGGCCAGTTCGGCGCCCCCTCGCTGATCACCCGCACGACGAACGACGTCCAGCAGGTCCAGATGCTGGTGCTGATGACCTTCACCCTGATGGTCTCGGCGCCGATCATGTGCGTCGGCGGCATCGCCATGGCGCTCTCGCTCGACGTGAAGCTGTCGGGCGTCCTGCTCGCGGTGGTGCCCGTGCTCGGCGTCTCGGTCGGCGCGATCGTCTGGAAGACGCGGCCGCTGTTCCGTCAGATGCAGGACCGCCTCGACGTCGTCAACCGGGTGCTGCGCGAGCAGATCACCGGCAACCGCGTGATCCGCGCCTTCGTCCGCGACGGCTACGAGGAGGAGCGCTTCCGGAAGGCGAACTCCGAGCTGACCGCGGTCTCGCTGGCCTCCGGCAAGCTGCTGGCCCTGATGTTCCCCGTCGTCATCCTGGTCGTGAACATCTCCAGCGTCGCCGTCATCTGGTTCGGCGCGATGCGGGTGGACGGCGGCGGCATGGAGATCGGCCAGCTGACCGCTTTCCTCGCCTACCTGATGCAGATCGTCATGGCCGTGATGATGGCCACCTTCATGTTCATGATGGTGCCGCGCGCCGAGGTCTGCGCCGAGCGCATCCAGGAGGTCCTGGACACCGAGTCCAGCGTGGTCCCGCCCGCCGACCCGGTGCGTACGCTCGCCCGGCGCGGGCAGCTGGAGCTGCGCGGCGCCGACTTCCGCTACCCGGGCGCCGAGGCCCCGGTGCTGCGCGGGGTGGACCTGGTGGCCCGTCCCGGCGAGACCACCGCGGTGATCGGCTCCACCGGCAGCGGCAAGTCCACGCTGCTGGGCCTGGTGCCCCGGCTGTTCGACGCGACCGGCGGTGACGTGCTGGTCGACGGGGAGGACGTTCGCCGGATCGACCCGGAGCTGCTGGCCCGGACGGTCGGCATGGTCCCGCAGAAGCCGTACCTGTTCTCCGGGACGATCGCCTCCAACCTGCGCTACGGGCGCCCGGACGCGACCGACGAGGAGCTGTGGCGGGCCCTGGAGGTCGCCCAGGCCAAGGACTTCGTGTCCGAGCTGGAGGGCGGCCTCGAAGCGCCCGTCACCCAGGGCGGGACGAACGTCTCCGGCGGGCAGCGCCAGCGCCTGGCGATCGCCCGGACGCTCGTACAGCGCCCGGAGATCTACCTGTTCGACGACTCCTTCTCGGCCCTGGACTACGCGACGGACGCGGCGCTGCGCGCGGCGCTCGCCCTGGAGACCGAGGACGCGACGGTCGTCATCGTCGCCCAGCGGGTCTCCACGATCCGCGACGCCGACCGGATCATCGTCCTCGACGAGGGCCAGGTGGTGGGCGAGGGCCGCCACCACGAGCTGATGGCCGGCAACGAGACCTACCGGGAGATCGTGCTCTCCCAGCTGACGGAGGCGGAGGCCGCATGAGCGGGCCCGGAGGACGGATGATGACGGGGCCGGGCCAGCGGTCCCTGGACTTCAAGGGGTCCGGCAAGCGCCTGCTGGCCCAGCTGGCGCAGGACCGGGGCAAGCTGTGGGGCATGGTCGCCGCCGTGGTCGGCAGCGTCGGCTGCGCGGTGGTCGGGCCGAAGATCCTCGGCGAGGCCACCGACCTGGTGTTCGCGGGGATCGTCGGCCGGCAGATGCCGGACGGCCTGACCAAGCAGCAGGCGCTGGACGGGCTGCGCGACAAGGGCCAGGGCGGGATGGCGGACATGCTGTCCGGTACCGATTTCACCCCTGGAGAGGGCATCGACTTCGGTGCCGTCGGGGTCACGGCGCTCTGGGCGCTGGTGGTGTTCACCCTGGCGGGCCTGCTGATGCTGGTCGCCACGCGGCTGTCGAACCACGTGATGAACGGCACCGTCTACCGGATGCGCGAGGAGCTCCAGGCGAAGCTGTCGCGGCTGCCGCTGTCGTACTTCGACCAGCAGAAGCGCGGCGAGGTGCTGAGCCGGGCGACGAACGACATCGACAACATCGGCCAGACCCTCCAGCAGACGATGGGCCAGCTGATGAACTCGCTGCTCACGATCGTCGGCGTGCTGGTGATGATGTTCTGGATCTCGCCGCTGCTGGCGCTGGTCGCGCTGGTGACCGTACCGGTGTCGGTGGTGGTCGCGGCGAAGATCGGCAAGAGGTCCCAGCCGCAGTTCGTGGCGCAGTGGAAGAGCACGGGCACGCTGAACGCCCACATCGAGGAGATGTACTCCGGCCACTCGCTGGTGAAGGTCTTCGGGCGGCAGAAGGAGTCGGCGGCGGTCTTCGCCGAGCAGAACGAGGAGCTGTACCGGGCCTCCTTCAAGGCGCAGCTGGTCAGCGGCATCATGCAGCCGGTGATGTTCTTCATATCGAACATCAACTATGTGCTGGTCGCGGTCGTCGGCGGTCTGCGGGTGGCCTCGGGCACGCTGTCGATCGGTGACGTGCAGGCCTTCATCCAGTACTCGCGCCAGTTCTCGATGCCGCTGTCGCAGGTGGCCTCGATGGCGAACCTGGTGCAGTCGGGCGTGGCCTCGGCGGAGCGGGTGTACGAGCTGCTGGACGCGCCGGAGCAGGAGCCGGACGCGGAAGTTCCGGAGCGCCCGGAGGAGCTGCGCGGACAGGTCACCCTCGACAAGGTGGCCTTCCGCTACGAGCCGGACAAGCCGCTGATCGAGAACCTCTCGCTGGCGGTGGAGCCGGGCCAGACGGTCGCGATCGTCGGCCCGACGGGCGCCGGCAAGACCACGCTGGTCAACCTGCTGATGCGGTTCTACGAGGTAACGGGCGGAGAGATCGCCCTGGACGGGGTGGACATCGCGAAGATGACCCGCGAGGAGCTGCGCGGCGGGATCGGCATGGTGCTCCAGGACACCTGGCTGTTCGGCGGCACGATCGCGGAGAACATCGCCTACGGCGCCTCCCGCGAGGTGACGCGCGCCGAGATCGAGGAGGCCGCGCGAGCGGCGCACGCGGACCGCTTCATCCGCACCCTGCCGGACGGCTACGACACGGTGCTGGACGACGAGGGCGCGGGCGTCAGCGCGGGCGAGAAGCAGCTGATCACCATCGCGCGGGCGTTCCTGTCGGACCCGGTGATCCTGGTGCTCGACGAGGCGACGAGCTCGGTGGACACCCGTACCGAGGTGCTGATCCAGAAGGCGATGGCGCGCCTGGCGCACGGCCGTACGTCCTTCGTGATCGCACACCGGCTGTCGACGATCCGCGACGCCGACGTGATCCTGGTGATGGAGAGCGGCTCGATCGTGGAGCAGGGCACGCACGAGGAGCTGCTGGCGTCGGAGGGCGCGTACGCGCGGCTGTACGCGGCGCAGTTCGCGCAGGCGGTGGCCGAGGTCGACTGACCGGCCGGGCCGTGAGCGGGTGGGGGCGTCCTGAGGAACGCCCCCTTTCCGTTTCCCGGCCTCGCGCGGGTCAGTCGAGGTAGCCGCGCAGCTGGTCGGCGAAGGCGTGGTCGCGCAGCTTGTTGAGGGTCTTGGACTCGATCTGGCGGATCCGCTCGCGGGTGACTCCGAAGATGCGGCCGATCTCCTCCAGGGTGCGGGGGCGGCCGTCGGCGAGCCCGTAGCGGAGCTGGACGACCTTGCGCTCGCGTTCGCCGAGGGTCGAGAGGACGGCTTCGAGGTGTTCGCGCAGCAGGAAGAAGGCGGCGGACTCCATGGGGGAGGCGGCGTCGCCGTCCTCGATCAGGTCGCCGAGGGCGACGTCGTCCTCCTCGCCGACCGGGGCGTGCAGGGAGACGGGCTCCTGCGCGAGGCGGAGCACCTCCAGGACCCGCTCGGGCGTCAGTTCCAGGTGGACGGCGACCTCTTCGGCGGTGGGTTCGTACCCGCGTTCCTGGAGCATGCGGCGCTGGACGCGGACGACGCGGTTGATCAGTTCGACCACGTGGACGGGGACGCGGATGGTGCGGGCCTGGTCGGCGAGGGCCCGTGACATCGCCTGCCGGATCCACCAGGTGGCGTAGGTGGAGAACTTGTAGCCGCGGGCGTAGTCGAACTTCTCGACGGCCCTGATCAGGCCGAGGTTCCCCTCCTGGACCAGGTCGAGCATGGTCAGTCCGCGGCCGACGTAGCGCTTGGCGACGGAGACGACGAGCCGCAGGTTCGACTCGATGAGCCGGCGTTTGGCCATCCGGCCCATGACGACGAGTTTGTCGAGGTCCACGGCGAGCTGGGAGTCGAGGTCGGTGGCACCGGCGAGTTTCTCCTCGGCGAAGAGTCCCGCTTCCACGCGCCGTGCGAGTTCGACCTCTTCGGCGGCGGTGAGCAGCGGGATCCTGCCTATCTCGCGCAGGTACTGGCGGAAGAGGTCGGCGGAGGGCCCGGTCCCGGCGCCGTTGTCGCGGGCGCGCACGCGCTGCGGAGGTACCGGTTCGATGAGTTCGAGGACCTCGGGCTCTTCGTCCCCGGCTCCTTCCACCGTGTCGGCCTCGGCCTCGGGATCCGGATCGGAGGCGTCGTCGGCGGGGCGGCTCGCGTTCACGGTCAGGGTCTGGGTCTGCACGGGGGCGACCTCCAGGGCTCCGAGGACGGTGGCACCGCACCTCAGTGTGGGGTACGACACATCGCTGCCACGAGGGGCGTGCGAGCACTTTCTGAGCCCGCTGCGTGACGGATGGTTACCCCCTGGCGGGAATCCCGATGCGGATCGGACTCATGTCCGACCGGAGTTACGCGGGTTCCACGCGGACC
Organism: Streptomyces sp. NPDC037421; assembly: GCF_055602105.1. Taxonomy (NCBI): domain Bacteria; kingdom Bacillati; phylum Actinomycetota; class Actinomycetes; order Kitasatosporales; family Streptomycetaceae; genus Streptomyces; species Streptomyces sp. NPDC037421. Next base: position 17,697 of record NZ_JBVJWV010000011.1, read on the forward strand.
GTGCAGACCTTGAACTCGGGCATGCGCGAGACGGGGTCCAGGGCCGGGTTGGTGAGGGTGTTGGCGCGGCCCTCGCCGGGCCAGTGGAACGGCATGAACACGGTGTCGGCGCGGACGGCGTCCGTGACGCGGGCCGGGGCGACGGCCCGCCCTCGGCGGGAGGTCACCGCGAGCGGGGTGCCGTCGGTGACGCCGAGCCGGGCCGCGAGGCGCGGGTGGAGTTCCACGAAGGGGCCGGGGGCGGCGGCGTTGAGTTCGGGCACGCGGCGGGTCTGCGCCCCGGACTGGTACTGGGCGACGACCCGGCCGGTGGTGAGCAGCAGCGGGTATTCGGCGTCGGGGACCTCGGCGGCGTCGCGGTGGGAGGCGGCCGTGAAGCGGGCCCGGCCGTCGTCGGTGGCGAAGCGGTCCAGGAAGAGCCGGGGCCGTCCCGGAGTGCCTTCGGGGCAGGGCCAGAAGACGCCCTGTTCGGCTTCGATGCGGGCGTAGGAGATGCCGGAGTAGTCGGCGGGGCCGCCTTCGGAGGCGCGGCGGAGCTCTTCGAAGACCTCCTCGGGGTCGGTGGGGAAGCCCTTCTCGACTCCGAGGCGGGCGGCGAGTCCGTGCAGGACCTCCAGGTCGCTGCGGACGCCGGGCGGCGGGGTGAGGGCGCGGCGGCGCAGCAGGACGCGGCCCTCCAGGTTGGTGGTGGTGCCGGTCTCCTCCGCCCACTGGGTGACGGGCAGGACCACGTCGGCGAGGGCGGCCGTCTCGGAGAGGACGACGTCGGCCACGGCGAGGAAGTCCAGGGAGCGGATGCGGTCCTCGACGTGGGCGGCGCGGGGCGCGGAGACCACCGGGTTGGAGCCCATGAGGAGGAGGGCCTTGACGTCACCGCCGAGGGCGTCGAGGAGTTCGTACGCGCTGCGGCCGGGACCGGGCAGGCTCTGCGGGTCGACGCCCCAGACGCGGGCGACGTGTTCGCGGGCAGCGGGGTCGGTGAGCTTGCGGTAGCCGGGGAGCTGGTCGGCCTTCTGGCCGTGCTCGCGGCCGCCCTGGCCGTTGCCCTGGCCGGTGAGGCAGCCGTAGCCGGAGTGCGGGCGGCCGGCGCGGCCGGTGGCGAGGCAGAGGTTGATCCACGCGCCGACGGTGTCGGTGCCCTTGGACTGCTGCTCGGGTCCCCGGGCGGTGAGGACCATGGCGGAGGAGGGGGTGCAGAACAGCTCGACGGCGCGGCGCAGTTCGGGGACGGGGATCCCGGTGATGCGCTCGACCAGTTCGGGCCAGTGCGCCATGGCGGCGGCCCGGGCGTCCTCCCAGCCGGTGGTGCGCTCGTTGATGAACTCCTCGTCGGTGCGGCCCTCGGCGACCACCAGGTGCAGCAGTCCGAGGGCGAGGGCGAGGTCGGTGCCGGGGCGCGGCGCGAGGTGCAGGTCGGCCTGCTCGGCGGTGCGGGTGCGGCGGGGGTCGACGACGATCAGGGTGCCGCCGTTCGCCTTGAGTTCGGTGAGGTAGCGCAGGGCGGGCGGCATGGTCTCGGCGAGGTTGGAGCCGACGAGGATGACGCAGCCGGTGCGGGGGATGTCCTCCAGCGGGAAGGGCAGTCCGCGGTCGAGGCCGAAGGCCTTCTGGTGCGCGGCGGCGGCCGAGGACATGCAGAAGCGGCCGTTGTAGTCGATCTGGGAGGTGCCGAGGGCGACGCGGGCGAACTTGCCGAGGGCGTACGCCTTCTCGTTGGTCAGGCCGCCGCCGCCGAAGACGCCGACGGCGTCGGCGCCGTGGGCGCGGCGCGTACGGGCGAGGCCCTCGGCGACGGTGTCGAGGGCCTCTTCCCAGGTGGCCGGCACGAGCGGGCCGCCGGCGTGGGTGCGGATGAGCGGCTCGGTCAGGCGCACCCGGGAGGAGAGCACGGCGGGGGCGGTGCGGCCCTTGCCGCACAGCGCGCCCCGGTTGACGGGGAAGTCCGCGCGCTCCTCGACCGTCACCGCGTCGCCTGTGGGGGCGGGGCGCAGGTTCATGCCGCACTGCAGGGCGCAGTAGGGGCAGTGGGTGGCGGTGGCTTCCGGGGAGCTGTGCATGGGGTCCAGGGTGCGACGGGGGTGTTACGCGGGGGCTTCACCCCGCGTTACGCGTGGGGTACGCCGGCCTCCCAGGTCCCGGCCCCGTGCGGTGAGCCGCACCCGATGCCGGCCGCCGGGCGTGGCTGGTCTGACGGCGCCGGCACTGGAGGAGACCGTGACTCACTGTCCGGTGAGGTACTTCACGGTCAGGCCGGCCGTCCAGCCGCCGTCCACGGCGAGTTCGGCGCCGGTCATGTAGCCGGCCGCGTCGGAGAGGAGGAAGGCGACGGCGGCCGCGATCTCCTCCGGGACGCCGACGCGGCCCAGCGGGGCTCCGGGGTAGTTGCCCTCGCCGGCCTGGATGCCGATGGGGGCCGTCATCGGGGTCAGCGTCATGCCGGGGTGGACGGAGTTGACGCGGATCTTCGCCTCGGCGAGCTCGACGGCGCCGATCTTCGACAGGCCGCGCACGCCCCACTTGGAGGCCCCGTACCCGGCGGTGAGGGCGAGGCCGGTGAGGCCGGCCGCGGAGGAGATGTTGACGACGGATCCGCCGCCGTTCGCCCGCAGCAGGGGTATCGCGGTCTTGATGCCGATGAACACGCCGACCAGGTTGACCTCGACGACCTGGCGGAAGTGCTCGACGCTCTCGTGTTCCAGGAACTGGCCGGTGGATATGCCGGCGTTGTTGACGAGCCCGTCGATCCGGCCGAACTCGGCTACCGCGTACTCCAGCGCCGCCCGCCAGTCGGCCTCGCTCGTCACGTCGTGCCGCAGGAAGCGGGCCGCGTCGCCGAGCTTGGCGGCGGTCTCGGCGCCCTCGGCCTCCAGCAGGTCGGTGATCAGCACCCGGCCGCCGCCGTCGACGACCGCCTGCGCCGCCGCCGCGCCCAGGCCCCGGGCGCCACCGGTGATGACGACGACCTTGCCGGTCAGATCCACCACAGCCACGATCCACACCCCTGACACAGACACATCGGTATATGACTAATCGGCATACGCCGACTGCGGCGTCAGTCTGCCAGAGCGGCCAGGACCCGCGACACCCCCTCTTCCTTCGGGCCGAGGAACCTCGGCTCCGGCTGGAAGGCCGCGTCCAGGGCCGCCTTGCCGGCCGCGAGGACCTCGCGGGCGCCGCCGTAGTACCAGGTGGAGTCGTGCTCGTCGTCCACGCCGACGCCGTAGGAGTCCACGCCCGCCGCCTGGCACAGGGCCACCGCACGGTGGATGTGGAAGTGCTGGCTGATCAGCACCGCCCGGCGCACCCCGAATATCTCCCGGACCCGCACGCAGGAGTCCCAGGTGTCGAATCCGGCGTAGTCGCTGACGATCCGGTCGTCGGGTATGCCGTGTCCCCTGAGGTACGTCCGCATCGCGCCCGGCTCGTCGTACTCGGTGCGGCTGTTGTCCCCGGTCACCAGGACCACCTTCACCTTGCCCGCGCGGTAGAGCTCCACGGCCGCGTCGAGCCGGTACGCCAGGTACGGGGTCGGGCGGCCCTTCCACAGGCCCGCCCCGAAGACCACCGCCACCCCGGCGTCGGGCGCCGCGGCGGTGGTCCGCAGCCGGTCGGCGGCCGCGGCGTGCGTCCACGTCGACGGCAGCAGGGCCAGCACGCACAGCGCCATCACCGCCTGCACGGCCCGCCGGCGTCCCCGCACCGTACACACCGCCCGCAGCCGCGCCCTCCACCGGGCGGCGCCGAACCGCCCCACCCGTTCCTGCTCCTGCTCCCCCATGACCGTTCCCTTCGTCCCGCACGTCTTTCGCACGGATGGACGAACCGCCCCGGCCCCCCAGTTCCACCCACCCCGCCTTTCACTCGTACGAATGACCGAGTGAGCAGCAGGAAACCACCCGTCACCCCCGCGCAACGCCCACGCAATCCGGGCCCCGCAGGATCGGTCCATGACGGAGCCGGTGCACCCTCCCGCCACCCAGTCCTTCCCCTTCGGCAGCGCGGCCGAGCTGCTGACCCGGATCACCCACCAGCTCGGCACCCAGCTCAGCGGCCTGCGCCCGCCACGCGCCCGGCACCACGGAGTCCCCACATGCACCCCACCCTCGTCGCCGTGGCCCACGGCAGCCGCGACCCGCGCGCCCCGCACGCCGTCCTCGCCCTGCTCGAACGGGTCCGCGAGCTCCGCCCCGCCCTCGACGTCCGCCTCGGCCACATCGAGCTGAACCGGCCGCTGCTGGCCGACACCCTGCGGGACACCGCCGGACCGGCCGTCCTCGTACCGCTGCTGCTCGGGCGCGGCACCCACGTCAAGCGGGACCTGCCCGCCGCCGCGGCCCGTGCCGGACACCTGCGGATCCGGATCGCCGACCCGCTCGGCCCCCACCCGCTGCTCGTGGAGGCCCTGTTCGAGCGCCTCCTGGAGGCCGGCTGGACCCCGGGCACGGCCGTCGTACTGGCCTCGGCCGGATCCCTCGACCCCGACTCCGCCGCCGACACCCGCCGCAGCGCCGGCCTGCTCTCCGAGCGGCTCGGCGGGGTCCCCGTGGTCCCCGCGTACGCCTCGGCGGCCGCCCCGAGCGTGCCGGACGCCGTCCGGGCGCTGGCCGCCCGGGGGCACCGCCGGGCCGCCGTGGCCTCGTACTTCGCCGCCCCGGGCCGGTTCGCCTCCGCGAGCGCGGCCGCCGCCACCGGCCCGGCGGCGGCCCCGCTCGGCGCGCACCCGGCACTCGCGCGGCTGGTGCTGCACCGCTACGACGAGGCGCTCGCCCGCAGCGCGCAGGAGCCGGAACTGGCCACCGCGTAAAGGCCGCGCAGGTTCGGATTGCTCGGATTGTCGGTGACTCCGGTTAACGTCTCAGCATGGAAGGCACCGCGCACGTCCCCGCCTACGAGTCCTACGATCCGGCCGCCACCGAGCGATGGGCCGCCGAGCCGGACAAACGGCCCGGCCGCACCGCCTTCCAGCGCGACCGCGCCCGGGTACTGCATTCGGCCGCGCTGCGCCGCCTCGCCGGGAAGACCCAGGTCGTCACCCCCGGCACCCGTTCCTTCGACTGGGACGCCAGCCCCCGCACGCGGCTGACGCACTCCCTGGAGTGCGCGCAGGTCGGCCGGGAGCTCGGCGCGGCCCTCGGCTGCGATCCGGACCTGGTCGAAGCGGCCTGCCTCTCCCACGACATGGGCCATCCGCCGTTCGGGCACAACGGCGAGGAGGCGCTCAACGAGTTCGCCAAGGACTGCGGCGGCTTCGAGGGCAACGCCCAGTCGCTGCGCCTGCTGACCCGGCTGGAGCCGAAGCGGTTCGTCGCCGGACCGGACGGCGCGCAGGTCAGCGTGGGCCTCAACCTGACCCGCGCCTGCCTGGACGCGGCCACCAAGTACCCCTGGGCACGAGGCGGCCACCCCACCGACCCGGACTCGGTGAAGTTCGGCGCCTACGAGGACGACCTGCCGGTCTTCGAGTGGCTGCGGCGCGGCGCGCCCGCCGACCGCAAGTGCTTCGAGGCCCAGGTCATGGACTGGGCGGACGACGTCGCGTACTCCGTGCACGACTTCGAGGACGGGCTGCACGCCGGACACCTCGACCCCAACCTCCTCTTCGCCGAGCCCGAGCGGACCGCCATCTGGCGGGTCGCGATCGGCCGCTACGTGCCCGCCGACACCTCCCCGGAGGAGCTGCGCGAGGCTCTGGACCGGCTGATGGAGGAGGACTGGTGGCCGCACGGCTACGACGGTTCGGCGGTGGCCCAGGCCCGCCTGAAGGACGCCACCAGCCAGCTGATCGGCCGTTTCTGCCTGGCCGCCGAGGGCGCCACCCGCGAGGCGTACGGCTCCGGCCGCCTCACCCGGTACGGGGCGGAGCTGGTCGTGCCGCGCGAGGCGCGCAACGAGTGCGCGGTCCTCAAGGCGGTCGCCGACCTGTACGTGATGCAGCGCGACGAGCAGGAGCGGCTGAGGGCCGACCAGCGCATCGTCCTGGCCGAACTGGCGGAGGCGCTCAGCGCCCGCGCGCCGGAGGGCCTGGACCCCCAGTTCCGGGCGATCTTCGACGCGGCGGAGGACGACAGGGCCCGCAAACGGGCGGTCATCGACCAGATCGCCTGCCTGACCGACGCGGCCGCCCGCTCCCTGCACGCCCGCCTCACCCGACGCGGGCGGCGCGCCGAAGGGTGAGCCGATCGGGCCACTCCCCCTTCACGCGGCAGGCTGGGTGCGGGACGCTCGCACGGTGGCCGCAAGTGGCCGATAGGTTATGAGGAGGCATCAGGTGGTCGACGCACACCAGACGTTCATCATCGTCGGCGCAGGGCTGGCCGGGGCCAAGGCCGCCGAAACGCTGAGGGCGGAGGGGTTCACGGGCCGGGTGATCCTGATCGGCGACGAGCGCGACCATCCCTACGAGCGGCCCCCGCTGTCCAAGGGCTACCTGCTGGGCAAGGAGGAGCGCGACAGCGTCTTCGTGCACAAGCCGTCCTGGTACGCGGGCGCCGACATCGAGCTGCACCTGGGCCAGCCGGCGGTGCACCTGGACCGGGACGCCAAGACGGTGCGCCTGGGCGACGGCACCCTGCTGCACTACGACAAGCTGCTGCTGGCCACCGGTGCCGAGCCGCGCCGCCTGGACATCCCGGGCACCGGCCTGGCCGGGGTGCACCACCTGCGCCGGCTCGCCCACGCCGACCTGCTGCGCAAGGCGCTGCACTCCCTGGGCCGGGACAACGGCCACCTGCTGATCGCGGGCGCGGGCTGGATCGGCCTGGAGGTGGCGGCGGCGGCCCGCACGTACGGCGCCGAGGTGACCGTGGTCGAGCCGCTGGCCACCCCGCTGCACGCGGTGCTCGGCCCGGAGATCGGCCAGTTCTTCGGCGACCTGCACACCGAGCACGGGGTGCGATTCCGCTTCGGCGCGAAGCTGACGGAGATCGTCGGCCAGGACGGCATGGTGCTGGCCGCCCGCACCGACGACGGGGAGGAACACCCTGCGCACGCGGTGCTCGCCGCGATCGGGGCGGCGCCGCGCACCGCGCTCGCCGAGACCTCGGGGCTGGCCCTGGTGGACCGGGAGCACGGCGGCGGCATCGCCGTGGACGCCTCGCTGCGCACCTCCGACCCGGACGTCTTCGCCGTCGGGGACGTGGCCGCCGCCCACCATCCGGCGCTGGGCACCCGGCTGCGCGTCGAGCACTGGGCCAACGCCCTCAACGGCGGCCCGGCCGCCGCGCGGGCGATGCTGGGGCAGGAGGTCTCGTACGAGCGGGTGCCGTACTTCTTCTCCGACCAGTACGACGTGGGCCTGGAGTACTCCGGGTACGCCCCGGCGGGCGCCTATGACCAGGTGCTGGTGCGCGGGGACGTGGGCAAGCGGGAGTTCATCGCGTTCTGGCTCTCGGACGGCCGGGTGCTGGCCGGGATGAACGTGAACGTGTGGGACGTCGTCGAGCCCGTCCAGGCCCTGATCAGGTCGAAGGCGCCGGTGGACCGCGAAAAGCTGGCGGATCCTTCCGTTCCGCTTGAGTCCCTGGTGCCGGCGGAGGGGGCCTGACGGGTTTGCCGCCGCCCGGCCGTAGAATTCACGGGTGGCAGGACGGATCAACGACGACGACGTGAAGGCGGTACGGGACGCGGTCCCGATCGACGCCGTGGTCTCCGAGTACCTCCAGCTGCGCAACGCGGGCGGCGGCAACCTCAAGGGCCTGTGCCCCTTCCACGACGAGAAGTCCCCGTCCTTCCAGGTCAGCCCCAGCAAGGGCTTCTACCACTGCTTCGGCTGCCAGGCCGGCGGGGACACCCTCGACTTCATCATGAAGATCGACCACCTCTCCTTCTCCGAGGCGGTCGAGCGGCTGGCCGGCCAGGCCGGCATCACCCTGCGGTACGAGGAGGGCGGCTACACCGCCGGCACCAGCGGCCGCGGCGAGCGGATCCGCCTGGTCGAGGCCCACAAGGCCGCCGCCCTCTTCTACGCGGAGCAGCTCGGCGGCGCCGAGGCGGAGATCGCCCGCCGCTTCCTGGCGGAGCGCGGCTTCGACCAGGCGGCGGCCCAGCACTTCGGCGTGGGCTACAGCCCGGCCGGCTGGGACCACCTGACCCGGTTCCTGCGCGGCAAGGGCTTCACCGACAAGGAGCTGATCCTCTCCGGCCTGGCCCAGGACAGCCGCAGCGGCAAGCCCATCGACCGCTTCCGGGGCCGGCTCATGTGGCCGATCCGGGACATCAGCGGCGAGGTGGTCGGCTTCGGCGCGCGCAAGCTGCGCGAGGACGACAACGGGCCGAAGTACCTGAACACCCCAGAGACGGCGATCTACAAGAAGTCCCAGGTGCTGTACGGCATCGACCTGGCGAAGAAGGAGATCGCGAAGACCTCGCGGGCCGTGGTCGTCGAGGGCTACACCGACGTCATGGCCTGTCACCTGGCCGGGGTCACCACCGCCATCGCCACCTGCGGCACGGCCTTCGGCGGGGACCACATCAAGATCCTGCGGCGGCTGCTGATGGACAACGCGACCGCCGAGGTGATCTTCACCTTCGACGGGGACGCGGCCGGGCAGAAGGCCGCGCTGCGGGCCTTCGAGGACGACCAGAAGTTCGCGGCGGAGACCTCCATCACCATCGCCCCGGGCGGCATGGACCCCTGCGACCTGCGCCTCGCGCAGGGCGACGCGGCGGTGGCCGGGCTGGTGGACTCCCGCACCCCGCTGTTCGAGTTCGCCTTGCGGCACATCGTGGCCCGGCACAACCTGGAGAACCCGGCGGGGCGGGCGGCCGCGCTGGCCGAGGCCGCGCCGGTCGTCGCCAGCATCAAGGACCTCTCGATCCAGCACGAGTCGGCCGTCCAGCTGGCCGGGATGCTGGGCATCCTCGACGAGCAGTTCGTGGTCAAGCGGGTGGCGCAGCTCGCGCGCTGGGCGCGCGAACGCGGCGGCCAGCCGCAGCAGCAGGGCCGGGGACGCCCGCAGGAGCCGTCCCCCGCACCGCCGCAGGCGGCCGTCGGCGGCGGTCCCGCGCTGAACCTGCGCAGCCCCGCCCACCGCACCGAGCGCGAGCTCCTCAAGCTGGCGCTCCAGCGGCCGGCCCTGGTCTCCCCCGCCTTCGACGCGTACGGGACCGACGAGTTCACCGCCCCGCCCTACGCGGCCGTCCGCCAGGCCATCCAGGACGCCGGCGGCGCCGCGCAGGGCACCGAGGACTACCTGGTCCGGGTCCGCGAGGCCGCTCCGAACGACACCGTCCGCGCGATGGTCACGGAACTTGCGGTGGAGGCCATCCACGCCAAGACGGTGGACGAGGTCTACGCGGGCGTCCAGCTCGTCCAGGTCCGCCTGCGCGCCGTCGACCGCCGGGTCCTGGAGATCCAGGGCGCCATGACCCGGCTGAGCCCGCAGGCCCCGCCGGAACAGCACGCGGCGATCCAGCAGGAGCTGTGGGTGCTCCAGCAGTACGGACAGCGCCTGCGCAACCGCGGCGCCGAAGGGCTGTAGGCCTCCTCAGCGCCGCAGCCAGTCCCCGCCCGGGATCTCGGTGCCGGTCTCCGCGAGGCGGCGGGCCAGCGGGGCGGCCGCCAGGTAGACCCAGGCCCGGACCCGGCTGCCGTCGGGGCGCACCGCCTCGCGGGCGACCCGGTCGTAGACGTTCCCCGGGCGTCCCGGGCCGGCGTACTCCTCCAGCAGGTCCAGCGCGGCCAGCAGTTCCGCGTACGCCCCCGGCGCGGCGGTGATCAGCTCGCCGGCTGTGCGAGAGCCGGGGCGGTCGACGGCGTAGGGGTAGCCGGGCCCCTCGTACAGCGCCGCGTCCGGCAGCAGGGCGGGTTCCTCGGCCGCCGTCCGGCCCTTCAGGAACAGGTCGTGGTTGACCTCCCCCGGCCGCAGCGTCCCGTACACGAAGAACGGCAGCACGCCGGACGCGGATCCCGGCCGATCGACCGATGCCACAGGGCCCTCCCTCGACTACTACTGGACGGTGCGGTGGTCCGGGCCCAAAGTCCCCTCCTCGCCGCGCACCCCCACCGTACGCACCGCTGTTACACAATCTCCCGGCTCCCGTGACGGGCGCCCCATAACGTCTGATTCCGCCCGCTTCCCGACCCCACCCCGCTCCCCAGATGACGCGATCTCCCCACCGCTCCCGCGGCACCGCCGCCACCGCCGCCGCCGCCCTGCTGCTCTGCGCCGCCGCGTCGGCGTCGGCGGGCTGCGCCGCGCCCGGCGGGCTCGCCCCGGGCGAGCCCGTGGCGCCGGTCTCCCCGCAACCGCAGCCGGAGGCGCTGTGGCCGGCCTGGTCCGAGGACTCCCCGCGCGCGCCCGGCGTGGCCACCGGCACCCGCCAGCCGCCGCCCGTGCCGCTGCCGGACGCACCCGAGGCGGGCCCCGAGGGGCTGGCCTCGGTGGACGTGATGGCCGTGGTGAAGGCGGACAAGCGGATGAAGCTGCTCACCGGCAAGGGGATGATCAACACCCCGGGCCGGGCGGGAATCCGCCCGCCGGTCCGCCTCGACCTGACCGGGGACGGGAAGAAGGAGCTGGTCGTCGCCGCCGACATCGAGACCGGCCGTACCGCGCTCACCGTGTACGCCGCCCGGGGAAGGGGGATCGTCCCCATCCTGTTCACCATCGGACGGCGGGTGGCCGCCGAGTCCATCGGCCGGGACCTGCTGGTCCGCACCGCTCCCGACGACGGCTCCGAGCAGGTCGTCCGCTACCGCTGGGACGGCACCCGGATGACCGTGGTCAACGAAGAGCGCCGCTACGCCAAGCCCCAGGACGCCCCGTGAGGGCCCGCCTCCCGGCCTCGCCCGCCGGCTGCCGGCGGTGGCTGCGCGCCCTCGGCCTGCGCTGGAAGATCGCCGCCCTGCTGGCGGCCGGCTGTTCGCTGGTCGCCGTCACCATCGGCGTCCTGATCCACGAGGCCCGGGTGCGGCAGGTGTCCGACTCCGCCCGCAAGAGCGCGGTCGAACAGCTGGTCCGCGTACGGCAGATCTACGAGATCACCGGACGGCTCGACTCCGACAAGGTCGGGGAGGCCGACGCCCGGATCGACTGCCCGTCCACCCCACAGCAGCTGCGCGGGGCGGCCCTGGCCGGCCGCCGCACCACCTACCTCGACCTGACCGGGCCGGACCCGGCGGTGTGGGCGGCCCGGCCGGTGGGCAGCGGGCACGTGCTGACGGTACGCCAGTCCCTGGCGCCCGAGCAGGCCGAGCTGGAGGAGCTGGACGCGCAGCTGATCGCCTCCGGGACGGGCGTCGTGGCGCTGGCGGCGGTCGGCGGGGCGCTGCTGGCCAGCCGGCTCAGCAGGGACCTGCGGACGGCCGCCGAAACGGCCCGGCGGATCAGCGCGGGCGATCTGGACGCCCGGATCGGCCCGTCGGGGCCGCCGGGGACCCGGGACGAGGTGGCCGAGCTGTCCTCGGCGGTGGACACCATGGCGGCCAGCCTCCAGCGGCGGCTGGAGGCCGAGCAGCGGTTCACGGCGGACGTGGCGCACGAGCTGCGGACCCCGCTGACGGGCCTGCACACGGCGGCCGAGCTGCTGCCCGCCGGGCGGCCGACGGAGCTGGTCCGGGACCGGGTCGCGGCGCTGCGGACGCTGACGGAGGACCTCCTGGAGGTGGCCCGGCTGGACGCCGACCGGGAGGAGGCGCGGCTGGAGGCGCACGCGCTGGGACCGCTGGTGGCCTCGATCACGGAGCGGGCGGGGGTGGCGGCGGAGGTGGTCGGCGCGGACGGGACCGCCGGTGGGCCGGGCGGGGTGCTGGTGCGCACCGATGCCCGGCGTCTGGAGCGGATCCTGACGAACCTGCTGGTCAACGCCCGGCGGCACGGGAGCGGCCCGATCACGGTGACGGTGTCGGGGACCTCGGTGACCGTCCGGGACCAGGACGGCCCGGGCTATCCCCGGACCCTGCTGCGCGAGGGGCCGCGGCGGTTCGTGACGGGCACGCCGGAGCGGGGCCAGGGCACCGGGCTCGGGCTGACGATCGCCTTCGGGCAGGCCCGGGTGATCGGCGCCGAGGTTGCCCTGTCGAACCCGGGACCGGCGGGCGCGGCGGCCGTGGTGACCCTGCCGCCGGCCTGACGTCACCCGGACGGCGTGGGCGGACACGGATGCCCCCGCACGGCGCTGACCTGCACGGATACTGCTCTCCGGGGTATCGGGGGCGGGATCTGACGCAGGCTCAGCAGGCGGTGGGCCGACGGGCCGGTTTACCTCGGAACACGACCCCGTGTCCCCTGGAGTACCCATGCGCCGCAGCACCGCCCACGTGCTCACCGCCACCGCGCTGACCGCCGTCGCCTTCGCCGGGCCGGTCGCCGGAGCGGTGGCCGCCGCGGAGCTGGGCATGACGGCCTTCGCGCCCGGGGACTTCGCCGTGCTGGAGGTCTGGCCGAAGTCGGCCGCCCCGGGCGCCACCGTCACCGTGCACACCAAGGCCTGCGGCCGGGGCAGCCGGGCCGAGGGCGATGCCAGCACGGTGGAGGGCGGCCGGTTCGAACTGGCCCCGGGCAGCCGCGAGGACGTGGTCACGGGCCGGTTCCGGATCGGCCAGGGTCTGCGGCCGGGCACCTACGGCATCGGCGCCACCTGCGCGAACGGCAAGTTCGCCACCGGCGACCTGGTCGTCACCGAACATGGCCCGCAGGGCCACGTACGGACCGGGGTGGGTGGTGGCACGACCACCGCCACCGACCCCGCCAAGATCACGGCGGGAGCGGCAGTGCTGGCCGCGGCCGCCGTCGGCGGTACCTGGCTCCTGCGTCGCCGGGCGAGCGGCACGCGGAGCTGACGGGCGCCCACCGCGGCTGCGGCCGCGGTCCGACCGGTACCGCCCCCCGTCGCCCGCCCCGCGAGGTCCCCCCCGTTCGCGGGGACGGGCGACGGCCACTCCAGGAACGGCGACAGGAACGGTGAGACGAGGGGGTACGGCGCATGCGTGGCGGCTTCCCCGGCGGGCGGGACGGCCCGCGCGGCGGCACCCGCGGGTCGCTCCCGGCGCGGGCCGGACTGGTCGCGGTCGCCGCCTGCGTCGGCGTCTGGCTCATCGGCAGCGGTTCGGCCGTGACCGTGCGGCCGCCGCTGCCCTCCCCCGCCGAGGCGCTGAGCGCGCAGCCCCTCTACTCCGGGAGCATCGGCCCGCTCCCCGGATCCCCGCCCGTGCGGATCAGGATCCCGTCGATCCGGGTGGACGCCCCGCTGACCGGGCTGGGCCTGGACCACGACGGCAGCCTCGAAGTGCCCCCGCCGGCCCGCCGCGAGCTCGCCGGCTGGTACCGGGACGGGACCACGCCGGGTGCGACGGGCACCGCGGTGATCGCGGGGCACGTCGACCACGCCAGCGGCCCGGCGGTCTTCTACCACCTGGGCGCGCTGCGCCGGGGGGCCGCGGTGGAGGTCGACCGCGCGGACGGGCGTACGGCCGTGTTCACCGTCCACGCGGTCGAGGTGTACGACGCCGGGGCCTTCCCGGACCGGCGCGTGTACGGGCCCTCGCCGCGTGCGGAACTGCGGGTGATCACCTGCGGCGGTGCCTTCTCCCCGCGCACCGGCTACCAGGGCAACGTGGTCGTCTTCGCCCACCTGACGGGGACGTTCTGACGGGGCCTATCCCCACTGTTCGAGGCCGAGCTTGACCACCAGGGCGCCCACCACGGTGAGCAGAACGCCGCGGACGAAGCCGCTGCCCTTCTTCAGGGCCATCCGGGCGCCGACCATGCCGCCGGCCAGATTGAAGACCGCCATCAGGGCGGCCAGCCGCCAGAACACCATCCCCTGGTAGGCGAACATCGCGAGCGCCCCGGCGTTGGTGCAGCAGTTGACGATCTTGGCGGTGGCGGAGGCGGTGACCAGGTCGAGGTGGAGCAGGGCGGTCAGGGCCAGCACCAGGAAGGTGCCGGTGCCGGGTCCGATGAGGCCGTCGTAGCAGCCGATGCCCAGGCCGGCGAGGGCGATGGTGAGCAGCACGCGGCCGCGGGAGACGGGCGAGGCGGCGGGGGCGGCGCCGAAGCCCGGCTTGAAGATGACGACGGCGGCGACCACCACCAGGACCCCCATGATCAGCGGCCGCATGGCGTCCTTGCTGATCCCGCCGGCGAGCGCGGCCCCGCCCATCGATCCGGCGAGCGCGGCCAGCCCGATGCGGACGGCGAGCTTCACGTCGACCGGGGTCTTGCGCACGTAGGTGACGGCCGCCCCGGCGGTGCCGACGATGGCCACCGCCTTGTTGGTCCCGAGGACGGCGGCGGGCTGGGCGTTCGGCAGGCCGAGCAGCAGGGCCGGCAGGAGCAGCAGTCCGCCGCCGCCGACCACCGCGTCGATCCAGCCGGCCGCCGCGGCGGCCGCGCACAGCACGATGATCATCGTCGTTGATATGTCAGGCACGGCCACGACCCTAGGTACCGCATCGGTGCAGGGACCATCGATCCCCGGAAACTTGCGCAAAGGTTGAGCTTCGCCGCCCCCTCCTCGCCCCCTCCCCGCCCCTTCGACGCCCCTTCGACGCCCCTTCGACGCCCCTTCGACGCCTCGGCCAGGGCCTCACCGGCCCTGGGCGCGGGCGCTGAGGTCGGTGTTCCGTCCGGGTAACAGGGGCGATGCGGCGGGGAAACAGCCCGCCCGCACGCTCGTGCCATGACCTCGGAACAGCGTGTGGTGGTGATCGGCGGCGGCCTGGCGGGCCTGCGGCTCGCTGCGCGGCTGGGCCCCGGTGCGGCGGTGACCGTGCTCGGGGAGGAAACCCACGCCCCCTACAACCGGGTCCTGCTGGCCGAGGTGCTGGCGGGCCGGTACGCACCCGAGGTCACCGCGCTCCCGGCCCCCGGCCCGGCGCTGCGCCGGGGTGTCCGGGCGGTGCGGATCGACCGCGCGGACCGGGCCGTGCACTGCGACGACGGTTCGGTGGAGCGGTACGACACCCTGGTGCTGGCCACCGGCTCGAACCCGGTGCTGCCGCCGCTGCGCGGGCTGTTCGCCCCGGACGGGCGGGAGCTCCCCGAGGGGGTGCACGCGTTCCGCACCATGGACGACTGCCTGGCCCTCGCGGCGGCCGTACGCCCGGGCGTGCGGGCGGTGGTGATCGGCGGCGGGCTGCTGGGCGTCTCGGCGACCCGTGCGCTGGCCGCGCGG
Source organism: Streptomyces sp. NPDC037421 (assembly GCF_055602105.1). NCBI lineage: Bacteria > Bacillati > Actinomycetota > Actinomycetes > Kitasatosporales > Streptomycetaceae > Streptomyces > Streptomyces sp. NPDC037421. The sequence continues at coordinate 32,814 of NZ_JBVJWV010000011.1, forward strand.
GGTGCGCAGGTGGTCCTCGCCCAGCAGGCGGAGCGCCTGATGGAGCGCCAGCTGGACGCCGACGCCTCCGCGCTGCTGCGGGACCACCTGACCGCGCTCGGCGTGGAGATCCACACCGAGTGCCGCGTCAGGGGCCTGACCACGACCGGTACGCCGCTGCGCGATGCCTCCTCCCCGCCCCGCCCTTCCTCCGTTCCCCCGGGCTCCGGCAGCGGCACCGCACCCGTCCGGGTCCCGCCCGCCCGCCGGCGACCCGGTGCGACGCCCGGCCAGGGCCCCCGCAAGGTGACCGGCGTCGAGCTCGCCGACGGCTACCGGCTCGACGCCGACGTCGTCGTCCTCGCCTGCGGGGTCCGCCCCCGCGTCGGACTCGCCCAGGCGGCCGGGCTGGAGGTCCGCAAGGGCGTCGTGGTCGACGGCCGGCTGCGCACGGACGACCCGCGCGTCCACGCCATCGGAGACTGCGCCGAGCACGACGGCCGGGTGTACGGACTGGCGGGACCCGCCCTGGAGCAGGCCGACGCCCTCGCGGCGGTGCTGCGCGGGGACGCCGCCGAGTACACCGGCACCCGCGCCCTCACCCGCCTCACCCTCCCCACGGCCGGCGGCCCCGGCCCCTTCGACCTCGCCGCGTTCGGCGACCCCACCCCGCTCCCCGGCGACGACGTGCTCCGCCTCGCGGACGCCACCCGCCGCACCTACCGCAAGGTCGTCCTGCGCGGCGACCGGCTCGTCGGCGGGGTGCTGCTCGGGGAGCTCTCCACGGTGGGGGCCCTCGCCCGCACCTGGGAGGGCGACGAGTTCCTGACCGCCCCGCACGACCCGTTCCACCTGCTCACCGACGACGGAGGCCACTGATGACCGTGCCCGAGCCCCTGCCCGCGATCGTGCTCATCGGACACGGCATGGTCGGCCAGCGCTACCTGGAGGCCCTCGCCGAGCGCGGGGCCACCGCGACGCACCGGATCACCGTGCTCTGCGAGGAGCCCCGGCCCGCCTACGACCGGGTCCACCTCACCTCGTACTTCTCCGGAAGCACCCCCGAGGACCTCTCCCTGACCCCGGCCGGCTTCATGGCGGAGCACGGGATCGAGCTGCACCTCGACGACCCCGCCGAGCACGTCGACACCGGCTCCCGTACCGTCACCTCCCGCTCCGGGCGGGTCTTCGCGTACGACGTGCTCGTGCTGGCGACCGGCAGCTACCCGTTCGTGCCGCCCGTCCCCGGCAAGGACGCCCCGGGCTGCTTCGTGTACCGCACCATCGAGGACCTCCTCGCGATCGAGGAGTACGCCAAGACCCGGTCCAGCGGAGCCGTCGTCGGCGGCGGCCTGCTCGGGCTGGAGGCCGCGGGCGCCCTCCAGGGGCTCGGGCTCGCGACCCGCATCGTGGAGTTCGCCCCGCGCCTGATGCCCGTCCAGGTGGACGAGGGCGGCGGCGCGGCCCTGCTGCGCACCATCGAGTCCATGGGGCTGACGGTGCACACCGGCGTCGGCACGCAGGAGGTGCTGACCGGCGAGGACGGCTCGGTGTGCGGGATGAGCCTCTCGGACGGCTCCGCCGTCGAGACCGAGCTGGTGGTCTTCTCGGCCGGGGTCCGCCCCCGCGACCAGCTGGCCCGCGCGGCCGGCCTGGCCGTCGGCGAGCGCGGCGGCATCACCGTCGACACCCGCTGCCGCACCTCCGACCCGCACGTGTACGCCATCGGCGAGTGCGCGCAGGCCGTCGACGGCCGCGTCTACGGGCTGGTCGCGCCGGGCTACGAGATGGCCGAGACCGCCGCCGAGGACCTCCTCGGCCGGGAGAAGGAGTTCACCGGCGCCGACCTGTCCACCAAGCTCAAGCTGCTCGGCGTGGACGTGGCCTCCTTCGGCGACGCGCACGGCGCCGCCGAGGGCAGCCTGGACGTGGTCTGGTCCGACTCCCGCACCGGCGTCTACAAGAAGCTGGTCGTCTCCGCCGACGGGGTGCTGCTCGGCGGCGTGCTGGTCGGCGACGCCGACTCGTACGGGCTGCTGCGCCCGCTGACCGGCAGCGTCCCGCCGGTCGCACCCGAGCAGCTGGTACTGCCCGCCGGAGTCGGCGCGCCCGTCGCGCTCGGCCCGTCCGCGCTGCCGGACACGGCGGTGATCTGCTCCTGCCACAACGTCACCAAGGGGGCCATCACCGCCTGCGCCACCCTGCCCGAGGTCAAGAAGTGCACCAAGGCCGGCACCGGCTGCGGCAGCTGCCTGAAGGTGATCGGGCAGCTGCTGCCGGCGGCCGCCGACCAGGGGCTGTGCGGCTGCTTCCCGTACACCCGGGCCGAGCTGTACGAGATCGTCCGCACCCGGCGCCTGGCCTCGTACCAGGAGCTGCTGGACGGCCACGGCCGCACCGAGGCGCGCGGCGGCGACGGCTGCGAGGTCTGCAAGCCCGCCGTCGGCTCGATCATCGCCTCCCTGGCCCCGGCCCTGGGCGCCAGCGGCTACGTCCTGGACGGGGAGCAGGCCGCCCTCCAGGACACCAACGACCACTTCCTCGCCAACCTCCAGCGCAACGGCTCGTACTCGGTCGTCCCGCGCATCCCGGGCGGTGAGATCACCCCGGACAAGCTGATCGTGATCGGGGAGGTGGCCCGCGACTTCGGCCTCTACACGAAGATCACGGGCGGTCAGCGCATCGACCTGTTCGGCGCGAGCGTGGACCAGCTCCCGCGGATCTGGGCGCGGCTGGTCGACGCCGGTTTCGAGTCCGGGCACGCGTACGGCAAGGCCCTGCGGACGGTGAAGTCCTGCGTGGGGCAGACCTGGTGCCGCTACGGGGTGCAGGACAGCGTACGGATGGCCATCGACCTGGAGCTGCGCTACCGGGGCCTGCGCGCCCCGCACAAGCTGAAGTCGGCGGTGTCCGGCTGTGCCCGCGAGTGCGCGGAGGCGCAGAGCAAGGACTTCGGGGTCATCGCGACGGCGAGCGGCTGGAACCTGTACGTCGGCGGGAACGGCGGGGCGACCCCGCGCCACGCGGACCTGCTGGCGCAGGACCTGTCGGACGCCGAACTGGTGCGGCTCATCGACCGGTTCCTGATGTTCTACATCCGCACCGCCGACCGGCTGGAGCGGACGTCCACCTGGCTGGACCGGCTGGAGGGCGGCCTGGACCACCTGCGGGACGTGGTGGTGCACGATTCGCTGGGGCTGTGCGACGAGCTGGAGGCCCTGATGGCCGACCACGTGGCGCACTACCGCGACGAGTGGGCCGAGACCCTGTCGGATCCCGAGCGCCTGCGCCGGTTCGTGTCCTTCGTCAACGCGCCCGGCGCGCCCGACCCGACCGTGAAGTTCGTTCCCGAGCGCGACCAGGTCAAGCCCGACCTGGCCGTCCTGACCATTGGAGGACCGGCCCGATGACCGTCGAACTGAAGGTGGCCGAAGGCTGGCTGACGGTGTGCCCGCTGTCGGCGCTCACCCCCGGGCGCGGGGTCGCGGCCCTGCTGCCCGACGGGAGCCAGGCGGCGGTCTTCCTCGACCGCGCGGGGCGCCCGTACGCGATCGGCAACCAGGACCCCTTCACCGGCGCGCACGTCCTGTCGCGCGGGCTGGTGGGGCGTGCGGCGGGGCGGCCCTTCGTGGCCTCGCCGCTGCTGAAGCAGCGCTTCGACCTGGAGTCGGGGCGCTGCCTGGACGACGAGGAGGTGGCGGTCCGGACGTACCCGGTGCGGACCGCCCCCGCCCCGTAGGACATCAGCCCTGGACCGCGGCCGGGTCCATCCAGACGAACTCCCACACGTGGTGGTCCAGGTCCTCGAAGGCGCGGCCGTACATGAAGCCGAGGTCCATGGCGGGGCGGGGCTCGACGGCGCCGGCCGCGAGGGCGGCGTCGACGACCTCGTCGACCTTCTCCCGGCTGTCGGCGCTGAGCGCGACCATCACCTCGGTGGTCTTCGAGGCGTCGGCCACCGGCTTGGTGGCGAACTCCTTGAACTTCTCCTCGGTCAGCAGCATCGCGAAGATGCTGTCGCTGACGACCATGCAGGCGGCGGTCGGGTCGGTGAACTGCGGGTTGAAGGAGTAGCCGAGCTTCTCCCAGAAGGCCTTCGCGGCGTCCAGGTCCTTCACCGGCAGGTTGACGAAGATCATCTGAGCCATCTCGGTTCCTCTTCTCTGGTGTGGCGTGGTGCGCGGTACGCGGTGCGTTGCCGAAGGGGTAGACCCGGGGTACCGGCAGAACTCATCGCTGTCCGGCGAAGTTTTTTATGGATTTCGTTTCCGCAGGTCAGAGCCCTTGGAACGGAGTCGTCAGGCGGGCCGGCGGGCCGGGGCGACTGCCCGCGTGCCGGTCGCTCGCGCGTCACGAGGAGTTGGCGCCCCGTCCATGCTGCGCCCCTAGGTTCCTCGACGCATGCGACCTCGCGTCCGACCGGGCGCGGGGGCCCTCCTCCCACAGGAGTGACCGTGGAACGTCGTACCTTCCTGCGCGGTGCCGTGATCGGCACCTCCGCCGCCGCCTTCGCCGGAACCCTCAGCCACGGGGCCGCGTACGCCGCCCCCGCCCAGCCGGGCGCCGGGCCGTACGGGGCCCTCGGCGCGGCGGACGCCAACGGGATCATGCTCCCGTCCGGGTTCAGCAGCCGGGTCATCGCCCGCTCCTCGCAGACGGTGAGCGGCACCTCGTACACCTGGCACAGCGCCCCCGACGGCGGTGCGTGTTTCGCGGACGGCAGCGGCTGGATCTACGTGTCGAACTCGGAGATCAACCCGAGCGGCGGCGCGAGCGCGGTGAAGTTCAACTCCTCGGGCACGGTCACCGGGGCGTACCGGATCCTCTCGAACACCCGGCAGAACTGCGCGGGCGGCAAGACCCCGTGGAACACCTGGCTGTCGTGCGAGGAGGTCAGCCTCGGCTACGTCTACGAGACCGACCCGTACGGGGTCAACGCGGCCGTGCAGCGGCCCGCGATGGGCCGCTTCAAACACGAGGCGGCGGCGGCCGACCCGGTGCGCCAGGTGGTCTACCTGACCGAGGACGAGACGAACGGCTGCTTCTACCGGTTCGTGCCCACCACCTGGGGCAGCCTCTCCTCCGGCACGCTCCAGGTGATGGTCGCCGGGAGCGGCACCTCCGGCTCCTTCAGCTGGCAGAACGTGCCGGACCCCGACGGCTCCCCGACCACGACCCGCACCCAGGTCTCCGGCGCCAAGCACTTCAACGGCGGCGAGGGCTGCCACTACGCGAGCGACACCGTGTGGTTCACGACCAAGGGCGACAACCGGGTCTGGCAGCTCAACCTGGCGAGCAGCACCTACGAGCTGGCCTACGACGACTCCCTGGTCCCCGGCGGCGCGGCGCCGCTGACCGGTGTCGACAACGTCACCGGGTCGACGTACGGGGACCTGTACGTCGCCGAGGACGGCGGCAACATGGAGATCTGCGTGATCACCCCGGACGACGTGGTGGCGCCCTTCCTGCGGATCACCGGCCAGTCCTCCTCGGAGATCACCGGGCCCGCGTTCTCCCCGAACGGCAGCCGGCTGTACTTCAGCAGCCAGCGCGGTACGAGCGGCTCCTCGACCGGCGGCATCACCTACGAGGTGACCGGGCCGTTCCGCGTCTGACGCCCGACACCGCCGCGGCCCGGCGGGGATGGCTCCCGCCTCCCCCGCCGGGCCGCGGCGCGTCTGGTGAACCGATCCTTCAGGAGACCACCGCGCCGCCCTTGAGCAGGGCCGCGCCCAGCGGGGTCACCGTGTGCAGGACCGCGTTGCCGTGGCGCAGGGTCGTCACCAGGCCCGCCTCGCGCATCACGCAGGCGTGCTGGCTCGCGGAGGCCAGGGAGACCCCGGCCCGGCGGGCCAGTTCGCTGGTGGTTGCCCCGTCGCCGATGGCCCGCAGCACGACCGAGCGGGTGTGGCCCACCAGCTTGCCCAGGGTGCGCTGGCGCTGCTCCTCGGCCGGCCGGGCGGCCTCCCCGCCCGACGCCGCGGAGGCCAGCTGGGCGGCGGCCGGGTAGACCAGCACGGGCGGCAGTTCCGGGTCGTGCAGGGTCACGGCCGTCCGGCGGCAGAAGAAGGACGGCTGGAGCAGCAGCCCGCGCCCGCGCAGCCGTACGTCCCGGTCCACCGGGTACTCGCACTCCAGCACCGGGGCCCGCCAGCGCAGCATCGGCGGCAGCGAGGCGAGCAGCTCGTCCGCGCCCCCGTCGAGGAGCGCGCGGCCGCGTGCCGCCCGCTCGGCCTCTATCTGGGCCTGGATGTGGCTCCAGTACGGCTCCACGGCCGCCCGGTGGTACGCGCGCAGCTCGCCCAGCAGCCGGGGCAGGTGCTTGGTGCCGCCGTCCATGAACTCCCGCAGCCGGGTCGGCGGCGGGGTCCCGAAGGCAGCCCCGAAGCCCGTCCCGGCGCCGGCGCCCACGAGGGACAGCTCCCGGCGCAGCCGCTCGGGGCGCAGCCCGCGCAGCGCGTCGAGCCCGAGGTCCCACCCGTACTGGCCCTCGGCCGGGGTCAGGAAATCGGGGAAATAGCCACGAGCCGGTATGAGCGCACCCAGCAGCCTTGTTTCACCATTCAACCTGCTCCGGGTTTCCGTACGCCATTCGCCGAAGAACCGGGCGTCACGCCGGTCTCTTAAGCGATGAAAACTAAGAATCGTTTCCCACAACGCATCGGGACGCCCTGCCATCCGTACGCGTGCCAGGTCCACTCCAGTGAAATGGATACGAAGCACCGAACCCCCACCTGTGCAACCGCAATCCCCCCGCCCCATGAGTATGCATGCCGTCACACGTGGTCACCACGCCCTTTCGGCCACAGTTGAAACCCCTTTCGGCAGAGGCGTGACAAGCGAAATCCTGTACTCCGCCAGGCACACTCCGGTGCGACCGAAACGCTCCGTGAAGGCCGTGGGGGGCTTTGCGGGGCCTGGCGGTCGGTCGCACCGGGAAGCGCCGACGTGCCTGGCAGATAGGCGGCAGGCGGTGGACGGGTGGGGATCCGTCCACCGCCTGGCGCCGTAATGACATTGTTGAAAATTTCCCGATACGGGACGTCTCGCGAACGGCCCCCGAAATGGGTCGCGCCCTCCCCCGGCAGTCAGGGAACCGGGGGAGGGCGCAGTCAGGGGGGCTCACGGAGCCCTGGGGCCCGTACGGGCCGTGCGGGGCCCCGAAGGGCCCCTGGAGGGGCTCAGCGGCTGTCGGAGCCCTTGGCCTCGGCGGCCGCGCGGCCGGCCTCCAGGCGCGCCACCGGGATCCGGAACGGCGAGCAGGAGACGTAGTCGAGGCCGACCTCGTGGAAGAAGTGCACCGACTCCGGGTCGCCGCCGTGCTCGCCGCAGACGCCGAGCTTGAGGTCGGGGCGGGTGGCCCGGCCCTGCTCGACCGCGTGGCGCACGAGGGAGCCGACGCCGTCCCTGTCGATGGTCTCGAAGGGCGAGACCCCGAAGATGCCCTTCTCCAGGTAGGCCGTGAAGAAGCTGGCCTCGACGTCGTCGCGGGAGAAGCCCCACACCGTCTGGGTCAGGTCGTTCGTGCCGAAGGAGAAGAACTGCGCGGCCTCGGCGATCTGGGCGGCGGTCAGCGCGGCGCGCGGCAGCTCGATCATCGTGCCGATCGACAGCTTGAGGCTGGTGCCGGTGGCGGCCTCGACCTCGGCGATGATCGCGTCGGCCTCCTCGCGGACGATCTCCAGCTCCTGGACGGTGCCCACCAGCGGGACCATGATCTCGGCGCGCGGGTCGCCCTTGGCGTTCTTGCGCTCGGCCGCGGCCTCGGCGATCGCCCGGACCTGCATGGCGAACAGGCCGGGGATGACCAGGCCGAGGCGGACGCCGCGCAGACCCAGCATCGGGTTCTGCTCGTGCAGCTTGTGCACGGCCTGGAGCAGGCGCAGGTCGTTCTCGTTGGCGTCCTTGCGGGACTCGGCGAGGGCCACGCGCACCGACAGCTCGGTGATGTCGGGCAGGAACTCGTGCAGCGGCGGGTCGAGGAGGCGGACGGTGACGGGCAGGCCGTCCATCGCCTCGAACAGCTCGACGAAGTCCTTCTTCTGCAGCGGCAGGAGGGCACTGAGTGCCGCCTCGCGCTCGCCGTCGGTGTCCGCGAGGATCAGGCGCTCGACCATCTCGCGGCGCTCGCCGAGGAACATGTGCTCGGTGCGGCAGAGGCCGATGCCCTGGGCGCCGAAGCGGCGGGCGCGCAGCGCGTCCTCGGCGTTGTCGGCGTTGGCGCGGACCCGCAGGCGGCGGACGCGGTCCGCGTACGCCATGATCCGGTGCACGGCGGCCACGAGCTCGTCGGCGTCGTCGGCACCGGCGTGCATGCGGCCCTCGAAGTACTCGACGACCGGGGACGGTACGACGGGTACCTCACCGAGGTAGACCTTGCCGGTGGAGCCGTCGATGGAGACGACGTCGCCCTCTTCGATGACCGTCTCGCCGACCGTCATCCGGCGGCGCTTGGTGTCGACGTCGAGCTCCTCGGCGCCGCAGACGCAGGTCTTGCCCATGCCGCGGGCCACGACGGCGGCGTGCGAGGTCTTGCCGCCGCGCGAGGTCAGGATGCCCTCGGAGGCGATCATGCCGTCCAGGTCGTCCGGGTTGGTCTCGCGGCGGATCAGGATGACCTTCTCGCCGGAGCGGGACCACTTGACGGCCGTGTACGAGTCGAAGACGGCCTTGCCGACCGCCGCGCCCGGGGAGGCGGCGATGCCGCGGCCGAGCAGGGTGGTCTTCGCGGCCTCGTCGAAGCGCGGGAACATCAGCTGGGCCAGCTGGTGGCCCGTGACGCGCTGGAGGGCCTCGGCCTCGGAGATCAGGCCCTGGTCGACGAGCTGGGTGGCGATGCGGAAGGCGGCACCGGCGGTGCGCTTGCCCACGCGGGTCTGGAGCATCCACAGCTGGCCGCGCTCGATGGTGAACTCGATGTCGCAGAGATCCTTGTAGTGGGTCTCCAGCGTCGTCATGATCGTCATGAGCTGGTCGTACGAGGCCTTGTCGATGGCCTCCAGGTCCGCGAGCGGGACCGTGTTGCGGATGCCCGCGACGACGTCCTCGCCCTGGGCGTTCTGCAGGTAGTCGCCGTAGACGCCGGCGTGGCCGCTGGCCGGGTCGCGGGTGAAGGCGACGCCGGTGCCCGAGTCGGGGCCGAGGTTGCCGAAGACCATGGAGCAGACGTTGACCGCGGTGCCCAGGTCGCCGGGGATCCGCTCCTGGCGGCGGTAGAGCTTGGCGCGGTCGGTGTTCCAGGAGTTGAAGACGGCCTCGACGGCGAGGTCGAGCTGCTCGCGGGCGTCCTGCGGGAACTCCCGGCCGGCCTCCTTGGCGACGATCTTCTTGAAGACCTTGACCAGCTTCTTGAGGTCGGCGGCGTCGAGGTCGGTGTCGACGGTGACCTTCTTGGCGGCCTTGGCCTCGTCGAGGGCGTCCTCGAAGAGCTCGCCCTCGACGCCGAGGACGGTCTTGCCGAACATCTGGATGAGGCGGCGGTACGAGTCCCACGCGAAGCGCTCGTTGTCGGCCTGGGCGGCGAGGCCGACGACGGACTCGTCGGAAAGGCCGATGTTGAGGACCGTGTCCATCATGCCCGGCATGGAGAACTTGGCTCCGGAGCGGACGGAGACCAGCAGCGGGTCGTCCGACTGGCCGAGCTTCTTGCCCATCTTCGCCTCGAGGGCGGCGAGGTGCGCGCTGACCTCGTCGCGGAGCTCGGCCGGGGCCGAGCCGCTTTCGAGGTAGACCTTGCAGGCCTCGGTGGTGATGGTGAAGCCGGGAGGGACGGGAAGACCCAGGTTGGTCATCTCGGCGAGGTTGGCCCCCTTGCCGCCGAGAAGGTCCTTGAGGTCCCGGTTGCCCTCGGTGAAGTCGTAGACGAGCTTCTGATCTTTGTTTTCCGACACGGGTCTCGACTCCTCGAGGACTCGGGTGGCTGCCCTGACGGCCAGGAACATACCCAGATCGAAGGCTTCTCGGTACGTCCACTTGGCCGTCATGAGGGCGTAACCACCCGTGCGCCAGTGGATCGAAAGTAACCGGTCGGTAATGCGAACATACGAAGAGCCTTCAGAACCCGAAGCGTGAGGTGCGTTTTGAGGCTTGATCACGCTCGGATGAGCGATCATCGATACATTTGCGTTCAACTCTTGAACGCACAAAGGGTGGCACCCAGTGCCACCCTTTGAAAGTCTTACCCGTGACTTACGCGCTCATCTGAGCGAAACCTCCCCCATGCGTGGCGTATATCACGCGGCACGGAGGGCGATTTCTCAGCCTCCGGACGTGTCCAGCTCGGCGTCCTCGCTCACCCCGGCACAGTCGTAGGGATCCTTCAGCCAGCCGTCCGGCAGGACAACTCGGTTGTTTCCGGACGTCCTGCCCCGCGGGCCGTCCGCCCCGTCGGGCCAGGGCTGGTCCAGGTCCAGCTCGCTCAGATGAGCGTCCAGCTCGGCCAGGGAGGAGGTGACGGCGAGCTTGCCCCGCATCTCGGAACCGACGGCGAAACCCTTGAGGTACCAGGCGACGTGCTTACGGAAATCGATCACACCGCGCGCCTCGTCGCCGATCCACTCCCCCAGCAGCTGCGCGTGCCGCAGCATCGTGCCCGCGACCTCCCGCAGGTTCGGCTTGTGGAAGTCTTCCGGGCGGCCCTCGAAGGCGGCGACGAGGTCGTTGAACAGCCACGGCCGCCCCAGGCAGCCGCGTCCGACCACCACGCCGTCGCAGCCGGTCTCGCGGACCATGCGCAGCGCGTCCTCGGCGCACCAGATGTCGCCGTTGCCGAGCACCGGGATCTCCGGAACATGCTCCTTGAGGCGGGCGATGGCCTCCCAGTCGGCGGTGCCCCCGTAGTGCTGGGCGGTGGTGCGGCCGTGCAGGGCGATGGCGGTGACCCCCTCCTCGACCGCGATCCGGCCGGCGTCGAGGTAGGTGAGGTGGTCGTCGTCGATGCCCTTGCGCATCTTCATCGTCACCGGCAGGTCGCCGGCGCCCGCGACGGCCTCGCGCAGGATCGCGCGCAGCAGGTTGCGCTTGTAGGGGAGGGCCGAGCCGCCCCCCTTGCGGGTGACCTTGGGGACCGGGCAGCCGAAGTTGAGGTCGATGTGGTCGGCGCGGTCCTCTTCGACGATCATGCGGACGGCCTTGCCGACGGTCACGGGGTCCACCCCGTACAGCTGAATCGAGCGCGGCTTTTCCGTCGCGTCGAAGTGGATCAGCTGCATGGTCTTGTCGTTGCGCTCGACCAGGGCGCGTGTCGTGATCATTTCGCTCACGAACAGCCCCTTGCCGCCCGAGAACTCGCGGCAGAGCGTACGGAACGGGGCATTGGTGATGCCGGCCATGGGCGCGAGCACCACGGGGGGCTGCACGGTGTGCGGGCCGATCGCGAGGGGCGGGGGGAGCGTGGTCATCCCTCCATTCTCGCCCACGCGGCGTTCGTTAGTTAGCCGTACTATCGGCGGTATGCATCACACGAGTGGCGCGGATCACATGAGCCGCAGGCGCCGCCTGCTGGTGCTGGCGATCTGCTGCATGAGCCTGCTGATCGTCAGCCTGGACAACACCGTCCTGAACGTGGCCCTGCCCGCGATGCGCCGCGAGTTCCACGCCTCGGTCTCGGGGATGCAGTGGACCATCGACGCCTACACCCTGGTCATCGCCTCGCTGCTGATACTGGCCGGGTCCACGGCGGACCGGATCGGACGTCGCAGGGTCTTCGTCTGGGGGCTGGTCCTCTTCACGGCGGGGTCGGTGCTGTGCTCGCTTGCACCCGGCCTCGAATGGCTGATCGCCTTCCGGATGCTCCAGGCCGTCGGCGGGGCGATGCTCAACCCGGTCGCCATGTCGATCATCACCAACACCTTCACCGACCCGAAGGAACGCGCCCGCGCCATCGGTGTCTGGGGCGCGGTCGTCGGCATCTCGATGGCCGCGGGCCCCCTGGTCGGCGGGCTGCTGGTGGACTCGGTGGGCTGGCGGTCCATCTTCTGGGTCAACCTGCCCGTGGGGCTGCTCGCCCTGGTGCTGACCCTGCGGCACGTCCCGGAGTCCCGGTCCGAGCGCCCGCGCCGGCCGGACCCGGTGGGCCAGCTGCTGGTGATGGTGCTGCTCGGCGGGGTGACGTACGCGATCATCGAGGCCCCGGCCGAGGGCTGGAGCTCGCCGCCGATCCTCGGGTGCGCGCTGGGCGCGGCGGCCGCGCTGGCCGGGCTCCTGCACTACGAGTCCCGGCGGACGGACCCGCTGATCGACCCCCGGTTCTTCCGCAGCGCCCCCTTCAGCGGGGCGACCGTGATCGCCGTGAGCACCTTCGCCTCGCTCTCCGGCTTCCTCTTCCTGACCACCCTCTACCTCCAGGAGGTGCGGGGGCTGGACGCCCTGGACGCCGGGCTGCACATGCTGCCGATGGCCGCGTTCGCCTTCCTGTGCGCGCCGGTGTCGGGGCGGCTGGTCGCCAGCCACGGGCCGCGGCCGTCGCTGCTGATCTCGGGGGTGGCCATGGGGGCGAGCGGGCTGCTGTTCGCGGCGTTCTCGGCGGAGACCTCCACGCCGTTGATGTTCACCGGGTACGTGCTCTTCGGCATCGGCTTCGGCCTGGTCAACGCGCCGATCACCAATACGGCGGTGTCCGGGATGCCGCGCGCCCAGGCGGGGGTGGCGGCCGCGGTGGCCTCCACCAGCCGGCAGACCGGCGGGGCGCTGGGCGTGGCCGTGATCGGGGCGGTGCTGGCGGCCGGCACGGCGGGCGGTGCGGACTTCGTGACGGCGACCCGGCCGGCCTGGTGGATCATCACCGGCTGCGCGTTCCTGGTCCTCGTGGTGGGGGCGGTCACCACCGGCCCGTGGGCCCACGCCACCGCGCTGCGCACGGCGCAGTCCCTCGAACCGTCCTCCGCCGCCCCCTCGGCTTCCCCGCCGGAGCAGGCCTCCGGCCCCGGCCCCCGGATGGACGGCGGCCTGCCCCCGGCGCCGGGGCCCGCCCCGGCGGGCTGACCTCCCCGCGACGAGTCCCCCTGTGCGGCCGGCCCCCCTTCGGGTCCGGCCGCACTGGCGTGCCCCCTGCCCGTCCCGGGCCGCTCGCTCACGCTTACGGATGACAGATATTGAAATCTGTCATCCGTCATGCCATTCTCGTTCCATGACGACGAACGAGAACACCACCACCGCCACCGCTTCCACCCGCAGGCTGGGCGCCACCGGCCCGGCCGTCTTCCCCCTGGGCCTGGGCTGCATGGGCATGTCCGCCCTCTACGGCGAGGCCGACCGGGCCGAGTCCCTCGCGACCATCCACGCCTACCTGGAGGCCGCCCCGGAGGGCACGAGCACGCTGCTCGACACCGGCGACTTCTACGGCATGGGCCACAACGAACTGCTGATCAACGAAGCCCTGCGCACGGCGCCGACGGCAGCCCGCGAGCAGGCGCTGACCAGCGTCAAGTTCGGTGCGCTGCGTACGGTCGAGGGCGGCTTCACGGGCTACGACGGCCGGCCCGAGGCGGTGAAGAACTTCCTGGCCTACTCGCTCCAGCGGCTCGGCCGGGACCACATCGACATCTACCGGATCGCCCGCGTGGACCCGGACGTCCCGATCGAGGAGACGGTCGGCGCCATCGCCGAGGCCGTCCAGGCCGGGCACGTACGCCACATCGGCCTCTCGGAGGTCGGCGCGGACACGCTGCGCCGGGCCGCCGCCGTCGCCCCGATCTCGGACCTCCAGATCGAGTACTCCCTGATCTCGCGCGGCATCGAGGACGAGATCCTGCCGGCCGCCCGCGAGCTCGGCATCGGCGTCACGGCGTACGGGGTGCTGTCCCGCGGCCTGATCAGCGGGCACTTCACCCGTGACCGGGCCCTGGCCCCCGGCGACTTCCGCGGTATGAGCCCGCGCTTCCAGGGCGACAACCTGCACCGCAACCTCGACCTGGTCGACGCCCTGCGCAAGGTCTCGGAGGAGAAGGGGGTCACCGTCGCCCAGACGGCGATCGCCTGGGTGCTCTCCCGGGGCGAGGACATCGTGCCGCTGGTCGGCGCCCGGCGCCGGGACCGCCTGACCGAGGCACTGGGTGCCATGCGGGTGGAGCTGACCGCCGCCGACCTCGACGCCATCGAGCAGGCCGTCCCCGCGGGATCGGCGGCCGGCGAGCGCTACCCGGCCGCGCAGATGGCCCACCTCGACAGCGAGCACTGAGCTGGCGGTACGGTCGTACCCATGCCCCCCGCTGCCGCCGAGCCCCTGACCCCCGAGCGCATCCTCGAAACCACCGAGGAGGTGCTGCGCCGCTTCGGCCCCACCAAGGCGACCGTCGTGGACGTCGCGCGCGCCCTGGGGGTGAGCCACGGCAGCGTCTACCGGCACTTCCCCTCGAAGGCGGCGCTGCGCGAGGCCGTCACGGACCGCTGGCTCGCCAAGAGCGTGGTCATGCTGGAGAAGATCGCCTCGGCGCCCGGGGAGCCCGCGCCCTCCAAGCTGGAGGCCTGGCTGGAGGCCCTCTTCGAGGCCAAGCGCCACAAGGCGGGCGACGATCCCGAGCTGTTCGCGACGTACACGGTGCTGCTCGGCGAGAACAGCGGGGTGGTCGACGCCCACCTCGGCGAGCTGATCGACCAGCTGACGCGGATCATCGCCGAGGGGGTCGCGGCCGGCACCCTGGCCGCGCCCGACGTCCCGGCGGCCGCCCGCGCCGTCTTCGACGCGACGGGGCGGTTCCACGACCCGCAGTACGTGGCGGACTGGCTCTCCCCCACCATCCTCACGGAGTTCGAGGCCGTCACGGCGCTGCTCGTCCGGGGCCTGCGCCCCTGAACTGGCCCCGTCGCGGGCCCCATTGACCGGAATCACCTCTTCCGGACGGCTTGGCGATCATTTTGGGCCATGTCGACTTGTACATGTCAGCGACGTTTCCTTACGGTCCCCTTACCTCACTCATCAGGCACTTCCAGGGGGACCCCTTGTCCACGGCAGCAGCACAGCCTTCGCCACCCGCACGCTCCGGCGGGGCCGCCGCGATCAGTTTGATCCTGACCATCGCGTTCAACGTGGTCGCGCCGATCCTCACCTACAACATCCTCACCGAGGACCACGGCTGGAGCGAGGCCTCGGCCCTGCTGGTCAGCGGTGTCTGGCCGGTGCTCGACACCGTCATCATGGTGGCCTGGCGGCGCAAGCTGGACGAGTTCGCCGTCATCGCCCTGGTGTTCCTGGTGATCACGGCCGTCGTCTCGCTCGTCGGCGCCCAGTCCGCCCGGGCCCTGCTGGTCAAGGACTCCGCCGTGACCGGGCTGTTCGGGCTCCTGTGCCTGGCCACGCTGCTCGCGCCGCGTCCGCTGATGTTCTACTTCGGCCGGAAGTTCGGCACGGACGGCACCCCGGCGGGCGTGGCCTACTACAACGGCCTGTGGCAGTTCGAGGGCTTCCGCAACGCCCAGCGCCGCATGACCCTGGTGTGGGGCGTGGTCTACCTCATCGAGGCGGCGGTCCGGATCGTCCTGTCGTACGTGCTGGAGACCTCCACCATGGTGACCCTCAGCCCGTTCCTGATCTACGGCACCCTCGGCGGCCTGGCCCTGTGGACGGTCCGCTTCGTCAAGCGCACCAAGGCGGAGGGCGAGAAGCGCGCGGCGGCCGCCGCGGCCGCCGCCGCCGAGGGCTCCGCGGCCTGACGCCCCGCACCACACGCACGAAGACCGGTGGGGGGGGGGGGGGGGGGGGGGGGGGGGGGGGGGGGGGTGGGGGGGGGGGGGGGGGGGGGGGGGGAGGGGGGGGGGGGGGGGGGGGGGGGGGGTGCCTCCCTCCCCCCCCCCCCCCCCCCCCCCCCCCCCCCACCCCCCCTCCCCCCCCCGCCCCCCCCCCCCCCCCCCCCCCCACCGGTCTTCGAGGCGGGAACTAGCAGCCGAGCAGACGGCTGCCGAGGTAGCTCTGGATCTGGTCCAGGGAGACGCGCTCCTGCTTCATGGTGTCGCGCTCGCGCACGGTCACCGCGTTGTCGTCGAGGGTGTCGAAGTCGACGGTGACGCAGAACGGCGTACCGATCTCGTCCTGACGGCGGTAGCGGCGGCCGATGGCGCCCGCGTCGTCGAACTCGATGTTCCAGTTCTTGCGCAGGTCGGCGGCGAGGCCCTTGGCCTTCGGCGACAGGTTCGCGTTGCGCGACAGCGGGAGGACGGCGACCTTGACCGGCGCGAGGCGCGGGTCGAAGCGCATGACCGTGCGCTTCTCCATGGCGCCCTTGGCGTTGGGGGCCTCGTCCTCGACGTACGCGTCGAGCATGAAGGCGAGCATGGCGCGGTTGACGCCGGCCGCCGGCTCGATGACGTACGGGGTGTACTTCTCCTGGGCCTCCTGGTCGTAGTAGACCAGGTCCGTGCCGGAGGCGGCGGAGTGCGCCTTCAGGTCGTAGTCGGTGCGGTTGGCCACGCCCTCCAGCTCGGAGAACTCGCTGCCGCCGAAGTTGAAGCGGTACTCGATGTCGGCGGTGCGCTTCGAGTAGTGGGACAGCTTCTCCGCCGGGTGGTCGTACCAGCGCATGTTCTCCTCACGCAGACCCAGGCCGCGGTACCAGTTCCACCGCTCCTGCATCCAGTACTCCTGCCACTGGTCGTCCTCGCCCGGCTTGACGAAGAACTCCATCTCCATCTGCTCGAACTCGCGGGTGCGGAAGATGAAGTTGCCGGGCGTGATCTCGTTGCGGAAGGACTTGCCCATCTGCGCGATGCCGAACGGGGGCTTCTTGCGCGACGAGGTCTGCACCATGGCGAAGTTGGTGAAGATGCCCTGGGCGGTCTCGGGGCGCAGGTACGCCTTCGAGCCGGTGTCCTGGGTCGGGCCGAGGTGGGTCTCCAGCATGCCGGAGAACTGCTTCGGCTCGGTGAACTGGCCCTTCACACCGCAGTGCGGGCAGTTGATGTCGGCCAGGCCGTTCTCGGGGAGGCGGCCGTGCTTGGCCTCGTACGCCTCTTCCAGGTGGTCGGCGCGCTGGCGCTTGTGACAGGAGGTGCACTCGGTCAGCGGGTCGGAGAACGTCGCCACGTGGCCCGAGGCCACCCAGACCTCGGGGGCCAGGATCACGGAGGAGTCGAGGCCGACGACGTCCTCACGCCCGGTGACCATGGCCTTCCACCACTGGCGCTTGATGTTCTCCTTGAGCTCGACACCGAGCGGGCCGTAGTCCCAGGCAGCCCTGGAGCCGCCGTAGATGTCACTGCACGGGTAAACGAAGCCACGGCGCTTGCTCAGGCTGACGATGGTTTCGATCTTGTCGGCGGCCACGGTGCTCTCTTCATTACGAGGACGAACGCGAATGCCTCAGGTTACCGGCGCCCGCACCCCCCCTTTCAAATCGGGTATGCCCTTCCGCGGCCCCGGCTACCCCTCCCACCAGGGTTTTTGACAACGGTTTCCATCTTTGATGAAAATGGATGTCATGAACGTACGACGCCTCATACCCACGACCGCCCTCGCCGCCGCCGTCGCCCTGGGCGCGACGGCCCTCACCGCCTGCTCCGGCACGGCCGGCGCGGCGGGCACCGCGGACGGGAAGCTGCACGTCACGGCGTCGTTCTACCCCCTGCAGTTCCTCGCCGAGCAGATAGGCGGGGACCACGTGAAGGTCGACACCCTGACCAAGCCGGGCGTCGAACCGCACGACCTGGAGATCACTCCGAAGCAGACCGGGCAGCTCTCCGAGTCGGACGTGGTCCTCTACCTCAAGACCCTCCAGCCCGCCGTGGACAAGGCCATAGCCCAGTCCGGCGTGAAGAACATCGTGGACGCCGCCACCCTCACCAAGCTCGAAGTCCACGGCACCTCCGGCGAAGAGGACCACGACCACGCCGCCGAGGGCCACGACCACGGCCACGACCACGGCGAGGCCGGCGAGGACCCGCACGTCTGGCTCGACCCCACCAAGTACGCGGAGATCGCCAAGGGCTTCGGCGCCGCCCTGGAGAAGGCCGACCCCGGCCACGCGGCGGACTACAAGAAGAACACCCGCGAACTCGTCGCCAAACTGGGCGCGCTGGACACCGAGTTCAAGGACGGCCTGAAGAACACGGCCTCCAGGACCTTCATCACCACCCACTCCGCCTTCGGCTACCTCGCCGAGCGCTACGGCCTCGACCAGGAGGGCATCTCCGGCGTCGACCCCGAGTCCGAGCCCAGCCCGGCCCGGATGAAGGACCTCCAGGCCGTCGCGAAGAAGGACAATGTGACGACCGTGTTCTTCGAGGCCCTGGCCAGCGACAAGACGGCCAAGACCCTCGCCCGGGACGCGGGCCTGCAGACCGACGTCCTCGACCCCCTTGAGGGGATCACCGACAAGTCGCAGGGCGCCGACTACTTCGAGGTCATGCGGTCCAACCTGAAGAACCTCCAGAAGGCGCTCGGAGCCAAGTGATGACAGCAGCAACGGAGGCGCGAGCCATGCAGTCAACGCCCCGACCGGCGGACGACGACCAGACCGTCATATCCCTGCGCGGGGCCACGGCCTCGCTCGGCTCGCGCCCCGTGCTGCGCGGGGTCGACCTCACCGTCCGCCGCGGCGAGGTCGTCGCCCTCCTCGGCGCCAACGGCTCCGGCAAGTCCACTGCCGTCCGCGCCGTGGTCGGCCAGGTCCCGCTCACCGACGGCGACCTGACCCTCTTCGGCACCGACTTCAGGCGCTTCCGCCAGTGGTCGCGCATCGGGTACGTCCCCCAGCGCACCACCGCCGCCAGCGGCGTCCCGGCCACCGTCCGGGAGGTCGTCTCCTCCGGCCGCCTCGCCCGCTCCCGCTTCGGCGTCCTGCGCAAGGCCGACAAGGCCGCCGTCGAGCGGGCCCTGGCCCTGGTCGACATGGACGGCTACGCCGACGCCTCGGTCAACGCCCTCTCCGGCGGGCAGCACCAGCGCGTGCTCATCGCCCGGGCGCTGGCCGTCGAACCCGAACTGCTGATCATGGACGAGCCGATGGCCGGCGTGGACCTCGCCAACCAGGAGGTCCTCGCGAGCGCCCTGCGCGAGCAGGTCGCCGCCGGCACCACCGTCCTCCTCGTCCTGCACGAGCTGGGCCCGCTGGAGCCGCTGATCGGCCGCGCCGTCGTCCTGCGCGACGGCTGCGTCGTCCACGACGGCCCGCCCCCGGAGGCCGTCGGGCAGCACGCCCTGCCCGGCCACGACCACGTACACCCCCACGCGGCGCACGACGCCGAGCCCCTGCGGACGGGACTGCTGAGCTGATGGACCTCCTGCACTACGCCTTCATGCAGCGCGCGCTGATCGCCGCCGCGCTCGTCGGCATCACCGCACCCGCGATCGGCACGTACCTCGTCCAGCGCCGCCAGGCCGTCATGGGCGACGGCATCGGCCACGTCGCCATGACCGGCGTCGCCCTCGGCTTCCTGCTCAACACCAGCCCGGTCTGGATGGCCACCCTGGTCGCGGTCGCCGGCGCGGTCGGCATGGAGCTGATCCGCTCCCGCGGCAAGACCAGCGGCGACATCGCGCTCGCCATGCTCTTCTACGGCGGCCTGGCCGGCGGCGTCATGATCATCAACCTGGCGCCCGGCGGCTCCACCGCCAACCTCAGCAGCTACCTCTTCGGCTCGATCACCACCGTCTCCGCCGAGGACATCACCGCCGTGGTGATCCTCGCCGCGTTCGTGGTCGCCGTCACCATCGGCTTGCGCCGCCAGCTCTTCGCGATCAGCCAGGACGAGGAGTTCGCCCGCGTCACCGGCCTGCCGGTGCGGGCGCTGAACCTGCTGATGGCCGTCACCGCCGCCGTCACCGTCACCGTGGCCATGCGCATCGTGGGCCTGCTGCTGGTCAGCGCCATGATGGTGATCCCCGTCGCCGCCGCCCAGCGGGTCACCCGAGGCTTCGCCGCGACCCTGTCGCTGGCGATGGCGATCGGCGTGGTGGTCTCGCTGAGCGGTACCGCCGCCACGTACTACCTCGACGCGCCGTCCGGCGCCACGATCGTGCTGCTCGCGATCGCCGTCTTCATCGTCACGACGGCCCTGTCCACGCCCATGGCCAGGCGCCGCGCCAAGGCGTCCCGGGCCGCCGAGGAGGTCTGCGTCCAGGACGACGTGAAGGTCTAGGGGCCGCGTCCGCCTGGCACAATGGCGGCAGGCCGAAACGAGGAGGAACCGGTGGCGACTGCGCCTGGCGAGATGGGTACCGCGCCAGTACGAGGGCGATCCACCCGGCAGCGGGCAGCCGTGGCGGCGGCGCTGGACGAGGTGGACGAGTTCCGCAGCGCCCAGGAGCTGCACGACATGCTCAAGCACCGCGGTGACTCCGTGGGCCTGACCACCGTGTACCGCACCCTCCAGTCCCTCGCGGACGCCGGCGAGGTCGACGTGCTGCGCACCAGCGACGGCGAGTCCGTGTACCGGCGCTGCTCCACCGGCGAGCACCACCACCACCTGGTCTGCCGCAAGTGCGGCAAGGCGGTCGAGGTCGAGGGTCCGGCCGTGGAGAAGTGGGCGGAGTCGATCGCGGCGGAGCACGGGTTCGTGAACGTGGCGCACACCGTGGAGATCTTCGGCACCTGCGCCGACTGCGCGGCCGCCGGCTAGGGGTGTCCGACCCTGATCCGCCGGACACCCCCTAACCGAGCCGGGTCAGATTCCGGTCGAAGAGCGATCGGATCCGGTCGAGATCCTCGGGGGTCCGGGCGGCGCGCTTCGGCACCCAGCCCAGGTCCCCGTTGAAGAACACGAGGACGAACAGACCTCGGGTCTCGGCCCAGCCCCTGTACTTGTCCCACTTGTAGGCGACCGCCGTCCCGTCGGGGCGGTGGTTCTGCGTTCCGAGCCCGGTGACGACCAGCTTGTACTCGGGGTGCTCCGCGGCCCAGCGGTACATCCGGCGCGCCCGCCGCCGCAGGTCCAGGCAGTGCCAGACGGCCCCCAGGACCAGTCCCACCCCGCCCGCGAGGGCCAGGCCGGCCGGGTCGGCCGCGCGGCCGTGCTGGGCCGCGATCAGCCCGACCGGCACCGCGGGGACCGCCACCAGCCACAGCAGCAGCTCCCTGCGGCCCGCGGGCGTCCTCAGGACGCGCCACCGCAGCACTTCCCACGCGTCACGGCGGGCGGCGCCGTAGTACAGCTCCACCGCCTGGTCAGTCATGTCCATGGCGGCGGAGCCTAGCGGAGGGTTCAGCTCCCGGAGCCCTCGGGCTGGTTCGGGAGGGCGCCGCCGAAGCGGCGGTCGCGCTGCGCGTACTCCAGGCAGGCGTCCCAGAGGTTGCGGCGGTCGAAGTCCGGCCACAGCACGTCCTGGAAGACCATCTCCGCGTACGCGCTCTGCCAGATCAGGTAGTTGGAGGTGCGCTGCTCGCCGCTGGGGCGCAGGAACAGGTCCACGTCCGGCATGTCCGGGTAGTAGATGTACTTCGCGAAGGTCTTCTCGTTGACCTTCGACGGGTCCAGCTTGCCGGCGGCCACGTCGCGGGCGATCGCCTGCGCCGCGTCCGCGATCTCGGCGCGGCCGCCGTAGTTGACGCAGAAGTACAGGGTCATGGCGTCGTTGTCGACGGTCTGCTCCTGCGCGATCTGGAGCTCCTGGACGACGGACTTCCACATCTTCGGCATACGGCCGACCCAGCGGATCCGGATGCCGAGCTCGTTCATCTCGTCGCGGCGGCGCCGGATGACGTCACGGTTGAAGTTCATCAGGAAGCGGACCTCGTCGGGCGTGCGCTTCCAGTTCTCCGTCGAGAAGGCGTAGAGGGAGAGGTTCTTGACGCCCATCTCCAGGCAGCCCTTGAGCACGTCGAGGACGACGCCCTCGCCGACCTTGTGCCCCTCGGTGCGCGGCAGGCCGCGCTCCTTGGCCCAGCGGCCGTTGCCGTCCATGACGACGGCGACGTGGTTCGGGACCAGCTCGCCGGGGATCTTCGGCGGGCGCGCACCGGACGGGTGCGGCTCGGGAACCTTGTACTCGCGGCGAGAACGTCCCAGAATCCCGCGTCGTGCCATGTGCCCAGCTCCTATTTCTCGACGTATCGGAGGGAGCGTAGCCCGCGCTCCAGATGCCAGTGCAAATAGGCCGAGACCAGCCCGCTGCCCTCCCGCGCGTGGCGGGCCTCACAGGCGTCCGCGTGCTTCCAGTCGCCCGTCAGCAGGGCGCTGAGCAGGGCGATGGCCTCCGACGAGGGTACGACGGAGCCCGGTACCCGGCAGTCCCCGCATATGACCCCGCCCGCGGCGACGGAGAAGTGCCGGTTGGGGCCGTGGATCCCGCACTTCGCGCAGTCCTCGAAGCTGGGGGCGTAGCCGTTGACGGCGAGGGAGCGCAGCAGGAAGGCGTCGAGGATCAGGTGCGGTTCGTGCTCGCCGCGCGAGAGGGTGCGCAGGGCTCCGACCAGCAGCAGGTACTGCTGTACGGCGGGCTCGCCCTCGTTCTCGGTGAAGCGCTCGGCGGTCTCCAGCATGGCCGTGCCGGCGGTGTAGCGGGCGTAGTCGGTGGCGATGCCGTTGCCGTAGGGGGCGATGATCTCGGTCTGGGTGCACAGCGGCAGGCTGCGGCCGACGAGCTCGCTGCCGCGTGCGAAGAACTGCACGTCGGCGTGGGAGAAAGGTTCCAGCCGGGCGCCGAACTTGGACTTGGTGCGCCGTACCCCGCGGGCGACGGCCCGGACGCGGCCGTGGCCGCGGGTGAGGAGCGTGATGATGCGGTCCGCCTCACCCAGCTTCTGGGTGCGCAGCACGATGCCGTCGTCGCGGAACAGACTCATGGCCCCATTGTCCCCTGAGCCCGGACAGCGCCGACCCCCGTCCGGGCCGGATGGCCGGACGGGGGTCGGCACCCCTTGGGAGGATCAGGAGGCGGGCGCACCCGCGTCGTCGGCCTTCTCGGCCGTCTTCCCGGAGGCGGCCTTCTCCGCGCCGGCCGGGGCGGCCACCGGCTGGGCGGGGAGCTCGACCTCGGCCTCGACCTCGGCCACCGCCTCGGCGGGGACCTCGGCAGGGACCTCGGCGGGGACCTTCGCGGCGGTCTGGGCGTCGTCCTTGGCCAGGCCGTTGAAGATCAGGTTGAGGACGATGGCGGCCGTGGCACCGAGGGTGACACCGCTGTTGAGGAGCGAGGACAGGTCCGGGTCCATGTGCTTGGAGAAGAGGACCGGGACGGTGGCCGGGAGCAGGGCGAAGGCGAGGGAGACACCGACGACCAGCGCGTTCTTCTCCTCCTTGAGGTCCACCTTGGCCAGGGTCTGGATGCCGGCCAGGGCGACCATGGCGAACATGACGGTCGCGGCGCCGCCGAGGACTCCGTGCGGAACGGCGGCGACGATCGCGGCGGCCTTGGGCAGCAGACCAAGGATGATCATGAAGACACCCGCGGCGACGACCACGAAGCGGCTCTTGACCTTCGTCATCCGCACCAGGCCGACGTTCTCGGCGAAGGCGACGTACGGGAAGGAGTTCAGGACGCCGCCGAGGGCGGTCGCGGCGCCGTCGGCACGCAGGGCGCGGGCCACGGTCTCGCTGTCGACCTCCTTGCCGACGATGTCGCCGACCGCGTAGGTGTCACCGGTCGTCTCGACCATGGTGATCAGCATGACGATCAGCATGAGGACGATCGGGAACCACTCGAACTTCGGGACGCCGAAGTGGAAGGGGGTGCTGACGCCGATCCAGCCGGCGTTGCCGACGTCGCCGAACTTCGCGTCGCCGAGGACGAACGCGACACCGGTGCCGACGACCAGGCCGAGCAGGATCGCGATGCTGGAGAGGAACGGCTTGCCGAGCTTCATCAGGATCAGGATGAAGAGCATCGTGCCGCCGGCGTAGGCGAAGTTCTCGGGGTCGCCGAAGTCCGGGGTGCCGAGGCCGCCGGCCGCGTCGTTGAGGCCGACCGGGATCAGGACGATGCCGAGCACCGTGATGACGGTGCCGGTGACCACCGGCGGGAAGAGCCGCATGACCGCCCGGAACGCGTTGGCGGGCAGCCAGGCGAAGGCGAAGGTGGCGATACCGGCGGTGATGACCGCGCCGTAGATGACCAGCAGCGCGGCGGTGCCGCCGCCGGCGCCGAGGCCGATGGCGATCATCGGGGACACGGCGGTGAAGGTGACGCCCTGGATCAGCGGCAGTCGCGCGCCGATCCTGCCGATGCCGAAGGCCTGGATGATCGAGGCGATACCGCAGGTGAAGAGGTCCGCGTTGATCAGGTAGACCAGCTGTTCAGGGCTCAGCTTGAGTGCGCTGCCCACGATGATCGGGACGATCACCGCGCCGGCGTAGAAGGCGAGTACGTGCTGGAAGCCGTACAGCGCGAGCTTGGGGAGGGGGAGCACCTCGTCGACCGGGTGCGTGCTCTGCTCTCCGTTGGCGGAAAGCCGGGCGGCGACACGTGCCATCTCTGCCTTGCCCTTCAAGGTAGGTAACCGAGAGGAATCTGGTTATCCCTGGCCGGAGTGGGTCGTTAACCCGTTGGTCCGCCAGGGTTGTCAGTGGGAAACACGCAGATCTCGTCGTGTGACCGGAATTGAACGCCTGTGGGAGTGCTCACAGATATCGTCGACTTCGACAAAGTGTTGACGTTTTGCGGCGTTTGATCTGGAGGTTCCTCCAGTGGCGGACACCCGCGCACAGGAGTATGGGGCGGCGGCCCCCGAGTGCCCCGTTCCCGCTGCACACCTGCGAAGTTTCCCGCCATGACAGGCAATTACCGGGGTCGCAAGTATTCGGTCACGCAAATCAGGGGGTCTAATTCCGGCCGTCCGAAATACGGAAAACTTGTACGGAAGTAGGGACTCCACCCCCTTGCACGGATCAAACTACCCGCCGGTTCACCCCCGCGAGGCCGGATCGTTACCTCCCGGAACTCCGCATCGCGGAATTCCGCCCCGAAACACGTCCGGGCCCGGCGGAAAGCCGCCGGGCCCGGACCCTCGTACGCGTCGGATCTAGGGCGCGCGGACCGCCGAGAGCAGCCCGGCCACCTCGTCCGCGCCCATCCGCAGCGCCGCGCCGACGGTGGCCAGCACCTCGCGCTCGGCCGGGATGTAGGGCCCGTCCGCGAGGGCGATCCGCGCGCCCTGGAGCAGGATCGACTCCCGCCCCGGACCCGCCAGGTGCGGGGCGAGCGGCTCCAGCGCCTCGTGGAGCTCTATCGACAGCGCGGCCCCGCAGCACTCGGGCCCGTCGTACAGCCCGAGCCGGCCCTCGTCGGTGGCCAGCGCCTCCACGAGGGACTCCAGCTGTTCGGCGGTGCAGTCCTGGAACCCGGCGGCTCGTACGGCCGACACGGCGGCCTCCAGGGCGCTGCGCGAGGCGGTCCCGCCCGCCGCGAGCACGGCCAGCGCCACGGTGTGCACGGCGTCGCGCAGCAGGGCCGAGAAGCGGGTGGTGGTCAGGTGGTCCAGCACGTCGGTGTCGAAGCGCTGCCGGCAGCCCTGGCACTCGACGACCGGCCCGGCCTGCCCGCGCGGCAGCAGCGGAACGCCGAGCACGGTGAAGCGCCTGCGCCCGGTGCGCCGACGGTAATTGCGGTCACCGCCGCAGCCGGGGCAGAAGAACTCCCCGTCTCCCACGGTGCTCCAGGTGGTGCGGATGCCCCAGACGGTCAGCTTCCGGCCGTCCCCACCCCGAACTGGCAGCACGTCGCACCTCCGTAACCTTCCGGCAGCAGCGCCGGGTTGGCGTGATGTTAGCCACATCGGTGAGGCTGCGTCAGTCGTGCGACAAGACAACATGACGCGGGGCCCGGAGTTGGCCGAAGTGTGCCCCCGGCGCCGCCCCGCTTTCCCTACCCTCTGCGGCATGAACGAGAAGTCCTGTCTGGTGACCGGAGCCGCGAGCGGCATCGGCCGGGCCACCGCCCTGCTGCTGGCCCGTTCCGGGGCCCGGGTGACCGCGTCCGACGTCAACGGCCCCGGCCTGGAGTCCCTGCGCGCGCAGCTCGCCGGGGAAGGGCACGGGATCACGGCCGTGACCGGTGACGTGTCCGATCCCGAGGCCAACCACGCGATGGTCGCGGCCGCCGTCGCCGCGTACGGGCGGCTCGACGTCGCCGTGGCGAACGCCGGGGTGCTCCCTCTTTCGGACGTACGCGAGACCACGCCGGAGGACTGGGACCACGTCATGGCGGTCGACGGCCGGGGCATGTTCCTGACCTGCAAGTACGCCATCGAGGCGATGACCGGGCAGCGGCCGGCCGGCGGGGCGCTGGTCTGCGTGTCCTCGATCTCGGGGGTGGCCGGGCAGGCCCGCCAGGCCGCGTACGGGCCGGCGAAGTTCGTGGCCTCGGGGCTGACCAAGCACCTGGCGGTGGAGTGGGCGGCGCACGGGATCCGCGTCAACGCGGTGGCCCCCGGAACCATCCGCACGGAGCGGGTGCTGGCGCTGGACGACGAGCCGGGCGGCCCGGAGTACCTCACGGAGATCGCGGCGGCCCACCCGATGGGCCGGCTCGGCGAGCCGGAGGAGGTGGCCCGCGTCATCGCCTTCCTGGCCTCCGACGCGGCCTCCTTCGTGACCGGTGTGGTCCTTCCGGTGGACGGCGGCTACCTGGCCCGGTGAGCGACGGCGAACGACGGAGCCCCGCCCCTCCGGCGGGAGGGGCGGGGCTCCGTCAGGGTGACTAGCGGCCCGCGCGGTTGACGGCGGAGATGACCGCCTTCAGGGAGGCGCGGGTGGTGTTGGCGTCGATGCCGATGCCCCACAGGACCCGGCCGTCGATCGCGCACTCGATGTACGAGGCGGCCACGGCGGAGGCGCCCTCGCTCATCGTGTGCTCGGTGTAGTCCAGCAGGCGGGCGTCGACGCCGATGCCGGCCAGCGCGTCGAAGAAGGCCGAGATCGGACCGTTGCCGGTGCCGTTCAGGATCGTCTCCACGCCGTCCACGACCGCCTCGACGGTCAGCGTGTCCGTGCCGTCCTTGTCGGTGGCGGTGGAGCCGGAGCGCAGCTGGATGCGGCCCCACGGGTTCTCGGGGTTGGGCAGGTACTCGTCCGAGAAGACGTCCCAGATCGCCTTCGGCGTGACCTCGCCGCCCTCGGCGTCGGTCTTGGCCTGGATGATCCGCGAGAACTCGATCTGCATGCGGCGCGGCAGGTCCAGCTTGTGGTCGTTCTTCAGGACGTACGCGATGCCGCCCTTGCCGGACTGCGAGTTGACCCGGATGACCGCCTCGTAGGAGCGGCCGACGTCCTTGGGGTCGATGGGCAGGTACGGGACCGCCCACTCGATGTCGTCCACGGTCTTGCCCTGGGCGGCCGCGTCGGCCTCCATGGCGTCGAAGCCCTTCTTGATGGCGTCCTGGTGGGAGCCGGAGAAGGCGGTGTAGACCAGGTCGCCCGCGTAGGGGTGGCGCGGGTGGACCTCCATCTGGTTGCAGTACTCGCTGGTGCGGCGGATCTCGTCGATCTGGGAGAAGTCGATCTGCGGGTCGATGCCCTGCGAGAACAGGTTCATGCCCAGGGTGATCAGGTCGACGTTGCCGGTGCGCTCGCCCTGCCCGAACAGGCAGCCCTCGATGCGGTCGGCGCCGGCCATCAGCGCCAGCTCGGCTGCGGCGACGGCGGTGCCGCGGTCGTTGTGCGGGTGCACGGAGATGCAGACGTGCTCGCGGCGGGTCAGGTTGCGGGCCATCCATTCGAAGCGGTCCGCGTGGGTGGACGGCGTCGAGCGCTCCACGGTGGCGGGCAGGTTCAGGATGATCTCGCGGCCCTCGCCCGGCTGCCAGACGTCGCAGACGGCCTCGCAGACCTCCAGGGCGAAGTCCAGCTCGGTGTCGGTGAAGATCTCGGGGCTGTACTGGTAGCCGAAGACGGTCTCGGGGCCCAGCAGCTTCTCGGCGTACTCCATGACCAGGCGGGTGCCGTCGACGGCGATCTGCTTGATCTGCTCCTTGGAACCGCGGAAGACGACCCGGCGGAAGGTCGGGGCGGTCGCGTTGTACAGGTGCACGGTGGCGCGCTTGGCGCCGATCAGCGACTCGACGGTCCGCTCGATCAGGTCCTCGCGGGCCTGGGTCAGTACGGAGATGGTGACGTCGTCCGGGATCGCGCCCTCTTCGATGATGGAGCGCACGAAGGCGAAGTCGGTCTCGCCGGAGGACGGGAAGCCGACCTCGATCTCCTTGTAGCCCATGCGCACCAGCAGGTCGAACATCTCGCGCTTGCGGGCGGGGGTCATCGGGTCGATCAGCGACTGGTTGCCGTCGCGCAGGTCGGTGGAGAGCCAGCGGGGAGCCTTGGTGACGCGGGCGTCCGGCCAGGTGCGGTCGGGGATGTCCACCTGCTCGTACTGGCCGTACTTGTGGATCGGCATCCCGGAGGGCTTCTGGGTGTGGGTCGCGTTCGTGATGGGCGTGGGGCGACCGACAAAAGTGTGCTGGCTCATGGCGTTGGGCTCCTCGCGTGTCCGCGTGTAGTTCGCTGAACGGCCGACGGCGGTCGTAAAAACCGCAACACCAAACTCCGCGGGGAGGGGGCCGGCCTACGACTACAGACCCTCGCCGCGGCAGCTAAGGAGAAGCAGCCCGAAACGCATGATGGGCCGAGCCTAACCGAGCCGCGCCGTATCGCGAGGACCTGTTTCAGTATGCAAGACCCGGGTGCCCGATTTGCACCCTTTGTGAGTTACGACTCCTTCCATGCGCCCAGGTCAGGGCGATCCGTCAACACGGCGCGTCAGATTTGAGACAACCGAATGAATCATGGTCGCCGGTAGTGACAGCGTCATGACCCACTGCCACATTGCCGTGCATGGATGCCTTCCTTTCCCCTGGCCACACCCCCCACCACCCCGTCTTCTGCACCGTCGTGCCGCCGCACCTGCTCCGCAAGGCCGCCCAGTCCGCGGACAGCGCGCGGGCCGACGCCGCCCTGCGCACCCTCGAACACGACAGCGGCCTGCGCGAGCGGCGGCAGGTCAACGCCCTCAGGGGGATCGCCCCGTCCCTGGCCGACGCGCCCGCCGAAGGACCGGCCCGGACGATCTACGACGCCCAGCACCGCACCCGGCTGCCCGGGAAGAAGGTCCGGGCGGAGGGCGCCGAACCGGTCAAGGACGCCACCGTCAACCGCGCCTACGCCGGGCTCGGGGCGACCTACGAGCTGTTCCTCAAGGCCTTCGGACGGCACTCGATCGACGACTCCGGGCTGCCGCTGGACGCGACCGTCCACTACGGCCAGGAGTACAACAACGCCTTCTGGGACGGCCGGCAGATGGTCTTCGGCGACGGCGACGGGGACCTGTTCCTCGACTTCACGGTGTCGGTGGACGTCATCGGGCACGAGCTGGCCCACGGCGTCACCCAGTACACGGCCAACCTCGACTACCACGGCCAGTCCGGGGCGCTCAACGAGTCCATGTCGGACGTCTTCGGCTCGCTGATCAAGCAGTACTCCCTCGGACAGACCGCCGACCAGGCGGACTGGCTGATCGGCGCCGGGCTGCTGGGGCCGAACGTCACCGGGGTCGCGCTGCGGTCCATGAAGGCGCCCGGCACCGCGTACGACGACGACGAGCTCGGCAAGGACCCGCAGCCCGCGACCATGGACGACTACGTCGTGACCAGCCGCGACAACGGCGGCGTCCACATCAATTCCGGAATCCCCAACCACGCCTTCTACATCGCGGCCACCGAGCTGGGCGGCAAGGCCTGGGAGCGGGCCGGGCAGATCTGGTACGACACGCTGACCGGCGGGCAGCTGGGCGAGAAGGCCTCCTTCAAGGACTTCGCCCGGCTGTCGGTGGCCGCGGCCGTCGCCCGGTACGGCGAGGGCGGCGCGGAGCACCAGGCCCTCCAGAAGGCCTGGTCGGCCGTGGGCCTGGCCTAAGGGCTGTCTACGGCGGCCCCCCTCGGGTAGAAGGGGCACCATGCGGATCGAAGTGGTGCGGACGGGCGGTTTCGCGGGGATCGAGCGCCGGGCCGAGGTGGACACCTCGGGCCGGCCCGACGAGGAGGAGTGGCAGGCGCTGGCCCTGCTGGCGCTGCGGCCGGACCCCCGGGCCGGCCAGGGGCCGGGCGGGGTGCGGGACGGGTTCTCGTACCGGATCACGGTGGACGGGCGGACGGTGTCCTGCCAGGACCCGCACCTGTCGGACGCCCAGCGCAGCCTGGTCTCCCGGGTGCTCAAGGAAGGCGCGTAGCGGCCGGGCCGCCCCGGCCGGGATAACGGGGTGCCCAGGCCGGGGCGGTCCTGCTTGGATGGCGGGATGACTGAAACGATCTTGGCTGCCCTGGAGCGGTACTACGACGCCGTCCCCCGCCGGGGCGGTGCGCGGGGCGAGGACTTCGGACCGCTGACCCTGTTCGTGCAGGAGGGGCAGGGCTGGCAGTACTACGCGCGGCCCGCGCTCGGCGGCGCCGACGCGACCGCCGCCGACGTGCTCAAGGTGCTGGAGAGGCAGCGGGAGCTGGAGGTGCCGGAGTCCTTCGAATGGGTGGCCGAAACCACCCCCTCGCTCCGGGCCGCGGTGGAGGCCGCGGGGCTGCACGTCCACGCCCACCCCCTGATGGCACTGGACGCCGGCGCCGAGCCGCTCCCGCCGCATCCCGAGGTCCGGCTGTTCGGCGCCGACGACCCGCTGCTCTCGGCCGCCGTGACCGTACCGGCGCTGGCCTTCCGCGAGCCGGGCACGGCCCTGGGCACGACGGGCCCGTCGGAGCTGGCGGCGGCGCTGGCGGACCCGGGGGCCGAGGAGCGCCGGGCCCGCGCATCGGCGATGCTCGCGGACGGGCGTACCGCGATGGCCGCGGCCGTGCGCGACGGGCTGGTGCTGTGCTCCGGCCAGTTCAACCCGGTCGGCGAAGTCGCCGAGGTCGTCGGCGTGGGCACCCTGCCCGCCGCCCGGCGCCAGGGGCTGGCCCTCGGGGTGACGGCGGCCCTGGTCGCCGAGGCCCGCGCCCGGGGTGTCCGTACGGTCTTCCTGTCGGCCGGGGACGAGGACGTGGCCCGGATCTACGCCCGCGCCGGGTTCCAGCGGGTGGGGACGGCCCTGATCGCGGAGCCGGCGGCGGGCTGAGCTCCGGCGGGTTTGCCGGTTCGGCAACGGAAGTTGCCCGGGCCGTGGCCGCGGCGCAGCATCGGCCGTACCGGCAGACCCGTACAGGAAGGGGCCCCATGTCCCAGCACCGGCATCACCAGCACCAGGAGCAGCACCCCGAGGGCGCGAGCGAGGACTGGTGGGACGCCCGCTACCGCGAGAGCGACCGCATCTGGAGCGGCAGGGCCAACGAGGTCCTGGTCCGCGAGGCCTCCGCCCTCACCCCCGGCCGCGCCCTCGACCTCGGCTGCGGCGAGGGCGCCGACGCCGTGTGGCTGGCCCGGCAGGGCTGGCGGGTCACCGGGACCGACATCTCCGGGGTGGCCCTGGAGCGGGCGGCCGGGCACGCCGCCGAGGCGGGGCTCGACGACCGCGTCGACTGGCAGCGGCACGACCTGGCCGAGTCCTTCCCCGACGGGGAGTTCGACCTGGTCTCCGCGTGCTTCCTGCACTCGTACGGGGACTTCCCGCGCGAGCGGATCCTGCGCACGGCCGCCTCCGCCGTGGCCCCCGGCGGGATCCTGCTGATCGCGGGCCACGCGGGCGGGCCGTCCTGGGACCCGGACGCGCACGCCGACATCCGCTTCCCGACCCCGGACGAGGTGCTCGCGGAGCTGGAGCTGCCGGAGGGCGCCTGGGAGGTGCTGCTGGCGGCCGAACACGAGCAGGCCCTGACGGCCCCCGACGGCCGGCCGGGGACCCGCAAGGACAACGCGCTGAAGGTGCGCCGCGTCCGCTAGAAGCCGAGCTTGCGGAGCTGCTTGGGGTCGCGCTGCCAGTCCTTGGCGACCTTCACGTGCAGGTCGAGGAAGACCGGCGTGCCGAGCAGTGCCTCGATGTGCTTGCGCGACTTCATGCCGACCTCCTTCAGGCGCGAGCCCTTCGGGCCGATGATGATGCCCTTCTGGCTGGGGCGCTCGATGTAGACGTTGGCGTGGATGTCCAGCAGCGGCCGGTCCGCGGGCCGGTTCTCGCGCGGGATCATCTCCTCGACCACGACGGCGATGGAGTGCGGGAGCTCGTCGCGCACGCCCTCCAGCGCGGCCTCGCGGATCAGCTCCGCGACCATCACCATCTCGGGCTCGTCGGTGAGGTCGCCCTCCGGGTACAGCGGGGGGCTCTCGGGCAGCAGCGGCGCGATCAGGTCGGCCAGCAGCTGCACCTGGGTGTCGCCGACCGCCGAGACGGGGACGATCTCGGCCCACTCGATGCCGAGCTCGGCACCGAGCTGGTGGATGGCGAGGAGCTGCTCGGCCAGCTGCTTGGACTCGACCAGGTCGGTCTTGGTGACGATGGCGATCTTGGGGGTCTTCTTGATCCCCGCGAGCTCCTTGGCGATGAACTTGTCGCCGGGGCCGAGCTTCTGGTCGGCGGGCAGGCAGAAGCCGATGACGTCGACCTCGGCCCAGGTGGTGCGCACGACGTCGTTGAGGCGCTCGCCGAGCAGCGTGCGCGGCTTGTGCAGACCCGGGGTGTCGACCAGCACCAGCTGCGCGTCCGGGCGGTGCACGATGCCGCGGACGGTGTGGCGGGTGGTCTGCGGCCGGTTGGAGGTGATCGCGACCTTGGTGCCCACGAGCGCGTTGGTCAGGGTCGACTTGCCCGCGTTGGGGCGGCCGACGAAGCAGGCGAAGCCCGCGCGGTGCGGGGCGGTGGGCTCGGGGGAACGATCGCTCATACGGGCCATTCTCCCCGATGCGGCCCCCCGCGCCGACCAGACCGCCGCCGCGGGGGCGGGGGCCGCGCTCCACCGGGGCCCCAGGCCCCACCCACCGGCCCCGCCGGAGCGCCCCGCCCGGGCCGTGGGCCGGGCCGCACACCCCCGCCCGGACCGTGGGCCGGGCCAGGCACCCCCACCCGGACCGTGGGCCTGGCCGCACACCCTGCACGGGGCGAGGTCCGAGGCCGCACACCCCCGCCCGGGCCGTGGGGCGCCCCAGCGGCCTGTCCCTGCCGGCGGGCCGCCCGGACCCCGGCCCCCTGCCGGGCGGCCCGGGCCGGAGGGATTTCTCCCCGCCCCGCCCTTCCACCGTTCCCCGGGCTGCGCCCGGACCCCCTGGGGCTCGGCCCCAGCTACCGCTGGGAGGGGCCCCTGCGCCTCAAACGCCGGCGGGGCTGTATTTGGCCGCGCTGGGCTCGGGCGTGCCGTGCGGCGGCTGGGAGTGCGCGCCGCGCACTTCCAGCACCGCCGGCGTTTGAGGCTTGGGCGCGGTGGCGCCGTGTCTGTAGCCGCGCCGACGGGCACGGGGTGCAGCCCCGGCTTCCGGAGCCGCGCCGGCGTTTGAGGCGAGAACGGTGAAGGGCGGGGAGGGGCAAGCCCCGCGCAGCGGCGCACCCGCCGCAGACGGCGGACAGCCCAGGCCTTACGGCCGTTGCGGCGTGGCGGTTGCCACCCGCAGACGACAGCCGGACCCCAGCCCGGCCCCGTGGCCCCGCCCCGGGCCCGCCGGACGGAGTCCGGCGCAGCGGCGCGAAGCCGGAGAGGCGCCCCAGCGCCGAGCCGCGCGAGCGGCGCGTGAAGAAGGCGGCGGCGCGTGAAGAAGGCGGCGGCGCGTCAAAGGGCGTGCAGCGTCAGGGTGAGGACCGCCCTGTAGGCGCCCGGCGGGGTGTACGCGGGGAGCGTGAGCGTGAGCGCGGCGTCAATGGTGGCGGTCCCGGCCGCCCCCGTGGCCAGGACCGCCCCGTCCGGGCCCACCTCCCCCGCGCCACCCGGCGTGCAGCCGCCCCGGCAGGACGGGGTCCAGGACAGCACGGCCCCGGGGGCGCCGGCCGCGTCCCGGCCCGTGAAACCGGTGAGCTTCCCCGTCAGCTTCCACCCCCCGCCCCCGCTGCGGGTGTCCTTGACGGTGACCGTGCCGATCCGCCCGGGGGCCCCGCCGCCGCCCCCGTACGCGACCGCCCCCAGGGTCACCGCCGCCCCCGCCCGGGTCATCGTCAGCGCGCCCGGGTCGGGGGCGGTGACCGCGTACGGCGCCGGGCCCGAGCCCCGTGGCGCCGACCAGGCCGGGCCCTCGTACGCCACCACGCCCGTCGTGGCCCGGTCCGTGACGGGCAGCTCCACGGCGAGCACCCCGCGCCCGTCCGCGGTGGCCGGCACCCGGTCGGCCGTCCGGGCGGTGCCGGCGCGGCCCTCCACGGTCACGGCCGCGCCGGGGGTGAAGCCGACTCCGTTGACGCGTACCCGGGCGCCCGGCTCGCCGTCGGCGGCGCCGAGGGTGACGTGGCGCAGGTTCATGAGCGGCGGCAGCGGTGTGGCGGTGAGCGCGCACGCCCCGTCCCCGTCCCCCGTGGTGAGGGTGATCTCGCCGGGGGCTGTAACGGTGAAGCTGCCCGGCACCGCGACCTCGCCGCTCTGCGCGCCGCCGAGCAGCACCTTCCCGACCGGGACCGGGACCGGGACCGGGACCGCGACCGGGGCCGGGACCGGGACCGCGACCGGGGCCGGGACCGGGTTCGCGGCCGCCCCGTACGTCACCGTGACCGTGTCGCCGACCCTCGGCGCCGCGTCGGAGACGGATATCCCGGCCGCCGCCGCCCCTTCGGCGGACGACGGGCACCGCCCCGGCCGGGCCTCCTCCTCGGCCGCCGCCGGTGTGCCCAGCGCGGCCGCCGCGAGCACCGCCGTACCGACGGCCGCCGACCATCTCCTGCTGCGCGCGCGTGTCCGCACCTGCCCGCCCCCTCCCCGACAGGGGGCCATTCACGAACGGGCGGCGGGAGAAGTCAATGCACGGACCCCGCACCGACTGATGGGCCATCAGAAGATGGCGCGGTCTCCCTGAAGGTGCGCCGGTAGGCCGTCGGGCTGACCCCCAGCGCCGCCTGCACGTGCTTGCGCAGCGACTGCGCCGTCCCGAAGCCCGCCTCCCGCGCCACCGCCTCGACCGGCAGCTCCGTCCGCTCCAGCAGCTGCCGGGCCCGCTCCACCCGCTGCCCGGTGATCCACTCCCCCGGGCTCACCCCGCACTCCTCGCGGAACCGGCGCGTGAAGGTCCGTACCGACATGGCCTCCTGCCGGGCGAGGTCGCTCAGCCGTACGGGCTCGTGCAGCCGGTCCAGCACCCAGGCCCGCGCGGCCGTGGTGCTGGCCTGCTGCGGCCCGGGCACGGGCCGCTGGACGAACTGGGCCTGCCCGCCCTCGCGGTGGGGCGGCACGACGGTCCTCCGGGCGGTGTCGTTGGCGACGGCCGCGCCGTGGTCGCGGCGCACGATGTGCAGGCACAGGTCGATGCCGGCGGCGACCCCGGCCGAGGTCAGCACGTCCCCGTCGTCGGTGTAGAGCACGTCGGCGTCGACCCGTACGGCCGGGAACATCCGCTGGAAGTGCTCGGCGTAGGCCCAGTGGGTGGTGGCCGGGCGGCCGTCCAGGTATCCGGCGGCGGCCAGGACGTAGCCGCCCGTGCAGATGGACACCATCCGGGTGCCGGGCCGGACGTGGGCGAGGGCCGCCGCCAGCCCGTCGGTCAGCCGGCCCTCGGAGTGGACCGGGCCGAGCTCGTGCGAGGCGGGCACCACCACGGTGTCGGCCGTCGCGAGCAGCTCGGGACCGTGCTCGACGTACACCGCGAAGTCGGCGTCGGTGGTCACCGGGCCGGGGGCCAGCCCGCAGGTGAGGATCTCGTAGAGGTGCCGCCCCGCGGGGTCCTCGGCCCGGCCGAAGATCCGGTGCGGGATGCCGAGTTCGAAGGGCAGCAGCCCGGCGAGGGCGAGGACGACGACACGGTGCGGCTTCTCGACGGTGGCCATGGCCCGATCGTATCGAAGCGTGACAGTCAGGCCACTGTCGTACGGCGCTCCGCAGGCCGGAAGCTGTCGGCGTGACCCAGACAGCCCCCACCTCCCCCACCTCCCCCGTCACCCAGCGGGCCCCGCGCGAGCCCGGCCGCGTCCACCGGGCCTGGTTCGCCGCGGCCGTGGGCTTCGTGACGATCATCGGCGCGGCCGCCTCCGCCTCCCTCCCCGGACTGCTCATCGAGCCGCTGCACGCGGAGTTCGACTGGTCGCGCGGCACGATCGGCTTCGCGGTCTCCGTCAACCTGGCGCTCTACGGACTCACCGCGCCCTTCGCCGCCGCGCTGATGGACCGCTTCGGCATCCGCAGGGTCGTCGCGGTGGCCCTCACGGTCATCGCCGGCGGCTCCCTGGCGACGGTGTGGATGACGGCCTCCTGGCAGCTGGTGCTGTTCTGGGGCGTGCTGGTGGGCCTGGGCAGCGGTTCGATGGCGCTGGCCTTCGCGGCGACGGTGACCAACCGCTGGTTCACCGCCCGGCGCGGGCTGGTCACCGGCATCCTGACCGCGGCGGGCGCCTCCGGACAGCTGGTCTTCCTGCCGCTGCTGTCCTGGCTGGTGGAGAACCACGGCTGGCGCCCGGCCTCGGTCACGGTGGCGCTGGCGGCCCT
Organism: Streptomyces sp. NPDC037421; assembly: GCF_055602105.1. Classification (NCBI taxonomy): domain Bacteria; kingdom Bacillati; phylum Actinomycetota; class Actinomycetes; order Kitasatosporales; family Streptomycetaceae; genus Streptomyces; species Streptomyces sp. NPDC037421. The sequence continues at coordinate 69,170 of NZ_JBVJWV010000011.1, forward strand.
GGCCGTCGTCCCCTTCGTCTGGCTGCTGCTGCGCGACCACCCGGCGGACGTGGGCCTCGCCCCGTACGGGGGCACGTACGAGCCCAAGCCCGCGCCCGTGCCGGGGGCGGCCCGCCGGGCCGTGACGGTGCTCTTGCGGGCGGCCCGCACCGGCCCGTTCTGGCTGCTGGCGGGCACCTTCGCGATCTGCGGTGCCTCGACCAACGGGCTCGTGCGCACCCACTTCGCGCCGGCCGCCCACGACCACGGCATGCCGGTGACGGCCGCCGCCGGACTGCTCGCGGTGATCGGCGTGTTCGACGTGCTCGGCACCATCGCCTCCGGCTGGTTCACCGACCGCTTCGATGCGCGCCGGCTGCTGGCCGTGTACTACGCCCTGCGCGGGGTGTCCCTGTTGTTCCTGCCGGTGCTGCTGACGCCGAGCGTGCACCCGCCGATGGTGTTCTTCATCGTCTTCTACGGCCTGGACTGGGTCGCCACCGTCCCGCCGACCATCGCCCTGTGCCGCGAGCACTACGGGCAGGACGGCGCGGTCGTCTTCGGCTGGGTCCTGGCCTCGCACCAGGTGGGCGCGGCCCTGGTGGCCTTCCTCGGCGGTGTGGCCCGCGACGCCCTCGGCTCGTACGACCCGGTCTGGTACGCGGCGGGCGGCCTGTGCGCGGTGGCGGCGCTGATGGCGGTGGTCATCCGCCGCCGGGCGGCGGAGCCGGCTACAGCGGCGGCCGCGTGAGCAGTTCGCGCAGCCAGCGGGCGCGGTCGGCGTCGCCGGCCTCCCCGGTGGCGCCGTCCGCGCCGGAGGGGGCGGCGGGGAAGAAGCGGCCCCAGGCGGAGACCCGTCCGATCGCCGCGAGCCGCCAGGCCAGCCGCGCCGCGCGGCGCAGCTCCCCGGGGGTGCGCCCGTCGCCGGCCCACGGTTCCAGGTAGGCGTCGCGCAGCCGGGGCAGCACCTCGGCCCCGTACCGCCGGGCGGCGGCCCGGGCGGGGACCAGCAGGCTGCAGAAGGGGTGGGTGACGGAGGCGTCGCCCCAGTCGAAGAAGGTGAACCGGCCGGGCTCCGGGGCGAAGAGCTGCGCCTCGTGGAGGTCGGAGTGGTCGAGGGTGTCGCCGATCCCGGCCGCCGCGAGTTCCGCGCACCAGTCGGCGAAGCGGGGCCGCAGCGCGTGCAGGGCCCGGCGGTCGGTGTCGTCCAGGGCGGTGTTCTCGCCGACCATCCGGTCGAGGATCCCGGGCAGTGCGGCGGTGCGGGCGCCGGGGACGCCGAGCGCCTCGATCTCCGGGGTGCGCGGGAGGAGGGAGCGCTGGAGTTCGGCGTACCGGCCGAGCACCGCCTCCCAGGCGCGCGGGCCGCCGCCTTCGCGGTCCTCGTCCAGGACCTTCCGGAAGAGCGGCCCGCCGTCCGGCAGCAGGGACCAGCCCCGGGCCGCGTCGACGGCCAGGGGCCGCAGCGCGCTGCCGGGAACCCACTCGGCCAGGGCCCGGGTCAGCCCGGCCTCGAAGGCGCTGGCGGGCGGGTTGGCCTTGAACCACACGGGGCCGCCGTCGCCGGCGGAGAACCGCACCAGCACCGACCACGGCCGCAGCCGGACCTGCCGCCGCCCGCTCTCGCGCAGCCCGTGCGCGGCCAGGGCGGTACCGGCCCAGTCGAGCGCCTCCGCACGCCAGGAGGCCCGCTCCCAGGGCGTCACCGCGTCGGGGAACTCCCCGCGGTCCACCGTCTCGCGCACGTCGGGCTGCATCGGCCCATGACACCACCGCGGCCGCCGGCCCCGCCAGCGGATTGCCTCCGGCGGCGTGGGGCCGGGGCCGGGCACGAGCCCGGGCGGGCGCGCCGGGGCCTCAGGCTCCGGCGGGCGTGGTGGACTTCAGGGTGCCGTCGGGGGCGGCGAGGAGGACCGGGGTGTCGGGGCCGCCCAGGTCGCGGACCGCCGCGCGGTCGGCGTCGGCGGGGGCGTCGGCCGCGCTGACGACGGCGGCGGCCTCCAGGGAGCTCGCGCCACTGGCGACCGCCATGGCGACGGCGGTCTGCAGGGCGCTCAGCTTCAGGGAGTCGAGCTCCACGGTGCCGGCGACGTACGTGCGGCCGGTCTCGTCCCGTACGGCCGCCCCTTCCGGGACTCCGTTGCGGGCGCGGGCGCTGCGCGCCAGCGTGATGATCTTGCTGTCTTCGGGGTCGATCCCGTTGCCCACGGTGCTCTCGCTCATGGGCGAAAGCATAGGGAGCGCCCCGGCACGGCCGTGCAACGACCCCGCCGGGGCGCCCTCCTCGGCTCCCCGGCCCCCCGCCCGTTCCCCCGTGGAGCAGAACAAACCTAAGTCAGAGCCGAGAGCGTCCTGCGATCCAAAGGTCCCGTCCACATATGACCTTGGACCCTCTTCCGACCAGGACCCTCGTCCCCAGGCCCGCGCCCCCAGGCCCGCGCCCTCAGGCCGGCGTCACGGCCGGTCGAGCTTCAGCCGCTCCGCCCTCGGCAGCCCCGCCACGACCAGGTCGTACGAGTCCTCGACCAGCTCCCGCACCATCGCGTCCGGCAGGCCGCCCACCGTCACGGTGTTCCAGTGCCGCTTGTTCATGTGCCAGCCCGGCACGATCGCCGCGTGCTCGGCCCGCAGCCGCACGGCCGCCTCCGGCTCGCACTTCAGGTTGACCTTCAGCGGCTCGGCGTCCAGCGCCGTCAGGGCGAACACCTTGCCCAGCACCTTGAACACCGAGGTCTCCGGGGTGAAGGGGAACTCCTCCACCGCCGCGTTGAAGCCCAGGCAGAACGCGCGCAGCTCCGCGGGGGTCATTCCCCCTCCTCCCCTTCGGCCGCCGCCGCGGCCACCGGCTCCACGAGCACCGTCACGATCTTGTTCCGGCGTCCCGCCGGGGATTCGGCCGTCAGCCGCAGCGGACGTCCGTCCGGCAGGTCCACCACCGCCGAGGCGCCCGCGATCGGCACCCGGCCCAGCGCCTTGGCCAGCAGCCCGCCGACCGTCTCCACGTCCTCGTCGTCGAAGGCCTCCACCCCGAACAGCTCGCCGAGGTCGGTGATGTCGAGCCGCGCCGTGACCCGGTAGCAGTCCTGGCCCAGCTCCTCCACGGGCGGGATCTCCCGGTCGTACTCGTCGGTGATCTCGCCGACGATCTCCTCCAGGATGTCCTCGATGGTGACGATGCCCGCCGTGCCGCCGTACTCGTCGATGACGACGGCCACGTGGTTGCGCACCGACTGCATCTCGCGCAGCAGGTCGCCGGCGTTCTTGGTGTCGGGCACGAAGACCGCCGGCCGCATCACCGTCGAGACCAGGTCGGCCTCCGCCTCCCGGTTGATGTGCGTCCGGCGGACGAGGTCCTTCAGGTACACCATCCCGACGATGTCGTCCTCGTTCTCCCCGGTGACCGGGATCCGCGAGAAGCCGGACCGCAGCGCGAGCGTCGTCGCCTGCCGGATCGTCTTGTAGCGCTCGATGCAGACCAGGTCCGTGCGCGGCACCATCACCTCGCGCACGAGGGTGTCCCCCAGCTCGAAGACCTGGTGCACCATCCGGCGCTCGTCGTCCTCGATCAGCGATTCCTTCTCGGCGAGGTCCACCATCGCGCGCAGCTCGGCCTCGGAAGCGAAGGGGCCCTTGCGGAAGCCCTTGCCGGGAGTGAGCGCGTTGCCGATCAGGATCAGCAGCTGCGGGATCGGACCCATCACCCGCGCCAGCGGTACGAGGACGTACGCGGCCGCCGTCGCGGTGTTCAGCGGGTGCTGGCGGCCGATCGTACGGGGGGACACGCCCACCGCCACGAAGGACACCAGCACCATCACGCCGATGGCGACGAGCAGCGCCGTCCAGTTCTCGCCGAACTCGGCGAGGCAGACGTACGTGACGAGCACGCCCGCCGCCATCTCGCAGGTCACCCGCACCAGCAGGGCCACGTTGACGTAGCGGGTGGGGTCGGCGGCGACCTGGGCGAGCTTCGCGCTGCCGCGCCGGCCCTCCCGTACGGCCTGCTCGGCACGGAAGCTGGAGACGCGGGCGATCCCGGACTCGGCGCACGCCGCGAACCAGGCCACCACGGTCAGCAGGACCGCCCCGATGATCAGCTGGGCGGCGCCGGTCACGAGACGGTCGGGGCCGGGGAGGGACCGGTCATGCCGCGCTCGGCGCGCCACCCGTCGACGATGGCCGCCTGGAGGCCGAACATCTCGGCCTTCTCGTCCGGCTCCTCGTGGTCGTACCCGAGCAGGTGCAGCACCCCGTGGACGGTCAGGAGCTGGAGCTCCTCGTCCATGGAGTGCCGCGTCGGCGCCTCGTCGCCCTGCTTCTTGGCCACCTCGGGGCAGAGCACGATGTCGCCGAGGAGCCCCTGCGGGGGCTCCTCGTCGTCCTTCGTCGGCGGACGGAGCTCGTCCATCGGGAAGGACATGACGTCGGTCGGTCCGGGGAGGTCCATCCACTGGATGTGGAGCTGCTCCATGGCGTCCTCGTCGATGACGATGACGGAGAGCTCGGACAGCGGGTGGATCCTCATCCGGGTGAGCGCGTAGCGGGCGATGTCGAGGATCGCCTGCTCGTCGACCTCGGTTCCGGACTCGTTGTTGACGTCGATCGACATGGTGCGCTGGGTTCTACTTCCGCTGGTGGCCGTTCGGGGCCGGGTGGGCATCGTCGTACTTGGCGTACGCGTCGACGATACGGCCGACCAGCTTGTGCCGGACGACATCCTCGGACGTGAGCCGCGAGAAGTGGATGTCCGGCACCCCGTCGAGGATCTCCTGGACCTGGCGCAGACCGCTCTTGGCGCCGCCCGGGAGGTCGACCTGTGTGACGTCACCGGTGACGACGATCTTCGAGTCGAAGCCGAGCCTCGTCAGGAACATCTTCATCTGCTCGACGGTGGTGTTCTGCGCCTCGTCCAGGACGACGAAGGCGTCATTGAGGGTGCGACCCCTCATGTAGGCCAGGGGCGCCACCTCGATGGTCCCGGCGGCCATCAGCCGGGGGATGGAGTCCGGGTCGATCATGTCGTGCAGGGCGTCGTAGAGCGGCCGCAGGTACGGGTCGATCTTGTCGAAGAGCGTGCCCGGCAGGAAGCCGAGCCGCTCCCCCGCCTCCACGGCGGGCCGGGTCAGGATGATCCGGCTGACCTGCTTGGACTGCAGCGCCTGGACCGCCTTCGCCATGGCGAGGTAGGTCTTGCCGGTACCGGCGGGGCCGATGCCGAAGACGATCGTGTTCTTGTCGATCGCGTCGACGTATCGCTTCTGGTTGAGGGTCTTGGGGCGGATGGTGCGGCCGCGGCTGGAGAGGATGTTCTGGGTGAGCACCTCCGCCGGGGTCTCCGTGTCACCGCCACCGCTCCCGTTCGCCTTGAGCATGGCGATCGAGCGTTCCACTGCGTCCTCCGTCATCGGCTGCCCGGTGCGGAGCACCAGCATCATCTCGTCGAACAGGCGCTGGATCAGGGCGACTTCCGCCGCCGCTCCGATCGCGCTGACCTGATTGCCCCGAACATGGATGTCGGCCTTCGGGAAAGCCTTTTCGATCACGCGCAGCAGGGCGTCGCCCGAGCCGAGCACGGTCACCATCGGGTGCGTCGCCGGGACCGTGAAATGGGCTCGCGCCTGGCCCGGCGCCGGGGTGTGGGCTGTCGGTGTCTGAGTCATGGGCCGGCACTGTGGCCTGCGCATACCTCCCACTGAGGGGCCGATCCGATCGCCGGCCTCCGGAGTACCAAGGGTACGTCCACCCCGGGGCGTGCCCGAGGGGTTTTCCCGGCGGACCCGCGGAGGGCCTAGGGGGTGTCCGGCGGATCAGGGCCGGACACCCCCTAGACCGGGTGCCGGAAGCCGATGGTCGGGACCGCGCGGCGGCGCGGGCAGGGGGCGGCGCCCGGCGGGACGAGGGCGTCCAGGAAGGCGTAGCGGTCCCGCAGGGCGTCGGGGGCCGTGCGCCACCAGTGGGCCACCTCGGGCCAGCCCGGGGCGGAGAGGGAGCCGCCGAACTCCTGTACCGACAGGGCGGCGGTCAGCCCGGCGAAGGCCAGCCGGTCGGCGAGGGGCCACCCCGCGAGGCTGCCCGTGACGAACCCGGCCACGTACACGTCCCCCGCCCCGGTCGGGTCCAGGGCGTCAACCGTGATCGCGGGGACCTCCGCGGTCTCCCCGGTGCGGCTGTCCACCGCGTACGAGCCCTCCGAGCCCATGGTCACCACCGCGACCGGGACCTTCTCCGCGAGGGCCCGGGCCGCGGTGCGCGGACACTCGGTGCGCGTGTAGCGCATCGCCTCTCCCGCGTTGGGCAGGAACGCCTCGCAGTGCTGGAGGTCGCCCAGGGCGCCCAGGTCCCACCGCCCGGTCTCGTCCCAGCCGACGTCCGCGAAGATCCGCGAACCCCGGCGGGCCGCCTCGGAGATCCAGTCCTCCGTCTGCCCGGCGCCGAGCGAGGCCACCGCCGCCCGCGCCTTCGGGGGGCACCACGGGAAGGGCCCCGAGCCCGCCGGGGGCGGCGCCTCGTGGCCGTGGGAGACCATCGTGCGCTCGCCCTCGTACGCCATGGAGACCGTGACGGGGCTGTGCCAGCCCGGGATGGTGCGCGACATGGACAGGTCGATGCCCTCGCCCTGCTCCAGGGCGTCCCAGCAGTACTCGCCGTAGTGGTCGTCACCGAAGGCGGCGGCCAGCGAGGTGCGCAGGCCCAGCCGGGCGAGGGCGGTGGCCATGTTGGCGACGCCGCCGGGGCTGGAGCCCATGCCGCGCGCCCAGGACTCCGTACCGCGCACGGGGGCCGAGTCGAGCCCGGTGAAGATGATGTCGAGGAAGACCGTGCCGGTCAGGAAGACGTCGCAACCCGGCTCTTGGGGGTCGCGCACCGGGCCGAGGGGGTCGAGGGTGATGCGGCTGTCCCGACTGGTCACGGTGTGCTCCCCGTTGAAGTGTCGTTTCTGCGTGCGGGCTGGAAAGCTGCCAGCCCTGCCCGGGTCCGGCCGGACCAAACCCCAGTGTGACGCACGTCACCGGAGCCCCGCTCACCTTCACCCCCGAGCGCCACTAGCGCTTCGGCAGGGCCACCCGTCCCAGGTCCGCCGCGACCGTCAGCTCGCCCTCGAACCCCGCAGCACGGGCCTCGCGTTCGAATTCCGACGGGTCCCCGTACCGCTGCGAGAAGTGCGTGAGCACCAGGTGCCGCACACCGGCCTCCCGCGCCACCCGTGCCGCCTGGCCGGCGGTGAGGTGGCCGTGGTCCTCGGCCAGCCGGACGTCCGCGTCGAGGAAGGTCGACTCGATGACCAGCATGTCGCAGCCCTCCGCCAGCGCGTCCACGCCCTCGCAGAGCCGGGTGTCCATGACGAAGGCGAACCGCTGCCCCGCCCGGTGCTCGCTGACGGCCTCCAGCGTGACCTCGCCCTCCGGCCGCTCCAGCCGGCCCTCGCGCTGGATCCGGCCCACGTCCGGCCCCTTGATCCCGTACCGCGCGAGCAGCGCGGGGACCATCCGGCGCCCGTCCGGCTCGGTCACCCGGTAGCCGAAGGACTCCACCGGGTGCGAGAGCCGCCGGGCCTCCAGGACGTACGGGGGCCCGCTCGCGAGCACCCCGTCCGCGGCGACCGGCTCCTCCCGGAGCGGCACGGTCTCCCGGTAGGCGGTGGCGTACCGCAGCCGGTCGAAGAACTTCTGCCCCGAGGCCGGGTAGTGCGCCGTCACGGGGTGCGGGACCTGGTCGAGGTTGATCCGCTGGATCACCCCGGCCAGGCCGAGGCTGTGGTCGCCGTGGAAGTGCGTGACGCAGATCCGGTTGATGTCGTGCGCCGCGACCCCGGCCCGCAGCATCTGCCGCTGCGTGCCCTCGCCCGGGTCGAAGAGGATGCCCTCGCCGTCCCAGCGCAGCAGGTAGCCGTTGTGGTTGCGGTGCCGGGTGGGGACCTGGCTGGCGGTGCCGAGGACCACGAACTCTCGTACGGACACGGCTTATCCGGGCGGCCACTGGAGGCCGCGGCCCCCGAGGACGTGCGCGTGGGCGTGGAAGACGGTCTGGCCGGCGCCGGCGCCGGTGTTGAACACGACGCGGTAGCCGTGCCCGTCGACCTTCTCGTCGGCGGCGACCTGCCCGGCCTCGCGCAGCACGTCGGCCGCGATGGCCGGCTCGGCGGCGGCGAGGGTGGCGGCGTCCGCGTAGTGCACCTTGGGGATGACGAGCACGTGGGTCGGCGCCTGCGGGTTGATGTCCCGGAAGGCGACGGTGGTCTCGGTCTCCCGGACCAGCGTCGCCGGGACGGACCCCGCGACGATCTTGCAGAACAGGCAGTCCGCCTGCGGTTCCCCGGCCATTGCTGCGCCTCCCGTGACGTTGATCGGTCGGGGCATGCTATCGGCCCCGTGCGGGGGGCTGCCGCCGGATATCCCGATCCACGGCCGTCGCCCGCGGGCGGTGTGACCCGCGCCTCGAACTCCCCCGGCTACCGCCGGGAGGCGCCCCCCGGCGGGGCTGGATTCCCCGGGCCGAGTGCTACGACCAGCGCCCCGTCCGCGCCAGCAGCACCGCCGTCGCCGCCGTGCCGGCCGTCGACGTGCGCAGCACCGAGCGGCCCAGCCGGTACGGCCGGGCGCCGGCCTCCGCGAAGGCGGCCAGTTCCTCCGGCGAGACCCCGCCCTCGGGGCCGACCACCAGCACCACCGACCCCTTCTCCGGCAGCGGCGCCGTCGCCAGCGCCTCCGAGGGGGTGTCGCGGTCCTCGTGCAGCACCACCGCCAGATCGGCCTGCGCCAGCAGCGCGGCCACCTGCTTCGTGGACATCGCCCCGGCCACCTCCGGGAAGCGGACCCGGCGCGACTGCTTGCCCGACTCCCGGGCCGTGGAACGCCACTTGGCCAGGGACTTCGCGCCCCGGTCACCGCGCCACTGCGTGATGCACCGCGAGGCCTGCCACGGCACGATGGCGTCGACGCCGGTCTCCGTCATCGTCTCGACCGCCACCTCGCCCCGGTCGCCCTTCGGGAGCGCCTGCACCACGGTGATCCGGACGTCGGGCTCCGGCTCCTCGCTCACGGACTCCAGGTCCGTGACCACCAGGCGGTCCTTGCCCTCCGCCGCCTTGACCACGCCTTCGGTCCACCGGCCGCGCCCGTCCGTGAGGATCACGTCCTCGCCCGGGTTGAGCCGCTTCACGGAGACCGCGTGCCGCCCCTCGGGGCCCTCCAGCACGAACTCCGGCCCCGCCGGAACCTCTTCGACCACGAACACGGGGGCCGTCATGACGTTCTCCTCATCTGCAATACGTTCAACGCGTTCTGCGCCTGGGCCAGTTCGGCCGCCAGCACCTCCACCAGCTCCCCGGCCGGCAGCGCCCGCGCCAGCCGGTGCCCCTGGCCCGCCCACAGGGACATGCCCTGCGGGTCGCCGGCCGCCGCGGCCGCCTTGCGCAGCCCCGAGGTCATGTGGTGGACCTGGGGGTAGGCGGCCGGTGCGTACGGCCCGTGCTCCCGCATGAAGCGGTTGACCAGGCCCCGCGCGGGCCTGCCGGTGAAGGCCCGGGTCAGTTCCGTGTGCGGGAACATCGGGTCGGTGAGGGCCTTCTTGTGCAGCGGGTGCGCGCCCGACTCCGGGCACGCCAGGAAGGCCGTGCCCAGCTGCGCCGACTCCGCGCCGGCCGCCAGCACCGCCGCGATCTGCGCCCCGCGCATCAGGCCGCCCGCCGCGGTGATGGGCAGGGCCACGGCCTCCCGTACCTGCGCGACCAGCGCGAGCAGGCCGACGCCGGCCGTGCCGTCGGTCTCCGGGTCGTCGCGGTGGGTGCCCTGGTGGCCGCCCGCCTCGACGCCCTGGACACAGACGGCGTCGGCGCCCGCCGCCTGCGCGGAGCGGGCCTCGTCGACCGAGGTGACGGTGACGACGGTGTGCGTGCCGGCCCTGCGCAGCCGTTCCAGCACGCCGGGCGCGGGGGTGCCGAAGGCGAAGGAGACCACCGGGACGGGGTCCTCCAGCAGGATGGCGAGCTTGGCCTCGTAGCCGTCGTCGGAGGTGCCGATGATGTCCTCGGGGGCGAGCGAGACCTCGTACCAGCTCGCCTCGCCGGCCAGCTGCCCGCGGTAGGTCTCGACGGCGGCCGGGTCGACGTAGCCGGTCTGCGGCATGAAGAGGTTCACGCCGAAGGGCCGCCGGGTGAGGCCGCGCGTCTGCTTGATCTCCTGGTACATGCCGTCGGCGGTCTTGTAGCCGCCGGCGAGGTAGCCGAGCCCGCCCGCCTCGCACACGGCGGCGACGAGCGGCGGGCAGGAGGCGCCGCCCGCCATGGGAGCCTGCACGATCGGGTACTGGGGGAGACCGTTCGGTGCGGAGGACATGGACTGCATCGTGCCACGTCCCGGCCACCGCGCCGAACCGTCGCATTCGCCTGGCATAGTCCGCTTCCCCGGCGTGTCCGGGAATCGCCCCGGGCGGTTCCCGGGAAGCGCCGAGCCCGGTCCGGGGCGTCCCCGGACCGGGCTCGTACGAGTGCCTCAGGCCGGCCTCAGCGGCCGTTGAACGCGTCCTTCAGGCGGCTGAACAGGCCCTGCTGGCCGGGGGCGAACTGGCCCATCGGCCGCTCCTCGCCGCGCAGCTTCGCGAGCTGGCGCAGCAGCTCCTCCTGCTGGGCGTCCAGCTTGCCGGGGGTGGTGACCTCGACGTGGACGATCAGGTCGCCGCGGCCGCCGCCGCGCAGGTGGGTGACGCCCCGCCCGTGCAGCGGGATGGCCTGGCCGGACTGGGTGCCGGGCCGGATGTCGATCTCCTCCATGCCGTCCAGCGTCTCCAGCGGGCACTTGGTGCCCAGGGCGGCGGCCGTCATGGGGATGGTGACCGTGCAGTGCAGGTCGTCCCCGCGCCGCTGGAAGGTCGGGTGCGGCAGCTCGTGGATCTCCACGTAGAGGTCGCCGGCGGGGCCGCCGCCGGGGCCGACCTCGCCCTCGCCCGCGAGCTGGATCCGGGTGCCGTTCTCGACACCGGCGGGGATCTTGACGGTGAGGCTGCGGCGGGAGCGGACCCGGCCGTCGCCCGCGCACTCGGGGCACGGGGTCGGGACCACGGTGCCGAAGCCCTGGCACTGCGGGCAGGGGCGCGAGGTCATGACCTGGCCCAGGAAGGACCGGGTGACCTGCGAGACCTCACCGCGGCCGCGGCACATGTCACAGGTCTGCGCCGAGGTGCCGGGGGCGGCGCCCTCGCCGGAGCAGGTGCCGCAGACGACGGCCGTGTCGACCTGGATGTCCTTGGTCGTGCCGAAGGCGGCCTCGTCCAGTTCCAGGTCCAGGCGGATCATGGCGTCCTGGCCGCGGCGGGTCCGCGAGCGCGGGCCGCGCTGCGAGGCCTGGCCGAAGAAGGCGTCCATGATGTCGGAGAAGTTGCCGAAGCCGCCCGCTCCGAAGCCGCCCGCGCCGCCACCGCCGCCCGAGGAGGACAGCGGGTCGCCGCCGAGGTCGTAGACCTGCTTCTTCTGCGGGTCCGAGAGGACCTCGTAGGCCGCGTTGATCTCCTTGAAGCGCTCCTGCGTCTTCGGGTCCGGATTCACGTCCGGGTGGAGTTCACGGGCGAGCCGGCGGAAGGCCTTCTTGATCTCGTCCTGCGATGCGTCGCGGCGCACGCCGAGTACGGCGTAGTAGTCCGTGGCCACTTACGACTCCGCCAGGATCTGTCCGACGTAACGTGCCACTGCGCGTACCGCTCCCATCGTTCCGGGGTAGTCCATGCGGGTCGGTCCGACCACGCCGAGTTTGGCGACTGCTTCGCCGCCCGAACCGTAGCCGACGGACACGACCGACGTGGAGTTGAGTCCCTCGTAGGCGTTCTCGTGACCGATGCGTACGGCCATCCCCGACTCTCCGGCCTCGCCCAGCAGCTTCAGGAGCACGACGTGCTCCTCCAGCGCTTCGAGGACGGGCCTGATCGTCAAGGGAAAATCATGTCCGAAGCGGGTGAGGTTGGCGGTGCCGCCGATCATCAGCCGCTCCTCCGCCTCCTCGGCCAGCGTTTCGAGAAGGGTCGCGAGGACGGCCTTGACGGTCGCCCGGTCGTCGATCTCGAACGACTCCGGAAGGTCCTGCACCAGCTGCGGCACGTCGGTGAAGCGACGGCCGACGACCCGGCTGTTCAGACGCGCCCGCAGGTCGGCGAGGGAGTTCTCGCCGAAGGGGGTCTGGGTGTCGACCAGGCGCTGCTCGACCCGCCCGGTGTCGGTGATCAGTACGAGCATCAGCCGGGCCGGGGCCAGCGACAGCAGCTCGACGTGCCGCACGGTGGAGCGGGTCAGCGACGGGTACTGGACGACGGCGACCTGGCGGGTGAGCTGCGCGAGCAGCCGTACCGTGCGGCCGACGACGTCGTCGAGGTCGACGGCGCCGTCGAGGAAGTTCTGGATGGCCCGGCGCTCGGGCGTCGACAGCGGCTTGACGCCCGCCAGCTTGTCGACGAAGAGGCGGTAGCCCTTGTCCGTGGGGATCCGGCCGGCGCTGGTGTGGGGCTGGGCGATGTAGCCCTCCTCCTCCAGCACGGCCATGTCGTTGCGCACGGTGGCGGGCGAGACGCCCAGCCTGTGCCGCTCGGTGAGGGCCTTGGAGCCGACGGGCTCCTCCGTCCCGACGTAGTCCTGGACGATGGCGCGCAGTACCTCGAGTCTGCGTTCACTGAGCATCGCGCACACCTCCGGATGCGGTCGGTCGTCGGTCTGGCCGTCGGGGGCCGGTCCTGGCTTGCTGGCACTCTGCGCGTGTGAGTGCCAGAGATCCCCCGGTCAGTGTACGGCCGGGTAGTACGCCGCAGGCAAGGGCGGCCCGCCAGGGTAGCGTCACCGCATGGACGTGCATTGGGAAGAGACGGGTTGGGAAAGGGTCACCGGACGGGTCGGCCGACGGCGGCTCCCGGTGTGGGACTGCACGGTGGGGCTGGTGGTGGGGGACGAGTCGGTGCTGCTGATCGACCCCGGATCGTCCGTGCGCGAGGGTGCGCAGGTGCGGGCCGAGGCGGAGCGGCTGACCGGTCGCCGCGTGACCCATATCGCATTCACCCACGGACATTTCGACCACGTGCTGGGCGGGGCCGCCTTCGCGGGCGCCGAGTTCTTCGGGGCGGTCGGCCTGGACCGGCTGCTGTCGACCCCGACGGGCCGCGAGGAGGTGCGGGTGAGCGCGTTCCGGCAGGGTCTGGCGGAGGCGGAGGCCACGGAGGCGGCGGACCTGCTCCAGGCGCCCCGGCACCTGGTGTCGGGCGAGTGGACCCTGGAGCTGGGCGGGGTGCAGGTGCTGCTGGCGAACGTGGGGCCCGCGCACTCCGAGCACGACCTGGCGGTCTTCGTGCCGGGCGAGCGGGAGGCGGTGTTCTGCGGGGACCTGGTCGAGGAGTCGGGCGAGCCCCAGGCGGGCTCGGACGCGGTGCCGGGCCAGTGGCCGGCCGCCCTGGACCGGCTGTTGTCGCTGGGCGGGGACGACGCGGTGTACGTACCGGGTCACGGAGCGCTGGTGGACGCGGACTTCGTGCGTGCGCAACGCGCCACACTGGCGGCCCGGTTCGGCGTGTCGGGGGCGTGAGGGCGCCGGCTCTCCTAGTGTCGGCCGGATGCGTGAGTACTCCCCCGACCTGACCCCGCAGTGGAAGCGCGCCAAACCCGTGCCGGAGGTGCCGGCGGATCCGGACCTGGTGGTCGAGGTGGCGGGTACGGACTTCTGCGGCGCGGTGGTGGCCTGCGAGTCGGGCACGGTGACCCTGGAGGACCGCTTCGGCAAGCGCCGGGTGTTCCCGCTGGAGCCGCGCGGCTTCCTGCTGGACGGCGCGGTGGTGACCCTGACCCGCCCCTCGCGGGGCCCGGCCGCGCCGGCCCGTACGGCCTCGGGCTCGATCGCCGTCCCGGGGGCGCGGGCGCGGGTGGCGCGGGCGGGGCGGATCTACGTGGAAGGGCGCCACGACGCCGAGCTGGTCGAGCGGGTCTGGGGCGACGACCTGCGGATCGAGGGCGTGGTGGTGGAGTACCTGGAGGGCGTCGACGACCTCGCGGCGGTGGTCGCGGAGTTCGCCCCGGGGCCCGATGCCCGTCTCGGCGTCCTGGTGGACCATCTGGTGCCGGGCTCGAAGGAGTCCCGGATCGCGGCGTCGGTGACGGGGCCGGACGTGCTGGTGGTGGGCCACCCGTACGTGGACGTCTGGCAGGCCGTGAAGCCGTCGGCGCTGGGCATCCGGGCGTGGCCGGAGGTGCCGCGCGGCCAGGACTGGAAGACGGGCGTCTGCCGGGCGCTGGGCTGGCCTGAGAACACGGGTGCCGCCTGGCGGCACATCCTGTCCCGCGTGACGTCCTACCGCGACCTGGAGCCGACGCTGCTGGGGCGGGTGGAGGAGCTGATCGACTTCGTCACGGATACCGGTGGGGCCTGACCCCCTGGAACGTACCGAAGTCGCTCGTGTCCAGCTCGATGCCGAGCGGCTCCAGCAGCAGCGGCTCGCCGAACTTCGTGACCCGTTGCGCACGGTAGTCGGCGTCGTCCCCCTTGCCGACGGGGACGGTCAGCAGGACACACTGCCCGACGACCGGGTCGACGATCAGGTAGCGGGCACCCGGCCCGCGGCATGGATCGAACGCTTGACCACGTAGTCCCTGTCGGCGCTGGTCTTGGACACGACCTCCACCACCAGCGTGATCAGCTGCGACGGCAGAAGGCGGCCCGACCCCGGGTGTGCCCGGCGATCCGGGACCACCAGGTCGGGCACGGGCTCGCTCGCCTCGTCGACGATGTCGACGTCCTGCGTCTGGAGCCGCGCCCACCGCTTGCGCGGGATCCGGTCCTGCACGTCCTCCACGATCAGGTTGTGCACCAGATCGGGACTGGCCATCATCACGATTTCCCCACGGAGGAGCTCGACCTTGACTCCGTCGGGAGGCTGGAACCCCTCGAAGAACTTGGCCATCCCACGCTCGTCCACAGCGGTCATCTCCGTGGTCCTCCACATCCGCCGCGTACCGTCGGCGGCAGCCTAGGCAGCAGGGGCACGGTTACGGGGGGATTCACCCGCGCGGGAGATCAGTCCACCAGGTCCCGCACCACCGCGTCCGCCAGCAGCCGCCCGCGCAGGGTCAGGACCGCCCGTCCGGCCTCGTACGGGGCCGGCTCCAGCAGGCCGTCGGCCAGGGCTCGGCGGGAGGCCGTCAGGCCCGCGGGGGCCAGCAGGGACAGCGGGACGCCGTCCACCAGGCGGAGCTCCAGCAGGATCCGCTCCACGCGGCGGTCCTCCGCCGACAGCAGCTCGCGCCCCGCGCCCGGGGAGCGGCCCTCCGCGAGGGCGGCCGCGTAGGCGCCGGGGTGCTTCACGTTCCACCAGCGCACCCCGCCCACGTGCGAGTGGGCGCCGGGGCCGGCGCCCCACCAGTCGGCGCCGCGCCAGTACAGCTCGTTGTGCAGGCAGCGCCCGGCTTCGGAGGTGGCCCAGTTCGACACCTCGTACCAGGAGTACCCGGCCTCGGCCATGACCTGGTCGGCGATCAGGTACCGGTCGGCGTGCACGTCGTCGTCGGTCATCGGGACCTCGCCGCGGCGGATCCGGCGGGCCAGCTGGGTGCCTTCCTCGACGATCAGGGCGTACGCGCTGACGTGGTCGGGGCCGGCGCCGAGCGCGGCCTCCAGGGAGGCCCGCCAGTCGTCGTCGGACTCGCCGGGGGTGCCGTAGATCAGGTCGAGGTTGACGTGCTCGAAGCCCGCCGCGCGCGCCTCGGCCACGCAGGCCTCGGGACGGCCGGGGGTGTGGGTGCGGTCGAGGACCTTCAGGACGTGCTGCTTCGCGCTCTGCATGCCGAAGGAGATCCGGTTGAAGCCGCCTGCGCGCAGCTCGGCCAGGTACGCGGGGTTCACGGACTCCGGGTTGGCCTCGGTGGTGACCTCGGCGTCCTCGGCCAGCCCGAACTCGTCGCGGATCGCCGCGAGCATGCGTACGAGGTCCCCGGCGGGCAGCAGCGTGGGCGTGCCGCCGCCGACGAAGACGGTCCGCACGGCGCGCGGGTCGTCGCCGAGCACCTTGCGGGCGAGGCGGACCTCGTCGATCAGGGTGTCGGCGTAGTTCTCCCGGGAGGCGAGCACGCCGCCGGTGCCGCGCAGCTCGGTGGCGGTGTAGGTGTTGAAGTCGCAGTACCCGCAGCGGGTGGCGCAGTACGGGACGTGCAGGTAGAACCCGAGCGGCCGCTCCCCGGCGCCCTCCAGGGCGTGCGACGGCAGCGAGCCGTCTTCGGGCATGGGGTCACCATCGGGCAGTGCGGAAGGCATGAGCCCATTGTCCCGCACCGCCCCATGGTCGTTTACGCCCCCGGCCCGGGCCGGCCTCAGGCCTCCCGGGAGCCCTCGTACATCTCCTCGATGAGGTGCTTGAACTCACGCTCGACGACCGGCCTCTTCAGCTTGAGGCTGGGGGTCAGGTCGCCGTGCTCGACGTCGAGGTCGCGCGGCAGGATCCGGAACTTCTTGATCGTCTGCCAGCGCTGGAGGTTCTCGTTGAGGGTCTGTACGTAGGTCTCGATCAGGCGGCCGGTCTCCGCTGCGGCGAGGACCTCGCCGTACGTCCTGCCCTCCAGGCCGTTCTCGGCGGCCCAGCCCAGGATGGCGGGCTCGTCGAGGGCGATCAGGGCGGAGCAGAAGTTCCGGTCGGCGCCGTGGACGACGATCGTCGACACGTACGGGCAGATCGCCTTGAACTGGCCCTCGATCTCCGCCGGGGCGACGTACTTGCCGCCGGAGGTCTTGATCAGGTCCTTCTTGCGGTCGGTGATGCGCAGGTAGCCGTCCGGGGAGAGCTCGCCGATGTCGCCGGTGTGCAGCCAGCCGTCGCTCTCCAGGACCTCGGCGGTCTTCTCGGGCTGGCCGTGGTAGCCCTGCATGATGCCGGGGCCGCGCAGCATGACCTCGCCGTCGTCGGCGATGCGGACCTCGGTGCCGGGGAGCGGCTTGCCGACCGTGCCGGTGCGGTAGGCCTCGCCGGGGTTGACGAAGGAGGCCGCGCTGGACTCGGTGAGGCCGTAGCCCTCCAGGATGTGGATGCCGGCGCCGGAGAAGAAGTAGCCGATCTCGGGGGCCAGGGCGGAGGCGCCGGAGACGGCGGCGCGCAGGCGGCCGCCGAAGGCCTCGCGGAGCTTGGAGTAGACGAGCGCGTCGGCGATCTTGTGCTTCGCGGAGAGGGCGAGGGGCGCGGTGGCCCGGCCGGTGCGGCGGTAGTTGTCCTGGGTGACCTTGGCGTACTCGCGGGCCACGCCCACCGACCACTGGAAGATCTTGTACTTGGCCCCGCCGCCGGCCCGGGCCTTGGCGGCCACGCCGTTGTAGACCTTCTCGAAGATGCGCGGGACGGCCGCCATGTAGGTGGGCTGGACGACCGGCAGGTTCTCGATGATCTTGTCGATGCGGCCGTCGACGGCCGTGACGTGCCCGACCTCGATCTGACCGGAGGTGAGCACCTTGCCGAAGACGTGGGCGAGCGGCAGCCACAGGTACTGGACGTCGTCCGAGTGGATCATGCCGGTGGCCACGGTGGCCTTGGCCATGTACGACCAGTTGTCGTGCGGCAGGCGGACGCCCTTGGGGCGGCCGGTGGTGCCGGAGGTGTAGATGAGGGTGGCGAGCTGGTCGGGGGTGATGGCCGCGATCCGCTCCTTGACCGCCGCGGGATGCTTGGCGAGGTGCTCCTTGCCGCGCTCCTCCAGCTCGGCGAGGGAGAGCACCCAGCCCTCCGGATCGCCCTCGGCCGGGACGGCGTCGGCCGCCTCCAGAACCACCACGTGGGCCAGGTCGGGCAGGTCGGCGCGGCGCTCGCGGGCCTTGGCCAGCTGCTTGGCGTCCTCGGCGATCAGCATCCGGCTCTCGGAGTCCGAGAGGATGAAGGAGGACTCCTCGGCGTTGGTGCTGGGGTAGATGGTGGTCACCGCGCCGCCGGCGCACATCACGCCGAGGTCGGAGAGGATCCACTCGACCCGGGTGTTGGAGGCGAGCGCGACCCGCTGCTCGGGGCGCAGGCCGAGGGCGATGAGTCCGGCGGCGATGGCGAAGACCCGGTCGGCCGCCTGCCCCCAGCTGAGCGACTTCCAGTCGTCGGGACCGCCCTCGCGGCCGGCCGCGGCCACGGGGAAGCGGTAGGCCTCCGCGTTCGGCGTGGCGGCGACGCGGTCAAGGAAGAGGGCCGCCACGGTGGGCGGACGGTTCTCGATCAAGGTCTGTGTGTCGCTCACGGACGTCCTCCGGACCACGCGGCAGGGCCTGTTCGGGCATGACTACGGGCATGACTACGGGCTTGTAACTGGCGAGTAACCAATGCTCAGAGTAGGGGGCCTCCGGCTGGCGCGTAAGAGCCAACCGGCGGCCGATTCATAACGAAAGAGGCCCCCGAGCGTACGCTCGGGGGCCTCTTTCGCATACAACGGCTACTTCTTCTTGCCGCCGGACTCGTCGCTGGACAGGACGGCGATGAAGGCCTCCTGCGGAACCTCCACGGAGCCGACCATCTTCATCCGCTTCTTGCCTTCCTTCTGCTTCTCCAGCAGCTTCCGCTTACGGGAGATGTCACCGCCGTAGCACTTGGCGAGGACGTCCTTGCGGATGGCGCGAATGGTCTCGCGGGCGATGACGCGGGAGCCCACGGCGGCCTGGATCGGCACCTCGAAGGCCTGCCGCGGGATGAGCTCTCGCAGCTTGGCGACCAGGCGCACGCCGTAGGCGTAGGCGGCGTCCTTGTGGCAGACGGCGGAGAAGGCGTCGACCTTGTCGCCGTGCAGCAGGATGTCGACCTTGACCAGGCTGGAGGCCTGCTCGCCGGTGGGCTCGTAGTCGAGGGAGGCGTAGCCGCGCGTCTTGGACTTCAGCTGGTCGAAGAAGTCGAACACGATCTCCGCGAGGGGGAGCGTGTAGCGGATCTCGACGCGGTCCTCGGAGAGGTAGTCCATGCCGAGCAGGGTGCCGCGGCGCTGCTGGCACAGCTCCATGATCGCGCCGATGAACTCGGTCGGCGCGAGCACGGTGGCCCGTACGACCGGCTCGAAGACGTCCTTGATCTTGCCTTCGGGGAACTCGCTCGGGTTGGTGACGGTGACCTCCGTGCGGTCCTCCATCACCACCCGGTAGACCACGTTGGGCGCGGTGGCGATCAGGTCGAGGCCGAACTCGCGCTCCAGGCGCTCGCGGACCACGTCCAGGTGCAGCAGGCCGAGGAAGCCGACGCGGAAGCCGAAGCCGAGCGCCGCCGAGGTCTCGGGCTCGTAGACGAGCGCGGCGTCGTTGAGCTGGAGCTTGTCCAGGGCCTCGCGCAGCTCCGGGTAGTCCGAGCCGTCGAGCGGGTACAGGCCCGAGAAGACCATCGGCTTCGGGTCCTTGTAGCCGCCGAGGGACTCGGTGGCGCCGCCCGTCTGCTGGGTGATGGTGTCGCCGACCTTCGACTGGCGGACGTCCTTCACGCCGGTGATCAGGTAGCCCACCTCGCCGACGGACAGGCCGTCGGCCGGCAGCATCTCGGGCGAGTTGGTGCCGATCTCCAGCAGCTCGTGGGTGGCGTTCGTGGACATCATCCGGATGCGCTCGCGCTTGTTGAGCGTGCCGTCGACCACACGGACGTACGTGACGACGCCCCGGTAGGAGTCGTAGACCGAGTCGAAGATCATCGCGCGGGCGGGGGCGTCCTTGACGCCGACCGGGGCCGGGACGGTCTCGACGACGCGGTTGAGCAGGGCGTCGACGCCGAGGCCGGTCTTCGCCGAGACGCGCAGGACGTCGTCGGGGTCGCAGCCGACCAGGTTCGCCAGCTCCTCGGCGAACTTCTCCGGCTGGGCGGCCGGCAGGTCGATCTTGTTCAGGACCGGGACGATCGCGAGGTCGTTCTCCATCGCCAGGTACAGGTTGGCGAGGGTCTGGGCCTCGATGCCCTGGGCGGCGTCCACCAGCAGGATCGTGCCCTCGCACGCGGCGAGGGAGCGCGAGACCTCGTAGGTGAAGTCGACGTGCCCGGGGGTGTCGATCATGTTCAGGATGTGCGTGGTGCCCGTGCCCGCGCCCTCGGTGGGGCTCCAGGGCAGACGGACCGCCTGCGACTTGATCGTGATGCCGCGCTCACGCTCGATGTCCATGCGGTCGAGGTACTGGGCACGCATCTGCCGCGAGTCGACGACACCGGTGAGCTGGAGCATCCGGTCGGCGAGGGTCGACTTGCCGTGGTCGATGTGCGCGATGATGCAGAAATTACGGATCAGCGCCGGGTCGGTACGGCTCGGCTCGGGCACGTGGCTGGGGATGGCGGGCACGCAGTGTCCTGATTCTCGGGTCGCTGTCGGATCTGCTGTCGGATCGGTACGCAGACTTGTACGCAGACTCCCATGGTCCCATGGACGCGGGGATGCGCTCGGTTTGGGCCGGTCGCAGCGCGCCTGGTAGCCTGGGTGGCTGTGTCTCGCATGCCCTCTCAGCAGACGTGACACATCCGGAAAATACTCTGAACCTGAAAAGGCTCTTTCGTGGCGAACATCAAGTCCCAGATCAAGCGGAACAAGACCAACGAGAAGGCTCGCCTTCGCAACAAGTCGGTCAAGTCCGAGCTGCGCACCTTCATCCGCAAGGCCAACGAGGCGATCCTCGCGGGCGACGCGGAGAAGGCCACCGCTGCGGCCCGCCTGGCTTCCAAGAAGCTGGACAAGGCCGTCTCGAAGGGTGTCATCCACAAGAACGCCGCCGCCAACAAGAAGTCGGCGCTGGCCTCCAAGGTTGCCGCCATCTGAGTTCCGCACTCGATGTGAACGCCGGGACGGACCCAGCGGGCCCTCTCTTCCGCTCCTGACCGGCACCCCGCGCCGCACGCGGCCTGCGTTCGCCACGCGGGTGCGGCGCACACAGCAGTGACCGAAGGCCCCGGCCCCCACCCTTCCCCAGGGCGGAGGCCGGGGCCTTCGCGTGTCCGGCCCCGCCCGCGTTTGATGCGCGGGGGTCTGGGGGCGGAGCCCCCAGAAGGGGTCCGGGCGCAGCCCGGGGAACGGTGGAAGGGCGGGTAGGGGACCTTGCCCGCGCAGCGGCGCCCTCACCGGCACCGGCACCGGCACCGGCACCGGCACCGGCACCGGCACCCGAACCGCCTAACGCCCCCGCGAGGCCCGCGCCACGGCCACGACCGCCTTCTCCAGCGCGTACTCCGGGTCGTCCCCGCCGCCCTTGACCCCCGCGTCGGCCAGCGCCACGGCACGCAGCGCGTCCGCGACGCCGTCCGCCGACCAGCCCCGCATCTGCTGCCGGACCCTGTCGATCTTCCACGGCGGCATGCCGAGGTCCCGCGCGAGGTCGCCCGGACGGGCCCCGCGCGGGGCGGAGGCGAGCTTGCCGATGGCCCGGACCGCCTGCGCCAGCGCGCTGGTGATCAGAACGGGGGCCACGCCGGTCGCGAGGGACCAGCGGAGGGCTTCGAGGGCCTCCGCGGCCCGGCCCTCGACCGCCCGGTCGGCGACCGTGAAGCTGGACGCCTCCGCGCGGCCCGTGTAGTAGCGGCCGACCACGGCCTCGTCGATGGTGCCCTCGACGTCCGCGCACAGCTGCGCCGCCGCGCTCGCCAGCTCGCGCAGGTCGCTGCCGATCGCGTCCACCAGCGTCTGGCACGCCTCGGGGGTCGCCGAACGCCCCAGGGTCCGGAACTCCCCGCGCACGAACGACAGCCGGTCGGCCGCCTTCGTCATCTTCGGGCAGGCGACCTCGCGGGCACCCGCCTTGCGCGCCGCGTCCAGCAGGCCCTTGCCCTTGACCCCGCCCGCGTGCAGCAGGACGAGGGCGATCTCCTCGTACGGCTCGGCGAGATAGGCCTTGACCTCCTTCACCGTGTCCGCACCCAGGTCCTGCGCGTTCCGCACGATCAGGACCTTGCGCTCGGAGAACAGCGAGGGGCTGGTCAGCTCCGCCAGCGTGCCGGGCTGGAGCTGGTCGGAGGTGAGGTCCCGTACGTCGGTGTCGGCGTCGGCCGCGCGGGCGGCCGTCACCACGTCCCGCACGGCGCGGTCGAGAAGCAGGTCCTCCTGCCCCACCGCGAGGGTGAGCGGGGCGAGCGGATCGTCGGTGGGGTTCTTCCTGGTGGCCATCGCCCCCAGCATCCCACGCCGCACTGACAGCGCCCCGCGCCCGGTGCCCGAGAATGGTCGGGTGAACGTGCGACATGTACTGGTCCTGCCCGACCGCGACGCCGCCGAGGAGGTGGCCCAGGAGGTCGTGGACCGCTTCGGTCTCCCGGAGGAGCCCCAGCTGGTGCGCGACGCCCTCGCCGGCGAGGACGACGCCGAGGACGCCCAGTGGCTGGTGGTCGTCGAGGACCCCCGGGAACGGCTCGACGCCACCTCGCTGGACGAGCTCGCCGCCGAGTACGAGGGCTGGCTGGAAGCGCCGTAGGGCGGCGCGCCCGCGCCCGCCGCCCATGCCTACGCCTACGCCTTGTGGACGATCTGCACGTCCAGCTCCACTTCCGCGCTCGGCCCGATCGCCGCGATCCCCTGCGCCAGCACCGACTGCCAGTTCAGCGCGAAGTCCCCGCGGTTCAGCTCGGCCGTGGCGCGGCAGGCGGCACGCGGCTCGCCCTCCAGGCCCGTTCCGTGGCCCAGGTACTGGGTGTCGAGGGTGACCGAGCGGCTGACCCCGTGGAGGGTGAGGGCGCCCGCGACGGCCCAGCGGCTGCCGCTGCGGTGGATGAAGCGCTCGCTGTAGAACTCCACCCGCGGATGCCGGGCCGCGTCCAGGAAGTCGGCGGACCGCAGGTGGTCGTCCCGCATGCGCATCCCGGTGTCGATGCTCGCCGCGTCGATGATCACGTGCATGGAGGAGTCCTCCATGCGCTCGGCTATCCGCACCGCGCCCGCGAAGGTCGTGAACCGGCCGTGGATCCGGGCGAAGCCGATGTGCCGGGCGGTGAAGGCGATCGACGAGTGCGTCGGGTCGAGCTCCCAGTGCCCGGGCTGAGGCAGCAGCGGCGGCTCCACCGAGTCCAGGATGATCTCCGCCGTGCCGGGCTGCGCCGGGTCCCCCACCAGCGTCGCCCCGTGGAAGGGCGCGTAACCCTCGGCGGTGACGGAGAGCCGGTACTCGCCCTCCGGCATGGCCGCCGTGAACCCTCCGTAGGGATCCGTCTCCCCGCTGACGACCCGTCGGCCGATCGGGTCGGTGACCTCGAACTTGGCCTGTCGGATGGGCTGGTGGACCGTGTCGAGCACCCGGCAGCTCAACAGCCGCGCCGTGTGCGGCAGTGTGAGAGTCGCGGATGTAGTCGAAGCGGCACCGCTGGTCGTCTCCATCCCCCGTCGGCGACCGAACATGGCTAGTGCACCCCCGTGCTGTGTGGACTTGGACCGTTCTGGCGAAGACGCATTCGATCATGCTGTCGGGTTGTGGGCAAACAGAGCGGTCGCGCCCGGTATGACCACGCGCTTTCGGACGCCGTCCGGCTGGAAACGCACGCATGCGCGCACCGCTTCCGGAGACCGCCACGGAGCCGTCCTCGTCGGTGCGCAAAACGGCCGCCCCATGGGCCCTGAGCTGCGCGATCGTGCCGGGAGCGGGGTGCCCGTAGCGGTTGCCGGCACCGACGGGGACGATCGCCAGGCGCGGCCGGACCCGGTCCTGGAGGCCGGGGTCCTGGTGCGCCGATCCGTGGTGGGCGACCTTGAGCACGTCCACGGGGCCCAGCTCCGGATGCTCCCTCAGAAGTGCTTCCTGGGAGGGCGGTTCGAGGTCCCCGAGCAGCAGCAGCGTCAGACCCGAGGTGCGCACCAGCAGGGCGACGCTCGCGTCGTTGGGCCCCTCCGGCGGCGGAGCCGTCGCCGACGGCCACAGCACCTGCCACTCCAGCGGCCCGGTCCGGCGCCGCTCCCCCGGCACCGCCGGCACGACGGGCACCCCGGCCCGCGCCGCCGCCCGCCGGACCGAAGCCGCCTGCGCGGCCGGCTCCTCCAGCACGGTGGTTTCGATCACACCCACGGACCGGCCCCGCAGCACCCCGGAAACCCCTCCCACGTGGTCGGCGTGAAAGTGCGTCAGCAGGAGCAGCGGGATCCGGCTCACGCCCAGGGCGCGCAGGCAGTCGTCGACCGGCCCAGGTTCGGGCCCGGCGTCGACCACGACGGCCGTACCGGGGCCGGCGGCGAGCACGGCGGCGTCGCCCTGGCCCACGGCGCACTGGACGTAGCTCCAGTGCGGGGGCGGCCAGCCGGTGACCGTACGGATCAGCTGCGGCGGCCGCAGCACCGCGACCAGCAGGAGCACGGCCACGGCGGCACAGGCCCCGCGCCGCCGCCCGAACCGGGCCCCGAGTCCCACCGCGGCCAGCGTGACCGCGCCCAGCAGCAGCCCGCCCGCGAGCCCGCCCGGCCAGGGCAGCTCCGCCCCCGGCAGCCGGGCCCCACCCCGCGCCACGGCGGCGATCCACCCGGCGGGCACCCCCGCGCACCGGGCGAGCAGCTCCGCCACGGGCATGGACACCGGGGCCGTGGCCAGGGCCGCGAAGCCGAGCACGGTGGCGGGGCCCGCCGCCAGCTCCGCCAGGAGGTTGCAGGGCACGGCGACCAGGCTCACCCGGGCGGAGAGCACCGCCACCACCGGAGCGCACACGGCCTGCGCCGCGAGGGCCGCCCCCAGGGCGTCGGCGAGGCGGGGCGGCGTCCCCCGCCGCCGCAGGGCCCCGCTCCAGCGCGGCCCGAGGGTGAGCAGCGCCCCGGTGGCCAGCACCGAGAGGAGGAACCCGGCGCTGCGGGCGAGCCACGGGTCGTACAGCACCAGCAGCAGCACGGCCCCGGCCAGCGCCGGGATGAGGGACCTGCGCCGCCCGGTGGCGAGGGCCAGCAGGGTGACCGCCCCGCAGGCGGCGGCCCGCAGCACGCTCGGGTCGGGCCGGCACACCACCACGAAGGCCAGCGTCAGCGCCGCCCCGCCCAGGGCGGTGGCCCGCAGCGAGAGCCCCAGCCGGGGCGCGAGCCCGCTCCGCTCGGCGTGCTGCGCGCGGGCCGGGGACCCGATCAGCAGATACAGCACCACGGTCAGGTTGGAGCCCGAGACGGCCAGCAGGTGCAGCAGGTCGGTGGCCCTGAACGCCTCGTGCAGCTCGGGCGGGACCCGGGAGGTGTCCCCGACCACCAGCCCCGGCAGCAGGGCCCTGGCGTCCCCCGGGAGCCCCTCGGTGGCCTCCCGCAGCCCGGCCCGCAGCGCCCCCGCGAGCCGCTGCGCCCGGTCGGGGCCGCCCGTCACCCCGGGCGGGGTGTCCCCGGCCGGGCGGAGGAGGGCCACGGCCCGCTCCCCGTCCCGCGCCGGCGCCAGCCGGGCCACCACCGCGACCCGGGTCGAGGGCTCCAGCCGGGCCCACCCCGGATGCCCGGCCAGCACCCGCACGGGGGTCTCCACCCGGGTCCGCGTCCCGTCGGGGCCGCTCACCCCGGTCAGCACCGCGTCCAGCACCACCACCGGCGGCCCGGCCCCGCCCCGGGCCACCCGGGGGTCCGAGCCGACGGTGAGCTCCGCGCGCACCCGGGCGTGTTCCCCGGCCAGCCGGGCCACGGGCCCCGCCCGCGCCTCGGCCCGCTCCAGCCCGGCCACCCCCGCCCCGGCGGCGGCGCAGAGCAGCGCGGCGGCCACGGCCGGTCCGACCCCCCACAGCGGCTGCGACCCGCGAAGGCCTGCGAGCAGCAGCACCCCCGCCGCGGCCGCCGCGAGCCCCGCCCCGACGGCGCTCCACCCGCCCGGTACCCCGAGCGCCAGCGCCGCCGCACCCCAGGCCGCCACGGCCGGCACCGCCAGCCGCAGGTCCACCGGCCCGGCCCGCTCACCCCCGGCCCGCTCGCCCCCTGCCCGCTCCTCCCCGGCCGGCTCCCCGGCGGCGCTCACGGCCGCACCAGCCTTCGCAGCTCGGCGAACCTGCGCTCGCCGATCCCGTCGACCTGCCGGAGGTCCTCCACGGCCCGGAACCCGCCCCGGGCGGTGCGGAATTCGACGATGTTCCGGGCGAGCACGGGCCCCACCCCGGGCAGCCCGTCCAGCTGCTCGACCGTCGCGCTGCCGAGGCTCAGCGGACCGGCCCCGCCGCCCGCACCCGCACCGGGGGCCGGCCCGCCCGCGGCCGGGTGCGCGGTGGCCCCCACCAGCACCTGTTCGCCGTCCACCAGGACCCGGGCCCGGTTGAGCCCGGTGGTGTCCGTGCCCGGCCGCACTCCCCCGGCGGCGGCCAGCGCGTCCTCCACCCGCGAGCCGCTGGGCAGTCTCCGCACACCGGGGTCGCGCACCTTGCCGCCGACGTCCACCACGATGCGGGCGCCCCCACCGGCCGGGGCCGCCGACGGCACCGGGGCGGGAGGGGCGGAGCCGGGCCCGAGCACGGCCGGGGCCGTCACCGGCTGCGGCCGGCCCGACCAGTACTGCTGGGCGGCGAAGCCGACCGCCACCACCAGCACCACCGCCACGGCGGCCACCGTCCTCGGCTCCACCCCGCACCGGACCTGCACCCACACCGGCAGCCGCTCCCGCAGCGCCAGCCTCCGCGCCTCCCCGTCCCCCAACACCCCCACCGGCACATCCACCGCACCCGGGGGATCCACCACACCGGGCGGATCCACGACACCGGGCGGATCCGCCACCCGCAGGGCCCCGGTCTCCTCCCCCGTCCCCGGCGTTCCGCCCGCCAGCAGCGCCTCGGCCCTGCGCCGCACCTCGGCGGGGTCGGGCCGGGGCCGGGCGCGGGCGCGCCGGCCGTGCCGGAGCCTGCCGTCGGACCGGCGCACCCGCCCGGGCCCGCTGCCGCCGCCGGAGGCGTGCGCGGACGAGGAGGAGGTTCCGGGGGGAGACGCGGGAGAAGGACTACCTGGAGTACGCGTTCGAAGAGTCATGCCCCCGAAGCTAGGGCCGATCCCCCGACCACCGCTCGGAGCACTCGATTCCGGTGGAAAACCGCTCGGTTGTGGACAACCCCGCCACCCGTTCCGGTGATCAGCGGGGCGAGATGACCGCCGCCAGCAGCCCCGGCCCGGTGTGCGCGCCGATCACCGCGCCGACCTCGCTGACGTGCAGCTCGACGAGGCCGGGGATGCGCTCGCGCAGCCGCTCGGCGAGCTTCTCGGCCCGCTCCGGGGCCGCCAGGTGGTGGACGGCGACGTCGACGTGCCGCGCCCCGGCCCGTTCGACGGCCAGCTCCTCCAGCCGGGCGATGGCCTTCGAGGCCGTGCGCACCTTCTCCAGCATCTCGATCCGCCCGCCGTCCAGGGTCAGCAGCGGCTTGACCGCCAGCGCTGAGCCGAGGAGGGCCTGCGCGGCCCCGATCCGCCCGCCGCGCCGCAGGTAGTCGAGGGTGTCCACGTAGAAGTAGGCCGACATCTCCGCGGCCCGCTTCTCGGCGGCGGCCACGGCCTCGTCGGCGGACCCGCCGGCCTCGGCCGTCTCGGCGGCGGCGAGGGCGCAGAAGCCGAGGGCCATGGCGACCATGCCGGTGTCGACGACGCGGACCGGCACGGGCGAGGTCTGGGCCGCGACCACGGCGGCGTCGTAGGTGCCGGAGAACTCGGCGGACAGGTGCAGGCTCACGATGCCGGTGGCACCGGCCTCCGCGGCCGCCCGGTAGGCCCGTACGAACTGCTCCGGGCCCGGGCGGGAGGTGGTGACCGGGCGGCGCTTCTGCAGCGCCGCGGCGAGGCTGCGGGCCGAGATCTCGGTCCCCTCCTCAAGGGCCTCGTCGCCCAGGACCACGGTCAGGGGGACGGAGGTGATCCCGTGCCGCGCCATCGCCTGCGGGGGCAGGTAGGCCGTGGAATCGGTGACGATCGCGACATGGCGGGACATGAGCCGGAGGTTACCGGCAGAGGTGGTGTTCCGGCAGCCCGGGCCGCCCCGCGCCCCGGACCACCCTGAGCCGTGCCTTCCGGATCAGGCCGGGCTCGCGGCGACCGGCACCTCTCCCCGGTCCGGCCTGATCCGGAAGACACGGCCTGGGATCAGGTGGTGGCCTCCGGCCTGGGGGCCTTCTGCCAGGGGTACGCCGCCGCCGGAGCGGAGGGGTCCAGCGCCGGCCGCTCCGGCTCCGCCGCCCGCGCCGCTTCCCCGGCCCGCTGCGACGGCTGGGCCGGCCGCGCGCCCTGCTCGGCACCCGCAGCCGCTCCCGGGGCCGCACCCGGGCCGCCCGCGGCCGCCTGGCCCGCGTCCCAGGCCGCCGCCGCGGCCGCCAGGTCGTCGACCGACTCCCGGGACCAGTCCCGCAGCGCGTCCGACTCGACCTCGATCTGCTCCGAGAGCATCGCCAGCTCGTCGTCCGCGAACCGCCGGGCGCGGTCACGCGCCGCCCACCGCAGCGAATCGGCCGACTTCGTGATCTTGAGGGTGCGCTCCCGCAGCTCGGGCATGCGCTCCGCGATCCGCTTGCGGTCGGGCTCCTGCTCCAGCCGCTTCAGCTCGTCGTCCAGCTCGTGCCCGTGCCGGCTCAGCCGCTCGAAGAGGGCGACGGACTCCTGGAGCGAGCTGTCCGACTGCACCCCCTGGTAGAGGGCGGCCTGGGTGGCGCGCATCGAGTTCCGCAGGTCGAGCCGCAGCTGCGCCAGCGAGCCGGCGACCCCGGTCTGACCGATGCTCCTGGCCTTCAGGGTGGTGTCCTCCACCGTCCGGCGGGCCTGCGTGATCGTCCGGTCCACGCCGCGCTTGGCCGCGCCGACCGCCTTGACCGTGGCCCAGGCGCCCAGCCCCAGGAAGGCGAACAGCACCACCAGGGCAAAGATGATGATCAACGCGCCTACCTCCATGAGGTTCCCTTCCCCGGCTTGTTCCCGTCCCCCCCACCGTAAACGCCACGGGCAGGCCAGGGGTTCCAATCGAACCCCCAACCTGCCCGTACGGGATCACCCCGAGGAGCCGGCCCGCTCAGGCCGCCGGCCACCTCAGATGACGATGTTCACCAGCTTCGGCGCGCGCACGATCACCTTGCGGATCTCCGCGCCGCCCAGGGCCGCGACGACGCCCGCGTCGGTGACGGCCAGCTGCTCCAGGTCGGCCTCCGAGATGCTCGGCGGCACCTCCAGGCGCGCCTTGACCTTGCCCTTGACCTGGACCACGCAGGTGACCGTCTCGTCCACGACGTACGCCGGGTCCGCGACCGGGAAGTCCTGGTGGACCACCGAGTCGGTGTGGCCCAGGCGGTGCCACAGCTCCTCGGCGATGTGCGGCGCCAGCGGGGCGACCAGCAGCACCAGGCGCTCGGCCACGGACCGCTCCAGCGGGCGGCCCGCCTTCGTCAGGGCGTTGTTCAGCTCGGTGATCTTCGCGATCGCCGTGTTGAAGCGCAGGCCCGCCATGTCCGAGCCGGCCCCGTCGATGGCCTTGTGCAGGGCGCGCAGGGTGGCCTCGTCGGGCTCGCCGTCGACGACGGTGACCTCGCCCGTCTCCTCGTCCACGATGTTGCGCCACAGGCGCTGCAGCAGGCGGTACTGGCCGACGACGGCGCGGGTGTCCCACGGACGCGAGACGTCCAGCGGGCCCATCGCCATCTCGTACAGGCGCAGGGTGTCCGCGCCGTACTCCTCGCAGATCTCGTCGGGCGTGACGGCGTTCTTCAGGGACTTGCCCATCTTGCCGTGCTCGCGCTTGACGGGCTCGCCCTGGTAGAACCAGCCGCCGTCGCGCTCCTCGACCTCGGCCGCCGGGACGTACACGCCGCGCGCGTCCGTGTAGGCGTACGCCTGGATCATGCCCTGGTTGAACAGCTTGTGGAACGGCTCGGCCGACGAGACGTGGCCCAGGTCGAACAGCACCTTGGACCAGAAGCGGGCGTACAGCAGGTGCAGCACCGCGTGCTCGGCGCCGCCCACGTACAGGTCGACGCCGCCGTGCGGCGCGCCCTCGCGCGGGCCCATCCAGTACTGCTCGATCTCCGGGTCCACCAGGGCGGACGCGTTGTCCGGGTCCAGGTAGCGCAGCTCGTACCAGCAGGAACCGGCCCAGTTGGGCATGGTGTTGGTCTCGCGGCGGTAGGACTTCACGCCGTCGCCCAGGTCCAGCTCCACGTTGACCCACGCCTCGTTGCGCGACAGCGGGGTCTCCGGCTTGGAGGTGGCGTCGTCGGGCTCGAAGGTGCGCGGCGAGTAGTCCTCGACCTCCGGCAGCTCCAGCGGCAGCATCGACTCGGGCAGGGAGTGGGCGACGCCGTCCGCGTCGTAGACGATCGGGAAGGGCTCGCCCCAGTACCGCTGGCGGCTGAACAGCCAGTCGCGCAGGCGGAAGTTGACGGTGCCCTCGCCGATGCCGCGCTCCGACAGCCAGTCGGTGATGGCGGCCTTGGCCTCGACGACGCCCAGGCCGTCCAGGGAGACGCCCTCGCCGGCGGAGTTCACCAGCTTCGCCTTA
>NZ_JBVJWV010000011.1:99587-101301 GCF_055602105.1 Streptomyces sp. NPDC037421
GTCGTAGGAGACGAACGCGTCCTCCCACTCGGCGGTGTCGGTGCCGCGGCCGTCCGTCGGCTCGACGACGCAGCGGATCGGCAGCTCGAAGGCGCGGGCGAACTCGAAGTCGCGGGTGTCGTGCGCCGGGACGGCCATGATCGCGCCGGTGCCGTAGCCCATCAGCACGTAGTCGGCGATGAAGACGGGGACCTTGTCGCCGCTGA
This sequence comes from Streptomyces sp. NPDC037421, assembly GCF_055602105.1. Taxonomy (NCBI): domain Bacteria; kingdom Bacillati; phylum Actinomycetota; class Actinomycetes; order Kitasatosporales; family Streptomycetaceae; genus Streptomyces; species Streptomyces sp. NPDC037421. Next base: position 99,794 of record NZ_JBVJWV010000011.1, read on the forward strand.
CCGGGTTGACCGCGTACTCGCCGGTGAAGACGCCGGTCTTGTCCTTGGCCTCGGCCTGCCGCTCGACGTCCGACTTGGAGGCGGCCTGCTTGCGGTACGCGGCCACGGCCTCGGCGGGGGTGGCGTACCCGCCGGTCCACACGTCGTGGGTGCCCTCGGGCCAGGCGGCCGGGATGAACTTCTCGACCAGCGGGTGCTCGGGCGCCAGGACCATGTAGGTGGCGCCGAACAGGGTGTCCGGGCGGGTGGTGAAGACGGTGATGGCTTCGTCGCCCAGCGCGAAGTCGACGCGCGCGCCCTCGCTGCGGCCGATCCAGTTGCGCTGCTGCAGCTTGATGGCCTCGGGCCAGTCCAGCGCGTCCAGGTCGTCCAGCAGGCGGTCCGCGTAGGCCGTGATCCGCATGTTCCACTGGCTCAGGCGGGACTTGAAGACGGGGAAGTTGCCGCGCTCGGACCGGCCGTCGGCGGTGACCTCCTCGTTGGCCAGCACGGTGCCCAGCCCGGGGCACCAGTTCACGGGCGCGTCGGAGGCGTAGGCCAGGCGGAAGCCGTTCAGCACGTCGGCGCGCTCGGCGGCGGTCAGGCCGGCCCAGGCGCGGCCTCCGGGGACCTCACGGGTGCCGGCCTCGAAGGCGGCGACCAGCTCGGAGACCGGGCGGGCCTTCTTCGCGTCGGCGTCGTACCAGGAGTTGTAGATCTGCAGGAAGATCCACTGGGTCCACTTGTAGTACTCGGGGTCGATCGTCGCGAAGGACCGGCGCTTGTCGTGGCCCAGGCCCAGCCGGCGCAGCTGGACCTTCATGTTCTCGATGTTCGCCTCGGTCGACACGCGCGGGTGCGTGCCGGTCTGCACGGCGTACTGCTCGGCCGGCAGGCCGAAGGCGTCGAAGCCCAGGGTGTGCAGGACGTTGTGGCCGGACATCCGCTGGTGGCGCGCGAAGACGTCGGTGGCGATGTAGCCCAGCGGGTGGCCGACGTGCAGGCCCGCACCGGAGGGGTACGGGAACATGTCCATGATGAACTTCTTGGGCCGGGCGACGACCGCCGGGTCACCGGCCAGGTCACCGGTCGGGTTCGGCGCCTCGTAGGTGCCCTCCGCGTCCCATACGTCCTGCCAGCGTGCCTCGATGTCGGCGGCCATGGCAGCCGTGTAACGGTGCCCCTCGGCCGCCTCGGGGGCCGGGGTGTTCGTCTCGCTCATGATTTCTGAAGCTCCATCGATCGTCTCTGCCGTCTCTGCCCGCCCAAACGAAAAAACCCCTCGCACAGGAGGGGACGCCGCGCCGATGCCGACCTCTTCGAAGGGTCGGTACTGATCAGCGCGGCTCGGTAAGCAGGAGGCGTACGGCACGCATGGCGTCAGGGTACCGCAGCGGCCCCCACGGGTGCTCGGACGTTCCACCGACCGGGCACAACGAGAAGCGGGGGGGGGGGGGGGGGGGGGGGGGGGGTTGGGGGGGGGGGGGGGGGGGGGGGGGGGGGGGGGGGGGGGGGGGGGGGGGGGGTAC